>CAZAQK010000236.1:0-1505 GCA_964487265.1 uncultured Rickettsiales bacterium | reverse complement strand
TTCCCAATAGGCCAGGAGCCGCAGGTTTAACCTGCGCTCCATGGAGGATGCAAAGGGCCGCTCAATGATTTCAACCATATGAAATATATCGATATATTACTAAAATCTGGCTTCTGGCCGAACTATAAGCATAGCAAAACAAGCATAAAAAAAGCTTAATAAGCTGTGCCGGGTAGCGAAAATAAGGCATTTTTCCCCTTCCCGGCCATTCTTTCGCATGGGATTCTGGCCTCTCAATCGATTGACTGCGCAGGCGCATCAGTGTGGCACGGACAGCCAGAGGCCAAACGCCACATGCCGCCCGCCTTTAGGAAAACTGTCTGGAATGTTTCGTGTTGCTACAGGACGCGAGCGCGTCATCCCGCGCTTTATATGTGCAATAGTAAATGAGGAGACTACGTATGGCCGGCCATATTATTATGAGACTTCATCGCAAGCAGATTTTAAGCCAAAGCAGAGTTATGCAGGAAGCCTGATCAGCCGTAACGGCCGGTGATATAATCCTGCGTCTGCTGGTGCTTCGGGCTGGTGAAAATCTGGCTGGTAGCACCCGTTTCAATCACCTTGCCTAAGTGGAAGAAGCATGTCTGTTGCGATACGCGTGCAGCTTGTTGCATGGAATGCGTTACGATCACTATTGTGTAATGTTTTTTCAATTCGCTGATAAGTTCTTCAATGCGCGCCGTGGCAATCGGATCCAGTGCCGAGCATGGCTCGTCCATCAATATCACATCCGGGCTTACCGCCAGTGTGCGTGCAATACACAGGCGTTGCTGCTGCCCGCCGGAAAGCGATGTGCCGGGGGCATGCAGGTTATCTTTTACTTCGTCAAACAACCCCGCATGGCGCAGGCTTTTCTCCACCACATCATCCATACCCTTTTTATCCCTGACAAGATTGTGGATGCGCGGACCATACGCCACATTCTCGTAAATGGATTTAGGAAATGGATTTGGTTTCTGGAACACCATGCCGACGCGTGAACGCAGAAGCACAACATCCTGACTCTGCGAATTGATATCACTATTATCAATGAGGATACTACCTTCGACGCGGCAGCCCTCGATCGTATCATTCATACGGTTGATGCAGCGTAGGAAAGTTGATTTGCCACAACCGGAAGGGCCAATAAGTGCCGTCACGCTGTTTGCCGGTATGTCCAGACTAATATCATAAAGTGCCTGCTTGGCCCCGTAAAAAACCCGAATTGATCGTGCTATAATTTTAGACATACCCTACCACCGTATCTCGAAACGCTTACGTAAAAATATCGCCAGCGCGTTCATCGCAAGCAATAACACGAGCAACACCAGAATGCCAGCCGCTGTTTTTTCAGCAAAGCCAGCTTCCGGGCTTGAAGCCCACAGATAGATCTGCACCGGCATCACGGTGGAAGGCGCCGTGAAACCATCGGGAATATCCACGATGAACGCAACCATCCCTATCATGAGAAGCGGTGCGGTTTCGCCAATGGCACGTGCGGTGCCCAGGATCGTGCCGGTCAT
>CAZAQK010000235.1:0-1512 GCA_964487265.1 uncultured Rickettsiales bacterium | reverse complement strand
TGTTACGGCCCATGGCAAGGAAGCGGCGCAGCGTGTCTTTCGCCATTTCCACACCTTCAGGGTTCAGCACGCCGGATGCAGCCAGTCCTTTGCCAAGCGCGCACATGACTTTTTCATTATAAATAGGAACGGGAGAGCGTTTCTGCTGGTCGTAAATAACAAGGCGGATGGAGTTCGATCCAATATCGATGATGCCAATACGGCCGTCGCGGAAGGGTTGGTCACTGAATTGGATGGTCTCAGGCATGGCGCAACTTATACCAGCCGGATTTGCTCTGGCAAATTGTATTTAATTGACATACGTATATAATACGTATATAATACGTATACAAAGGAAAAATGCTTATGCAAAAGAAACTTACCATATCCGTAGATGAAAAGGTCTATGATGCCCTCCATGCTACTATTGGCCGCGGGAATATCAGCCGGTTTATAGAGCGTTTGGCACGTCCCTATCTTTTTGAGAAGGATTTAGCCACATCCTATGCACAGATGGCTGCTGATCAAAATCGTGAACAGGAAGCTGATGAGTGGATAGAATCTTTTGTTGATGATGGATTAGATGAAGCGCGGTGAAGTCTGGTGGGTATCGCTCGACCCAACTATTGGTGGCGAAATCAAAAAAACACGGCCTGCTGTAATAGTAAGTAATAATATTTCCAATGATAACCTAAATCGTGTGCAGGTAGTGCCGATTACTAGCCAGATGCACAAACTTTACCCGTGTGAAGCAGCAATAAATCTTAAAGGAAACCCCGGAAAGGCCATGGCTGATCAGTTGCGCACGGTCAGTAAGCAGCGCCTAAGCGGGTTCATCGCGCAACTGAGCGATAAAGAAATGCACGATGTTGATGATGCAATCAAACTGCAATTAGGATTGGATTGGCTAAGCCTCTTTTTTCAAAGGCTTATATTTTAGCATCTGGGTGCTTTTGGCTTTTTTCAGGGCTTTGCCACGGCCGGAAAGGCTGGGGTTTTCGATGAAATAATCATGCGCGGAAAGGCTGTTGTTTGTCGCAACAAGGCGTTTATACGTGCCATCCGGCTGCATCACCCAGCTTTGTTTTTCATCTTTTAGGTTTGCCACCATGATCTGCCCCATGATCTGCTCATGCACTGTCGGGTTTTCAATCGGTACCATGGTTTCCACGCGCCAATCGAGGTTGCGCGGCATCCAGTCGGCTGAGCCGATATACACTTTCGCATCGGGCGAGGGCAGGCCATAGCCATTCCCGAAACAGTAAATGCGCGAATGCTCGAGGAAGCGGCCGATGATGGATTTCACGCGGATATTTTCAGACAAGCCCGGCACACCGGGGCGCAGGCAGCATATGCCGCGCACAACAAGCTCAATGATCACACCGGCCTGCGATGCTTCATACAGCGCATCGATAATTTCTGCATCAACCAGCGCGTTCATCTTCGCCCAGATAGCACCGGGCTTACCTTTTTTAACATGGTGTATCTCGTCATGGATGAGTTGCATCAGCTGTTTGCGCAGATCGCGTGGTG
>CAZAQK010000234.1:0-1530 GCA_964487265.1 uncultured Rickettsiales bacterium | reverse complement strand
TTTTGATGAAGCAATTGCCATGCAGAATGCACCGGAAAATGCCGGGCTTGTGGCAGGTATTTATACACTGAGCCAAAAAGAAGCCGACCAATTTGTGTATGCCTGCACCGCAGGGCACGCGCTCATCAATGCACCCAAAGGCACGGGCACACCAGCGCACGGCATGGGCTTTGGCGGCAACAAACATTCCGGCTGCGGTGAGATTCTGAATAGTGCTGACCCGCTACAGGCCTTCACCCGAGCTGACACATTTACGCGCATCGCGCAGAATAAAGATGTAGTGATGTCCTAATCTTCCAACTGAACCTTGCTCACTTCGCAAGGGTAGCATAGTTTGGTGGTGGAAAGTTTATCGGCGGGTAGCGGCCATGGGCCAACGGCGGGATCTTTATCATAAAGCCGCGCTGCCTTGCTCCAGAAAATGCCGGAGAAATCCTCCTGTGCTTTGAGCACCGCACCGGACGGAATGGCAATGGCGATCACCTGATCTTTTTGCACGGCTTCCATTTCTTCATATTGGTGCAGTGTGTAACACAGCATACCAGCAGGATTTACAATGAATTCCAGTGCAGTTTGTAACGCAAAATGATTGCCTTTGCCTTTCTTGCGAACGATCACCTGAGATGCGCTGGGTGGGATAAGTTGTGCGTTGTCGCAAGGCTTTGCCATGTAGATCTTATCATCCGGCTGCACCTTGTCGCTGCCTTTCAGGTCAGCATAGGTGATGCGTGGCTTCACATGGTAGCCATCAAAAATGCCATCATCTTTGACATGATCAAGTGGCGTCATTTTTGTGTAACCAATCTGGTAGAGCATTGAAAGCGTATAGGCTGCAGCAATATGCGGCGCATCTTCTGCTTCATGTTTGCCGGCTTCGATGCCAACCTGATGGTCGATGTTCCGCAGCGGGCTTACAATGGTTTTGAAAGTGACCAGTTTATTGCCCGATGCAGAGGCATTCGCAGCGATGGCGTCTGCCAGATCAAGCAACACAGAACGGATGGAAGAGTGCAGCAGGTCACGGTCATATTTATGATCGGTGATGCACACCATGTTGCCGCGCGCGGTGTGGATATCCAGAATACCGCAGATATTAAGCCCCAGTGTGTAAAGCTCCTGCGCGCGTTTGATGTGGTGCGTGTCTGCTTTGCGCTCCATGAAATCCACGGGGATACGGTTCATGTCCGGTAGCAAACTGCCGTCTTCGGCAAGACCGCAGCGGAAGGCATCGCGCGTTTCCTGACGAGCGCGAGGATTTTGCGCATAGGCATCAAAATATTGTGCAGCGGCCAGTGGGTTGCCTATCACAGCGACAACATCGCGCTCCAGCAAGCCTGCCTCAGACAGTGCCATCGCAAGCAACACACCGGCAAGGCCTGCCGGCTCGTTACCATGTAATTGTGTCATGATGGCAAAAGGTGTATGGGATGTTTTTCCTTTAATAAGTAAGCTGGCGGGAATCGTCTTGCCACCGAGTGTGGACTGCTGCTCGCGAACCAGCTGGCTAACATTACTTAAATTGGCAAGTGT
>CAZAQK010000233.1:0-1535 GCA_964487265.1 uncultured Rickettsiales bacterium | reverse complement strand
TCGGTAGCTAGGTGAGACTTTGTGCTGGTCGTATTTATGGGTGGTGTCGTTATATCTGCGCCATTTCATGAGTCTGTTCTTTCAGGAATGCGTGCAAACGAGCCAATGCTTTCGTACTAAACCGCTTTTTCGAGAGCAACTTACCCAAATTCGAGTGATCCACGCCAAGTTTTTCGGCAAGTTTGCGCAGAGTGATAGTTTTTGAATCAAGCAACTGCTTCGCCTTAATAATAGCTGCTTGAGTGGCAAAATGCTCTTTGTTGAGCCTCAGGGCAACGGTGTGCAGCTTACCAATAGTTTTGGTGGGAGGAATGTGATTGCCGCGAATGATGTTAGTGACATGCTTTGCTGATAAGCGGCTGGCTTTCGCTACTGCCCTAATGCCATGGGTTGAAATAGCTTGTTTGATGATATCTAGCATTGCCGCTCTATCATCGGCGCTGATGCCATATTCAAGCTGTGCCTCTTCATCAACGCCCGTGTGGTATTGCTCCTCCCATTTATTGGCCTCTTTGCCAATATAGCGGATGGATTTGACCACGATGTGCCGCCGCTGCGTTTTTCCTATATCAAGATGCGCGCCGTTCAAAAACTTTGCCTCAGGGTGCAGGTGGTATTGCGCCAAGGCATCACGGTAGGTTTTTAGGTTGCGTGGGGTGATGCACTCACCTGTCTCACGATCAACGCAGTTTTTGAGCGCTTTGCCATGGTCTTTATCGAAGGGCATGATCGGTTTCTGCCTGCGAATATCGCGGTGCGATTGCCCGATGAACATAAACCCAAACGGGCGGATGTGATCGGCATAGTCTTTGCCCTTGTTATAGCCTTTGACCCATTGACCTAATGCGGGCGTAGTAACGGCAAAGCGCCCAATGGCTGGCGTGTCCATATTGGGCATGCTGCTGTAGTTCGGCCTGTCACCATGCCCCGCTAATTCCGCTTCAATGATTTTAATCCATAAATCCTGCTGCCACGGCTCCGCACCTTCAAGATTACGCACTGCGTTATTTTCATAGGGTGGGCGCAAGTGCCCCAAGCCATGCACTGATGGCTTGCGCAACACAGGTTTTCCCTGTGCATCAAGATTAAACAATGCGTAGCGCTTCGATGATATCGCGAGGCAGTAAAGCGGCTCAATGCTACCCGGTGCGGTACGTGAGTAATTATGCTTTTCTACCTTCAACAATTCAGATTGTTCGGCATAGGGATTGAGTGGATTGAACCATTGCCGCACAAGTGCAGTGGTCAACCCCCATTTTCAGGTCCAGAGATTAAGTTACAGTTTGGTGGCGGTGGCGGCATGAAGGAAGTGGCTGGAGCGTAAGCGGAGGCCGGTTCCTTCATGCCTGAGGATTTTCCTTCTTTCATGGTGGGGGTGTTGGTCGTGTTGCCTGTGCTTTTTTCCTTTTCATGGCGCAGACGTGCCAGCGGTGCGGGCGGTTTGTAGCCAAGACTGGTGTGTGGGCGGATATGGTTATAATGATGCCGCCATTGCTCTAGAATCACCTGCGCCTCCTTCAGCGTGTGGAAGATTT
>CAZAQK010000232.1:0-1583 GCA_964487265.1 uncultured Rickettsiales bacterium | reverse complement strand
ATCATCGAAATAGAGAAGCGTGTGCGGGCATGGCTTCGTTTGAAGGAGGCTTAATATGAGTAATGCTCAGGATTTGGAAAACACCACCTTTGACGAGCTAAAAGTTGGCCAGACAGCCAGCCTCACTCGCACGCTGATGGAAAAAGATATCGAACTATTTGCTATTATTTCCGGTGACGTTAATCCTGCGCATTTGGATGCGGTGTATGCAAAAGACAGCGCCTTTGGCGGTGTGATCGGCCATGGTATGTGGTCAGGTGCGCTGATTTCGGCGCTGCTGGGTACAACACTGCCAGGGCCGGGCACGATTTATTTAAACCAGAATCTGGATTTCAAAAAGCCGGTGCGCCCCGGCGAGACTATTGGCGTAACCGTCACGGTTAAAGAAAAGCGTGAGCACAAGCATGTGGTCATTTTTGATTGCCTGTGCACGAACGCCCTGGGCGAGACCGTAGCCAGTGGCACAGCAGCAGTCATTGCACCCACGCAGAAAATTCGCCGTGCGCGCCCCGATCTTCCCGATGTCCATTTGCACCATCACGACCGTTTCCTCACGCTGATTGATTCCTGCGCCGCTCTGCCGCCGACCCGCACGGCGGTGGTGCATCCGGTTACGACCATTGCACTACGAGCAGCTTTGGAAGCCGTGCAGGATAAATTGATCGAGCCGGTGCTGATCGGCCCGGAAGCCCGTATCCGTCAGGCGGCGGACGAAGCCGGAATCGACATCAGCGGCTATGAGCTGATTCCGACGCAGCATAGCCATGCGGCGGCGGCGAAAGCGGTAGAGCTTGCAGTTAACGGTAATGTGACCGCAATCATGAAGGGAAGCCTTTCTACCGATGAATTAATGGGTGCGATCCTGCCCAGCGCGGCGGGACTGCGCACCGAACGGCGCATCAGCCATGCTTACGTGATCGATGTGCCAACCTATCACAAGCTTTTACTGATAACGGACGCCGCTATCAATATTGCTCCCACGCTCGATGAAAAAGCCGATATATGCCGTAATGCGATTGATCTGTGGCGGATTATTACCAATGAGGCGGCAACGCCAAAACTGGCAATTCTCGCTGCTACGGAGAAGGTAAAATCCGGCGTTCAGGCGACTGTAGATGCCGCCTGTCTATGCAAAATGGCAGACCGTAAGCAGATAGAACATGCGCTGCTGGATGGGCCACTGGCGCTCGATCTGGCAATTAACCAACAGGCCGTGCAGGATAAGGGTATTGAATCGGAAGTAGCGGGCGATGCTGATATCCTTCTCGCGCCCGATATTCATTCCGCCAATATGATTTCCAAGCAACTGACATTTCTGGGTAGCGCTAATGCAGCCGGTATCGTACTTGGCGCGCGCGTACCGGTGATTCTTACCAGCCGGGCGGATAGTCTGCGCGCCCGCCTTATGTCTTGCGCGCTGGCGGTGCGCATGGCCGAGGCGCGGCAGGAGGGGAAGATTAAATGACGGATGCGATTTTTGTCCTTAACGCTGGCTCTTCCAGCCTGAAATTCCGCATTTTCGGCGCGGAAGATAGCCTGCCACTTCTAGGCAGTGGCCGTATTATAGGCATCGGCTCCAGGCC
>CAZAQK010000231.1:0-1584 GCA_964487265.1 uncultured Rickettsiales bacterium | reverse complement strand
CGGCACCGACCACAAGGCCGCCGAACTTACCTTTTACGCTTCCTTTATACGATTCCCACCAGGCGTGATGATAGTACGGGCCCTCGTCGTTAGGCGACAGGCCCTGGTCCATTTTCTTTTGTAATTCAAGGTATTTTTCGGTATCCATCCCTAAAAACCCTAACGCCCCACGCGATAAATCTGGTTGCTACAAACCAATCTTACCGTATTCTGGCCCCATAAAAAGTGAAACTTTTATGACAGATGGAATAATAAAATGACAATACGGATACATTCGAAATGTTAGGCAAATTGAACCATATAGCCATTGTGGTGCCGGATCTGGCGGCGGCATCGGCCTTATACCGGGATACGCTGGGGGCGCAGGTTTCGCAACCTGTTGATTTGCCTGAACATGGTGTAACGACCGTGTTTGTGGCTGTAGAAAACACTAAAATCGAGCTTTTGCACCCGTTTGGTGATAACTCGCCCATAGCCGGTTTTTTGGCTAAAAACCCTTCTGGGGGTATGCACCATATGTGTTTTGAGGTGGCGGATATCAAAAAAGCCCGTGACCATCTGGTGGCAGAAGGTGCGCGCATTTTAGGGGATGGCGAGCCAAAAATTGGCGCACATGGTAAGCCCGTGCTGTTCCTGCATCCCAAGGATTTCTGCGGCACGCTGATTGAATTGGAAGAAGTTTAGTTGCTGGTTGTTAGTTGCTAGTTTCTGGTAAATTTAATAATACAAATATAGAGCATTGTTTATAAATCTTACTTTCCAGCAACCAACAACTAGTAACAAGCAACTCTTATGAGCATTTCCTTCGTAGCTTTTACATACCTGAACCTGTGGTGGGTAAGTCTTTTTTTGTGCTGGCCGTTCTGCGTGGAAGCAAAGCCGGAAGGCGAGAAAAATGAAAACGCGCTGGATTATACCTCTGCGCCAAAAACCATTTACTGGAAAAAGATGCTCATCTTGACATCGTTGGTGAGTGCTGTCATCACCGCGTTTATTGCAGTCATCATTCATTTTGTAAAATAACGGACACACCATGCGCCTTTCACAATTTTTCCTGCCGCTCATTAAAGAAAATCCTTCCGAGGCGCAGATCGTTTCGCACCGGTTAATGTTGCGTGCCGGCATGGTACGCCAGCTGGCAGCAGGCATTTATAACTGGCTGCCGATGGGGCTTGAAGTATTGCGCAACATTGAAAACATTGTGCGCGATGAAATGAACAAATCCGGCGCGCTTGAAGTGTTGATGCCGACTTTGCAACCTACCGACCTCTGGAAAGAATCCGGCCGCTATGATGTGATGGGCAAGGAACTGCTGAAATTCCCCGACCGCGCCGAGCGCGAACTGCTTTATTCGCCGACCTGCGAAGAAGTGATCACCGATATGGTGCGCACCAACATGAGAAGCTACCGCGACCTGCCGCGCAACCTCTATCAGATCCAGTGGAAATTCCGCGATGAGATCCGCCCGCGTTTCGGCGTGATGCGCGGCCGCGAATTCCTGATGAAAGATTCCTATTCCTTCGACATCGATGAAGAAGCAGCAAAAGTGAGCTATTATAAGCATCATGCTGCATATCTCAAAAT
>CAZAQK010000230.1:298-1611 GCA_964487265.1 uncultured Rickettsiales bacterium | reverse complement strand
GCATCGCCGGAGACGGCTCGCGAACCAATAGGTTGATATCCTCACGCGTGATGTTCATAAGAGGACTGAACTTTCTTTCGGACGTATTCACTTCTGCATCCTCCATAATTATTAACGCCCAATTATTAACTATTTATTAAACTGCTGTCTATTCCTTCGCTAATTCCAGTATTTATGGTAGCGCAACCTGAATAGTTTGCCAGCGCTTGACCTCTCAAACCACTACGCTACAACCAGATTTGCACAATTATCGACCAAGGAGCAACAGTATGACCACCGCCAGTTCGAAAGTGTTTCCTGATGCAAAGTCAGCTCTGGCTGGGCTTTTGCGCGACAATATCACTATCATGTCGGGCGGATTTGGCCTGTGCGGTATTCCCGAGCACTCGATTCTGGCGCTCAAAGAATCGGGCATCAAGGGTCTCACAATTATCTCCAACAATTGTGGGGTGGATGATTTTGGACTCGGAATTCTTCTAAAAGACAGACAAATCAAGAAGATGGTTTCTTCTTACGTGGGCGAGAACAAAACCTTCGAGACCCAAGATCTCAACAAAGAGCTAGAGATTGAATTTAATCCACAAGGCACTCTGGCAGAGCGTATTCGTGCTGGCGGGGCAGGTATTCCGGCCTTTTTCACCAAAACAGGGGTTGGTACCATCGTAGCCGAAGGCAAGGAACTGCGCGAATTCCATGGTGAAACCTATGTCATGGAAACAGGGCTCATTGCCGATATCGCGATTGTTAAAGCATGGAAAGGCGACAAAGCCGGCAACTTGATTTTCCGTAAAACTGCCCGCAATTTCAACCCCATGATGGCTATGGCAGGAAAAGTAACGGTCGCAGAAGTAGAGGAATTGGTTGAGGTGGGTGAGCTGGATGCCAATGACATTCATACCCCCGGCATCTTCGTACAGCGCATTTTCAAGGGCACTCAGTTCGAAAAGCGTATCGAGCAACGCACTACCCGCGCAGCCTGATTAAATTCGCATCAGATTTTTATACCGGAACCGTTGCAATTGTGCTAACAGCTGCTTCATGAAGTGTATGCACGCATTCGTCATCATGGTTACGGCGGCTACGCCTGTGTTTGCACAAGTTATTTCAGGACCGGCTGCTACGCTTGACAATAGGGTCTTCTACAATCTCAACCCAATGCCTCCTATCGTGTCGAATAATCGGGTGCAGTATGCACCAGGCACGGCGTATATTGATGGCTACGGCCGCCCCAAGGTATGCAACGGTATTTTGAACATGGATGGCAAAGGCAGAAGCCGTGTGCGCTGTGAGCCCTTCATTCAACCAGCTAGCCC
>CAZAQK010000230.1:0-275 GCA_964487265.1 uncultured Rickettsiales bacterium | reverse complement strand
GCGGCGCGAGCTCGCAGCATTTGCGCCGCGACTCAAATCTGAGCTCCGATGTCGCTGTCGAATTGCGCAGCGACAAGTCATTTATACAGACGATTGAATGACCTAACGCGTATTGGCTGTGCGTTTTGGCACATCTACCACTGGGATTAATGTCGATACAGCGGGTGCGCTCTCTGACGCTGAGGAAAGTTGAAGCTGCTCAATTTTTAGCGCAATGCCGCTCGCCTTTAATAGGTTCGCGTAGTGAAGCTTCTTTTCCAAGAATGCATTATCGT
>CAZAQK010000229.1:0-1620 GCA_964487265.1 uncultured Rickettsiales bacterium | reverse complement strand
GCGGGCATCTGGCAACAGAGCTGGTGAAAGCGGTACATGATTGGGAAAATTGGCTGACGAATGTGCGCCGCGCTTCCCGCCACACGGTGATCTCCTACCAGAATGACCTACAGCAGTTCTTTGCATTCCTGAATGAGCATCTGGGCGAGCGCGTTTGCCTGAAACACCTGAAAGAACTCGAAGCGCGCGACATTCGTGCATGGCTGGCCTCACGTGCGGGTGATTATGAACCAGCATCAACCGCACGCGCCCTTTCCACTGTGAAGAATTTTTACCGCCGGCTGGAGCAGGATGGCAAAATCGAAAACTCTGCCATTTTCCATATCCGTAGCCCCAAGCTCAAAAAATCCCTGCCCAAAGCCCTGCAGGAAGAGCAGGCGGGGCAAGCACTGGAGCATATCGGTTCGCAGCATGAAGAGCCGTGGGTCAATGCGCGTGACCTTGCACTGCTCACGCTCATTTATGGCTGTGGCCTGCGCATCAGCGAAGCACTAAGCCTAAAGCGCGGCGATGTTGATGGGGCGGATTCCATCACCATTACCGGAAAAGGCAACAAACAGCGCGTTGTGCCTGTACTTCCTTTGGTAAAAGAAGCCATCGCCGATTACATTAAGCAATGCCCATACGGATTTGATAAGAGCACGCCGCTGTTTTATGGCCAGCGCGGGAAGCCATTAAATCCTGCGATATTCCAGCTGCAGCTGCGTAAGCTGCGAGCAGCACTCAACCTGCCGGATAGCACAACTCCTCATGCCTTCCGCCACAGCTTTGCCACGCACCTGCTTTCCGCCGGCGGCGATCTGCGCTCTATTCAGGAGTTGCTCGGCCATGCTTCCCTTTCCACTACCCAGCGTTACACGCATGTGGATAAAGAACGCCTGCTCAAGGCCTACGAGAAAGCCCATCCAAGGGCTTGATAAGCCATTGAAATACAGCTTTAAATTTGCTTAACCATTTTTACTTATAATGTACTGTCTCTATAAAACGCATGGCGGGCCCATGGAAAAAGCAATTGATATAAATGGAACAAAAATTGACCGTGTCATCCTGCGCTCAGAAGGCGTGAATGATGAAGGTGCGTTTTGCAGCATCACCATCCAGCCCAAACCGGATGTTGACCAGTTGGAGCTCACCTCAGGAATGAATAGTATGCTCACGTTTGGAGGATTTACAGGAAGGCTCACAAAGCAAATATCGCCTGAAAAGCGCAGACGTGATCTGCCTATCTATCATCATCCCGATGGTTCTGTTACCATCAGCCAGATTCCCCAGCACCGCACAACACAGATATTGGCCAATATCCTCGCCGGCCTGCAGTCAGCAAAATTATTAAGCCACGCGGAAGAATTTGCTGCGGAAAAGCAAGCAAATCTCGTTCTGAGATCTTCTGAATTTACGGAAAGAACAGCAAAAGATCTGGAAGGACGCATTCAATCCATCACTATCCAGACCCCAAGAATTCCTGGCGAATCAGACCGCTCCAAAATCATTGTAACCTTCAAACCATTTGCGTCTGATCATGCTACGGATGAATACCAGACCGCGTTTCGAGCAATGCATGCTGCCCGCAACACCGTCATGCCGGAAGGCAGCGCGAATTTTTATGTCCTTAGAACATCC
>CAZAQK010000228.1:0-1634 GCA_964487265.1 uncultured Rickettsiales bacterium | reverse complement strand
AAGACAAAAAAGAAAAACAAAAGGAAGATGGCGGCGGCAAAAGCAAATCAGACCAGTATGACCCTACCCTGCCTATGTCCATCAGCGAAAAAGACGCCATCCGCAGCCAGATCGCCAAATGCTGGAGCGTACCGGCCGGAGCCAAGGATGCGCATGACCTGGTTGTGGTGCTGCGACTTGAAGTCGCACAGGACGGCAGCGTCATCAAGGTAGAATTGGGTAAAGACAGCAAATCACGCTACGCGAGCGACACGTTCTTCCGTGCCGCCGCCGATTCTGCCATCCGCGCCGTCAAGCAATGCAGTCCGCTGCAAAACCTGCCAGCGGAAAAATATGGCACCTGGCGTGACATGGAGCTGACCTTCGACCCTAAGGAAATGCTCTTTTAATATGACGAATTTATGATTCTCTTACTTGAGCTGGGCGGTAAATTCATATAAGTATGAATCCCCACTGACCTTGTCTCAATAAGGATACGCTGCATCATGACACGTTTTTTAAGTATACTGGTTGCTTTCCTGTTTCTCTCCGCACCCGCACATGCCGTGCTCAAGATAGATATCACGCGCGGTAACGTAGACCCAATGCCGATCGCACTGCCCGACCTGCCGGGCAATGGCATGGGCGCAGAGATCATGCGTGTCGTCTCGGCTGACCTAGAACGCAGCGGCCTGTTCCGCCCAATCGGCCATGATGCCTTTATTGAGCAGATAACCACCCAGACCAATAATCCGCGCTTCGGTGACTGGCGGAAGATCAATGCTTCCGCGCTGGTGACCGGCATGGTGATCGCCGAAAGCGGCGACAAGCTGAAAGTATCGTTCCGCCTGTGGGATGTATATGCCGAACAGCAGATCGCCGGCAAAGAATACAACACGTTCAAAAACAACTGGCGGCGCATCGCCCATATCATCGCTGATGAAATATACAAACGCTTAACCGGTGAAAACGGCTATTTCGATTCCCGCATTGTGTATGTGTCGGAAAGCGGACCTGACCTCAAGCGCGTCAAACGCCTTGCCATCATGGATCAGGACGGAGAAAACCATAAATACCTGACCGATGGCAGGAGCCTGGTACTCACACCACGCTTCTCGCCAAGCTCGCAGGAGATTTTATATCTCTCCTACGCCGGCAAGCAGCCGCGCGTCTATCTGCGTGACCTTCAGACCGGCCGCGAAGAGTCGCTTGGCACATTCGAAGGTATGTCCTTCGCGCCGCGCTTCTCTAACGATGGCAACTCAATCGTGATGTCGATTGCTTCCGGTGGAAGCACTCAACTGTTCAAAATGGACCTGCGCAACCGCCAGCTCACCAAGCTGACCTCCGGCAACAGCATTGATACTTCACCAAGCTATTCGCCGGATGGCAACCGCATCGTCTTCAACTCAGACCGTGGCGGCTCCCAGCAGCTTTATGTCATGAACACGGATGGCAGTGGCATCCAGCGCATCAGCTTCGGCAATGGCCGTTATGGTACGCCGGTATGGTCACCGCGTGGCGACCTCATTGCCTTCACCAAAATGCATCAGGGCCGGTTCTACATCGGTGTCATGCGCCCGGATGGCTCGGGTGAGCGCGTGCTGACCGAAAGCTATCTGGATGAAGGCCCAAGCTGGGCACCCAATGGCCGT
>CAZAQK010000227.1:0-1635 GCA_964487265.1 uncultured Rickettsiales bacterium | reverse complement strand
TTATGCCAATGAATCTGCTGAAGAACGCATCAAACGCGCTGAGCATTACCTGAATGTGGTCGGTCTTTCCACCCACCGTGACTATTATCCAACACAGCTTTCCGGCGGCCAGCAGCAGCGTATTGCAATTGCCCGTGCACTGGCCGGTGAACCCAAGATCATCATGGCCGACGAGCCAACCGGTAACCTCGACAGCCAGACCAGCAAAGATATCATGAAATTGTTTGAAGACCTGAACAAGGAAGGCATCACTATCATACTGGTGACGCACGAGCAGGATATCGCACGCTATGCTAAAAGGCTGGTGCAGGTAAAAGACGGGGAGATCATTTATGATGGCCCTATGTATTAGTAAGTTATATGTCATTGTGATGGTAGCGAAGCAATCCAGCGCAGGTTTGTCATCCCTGCGGAGGCAGGGATCTCTGCAAACTGCGCGCAAGATTTCAGATGAGATTCCCGCCTGCGCGGGAATGACAATTATTACATACAGCAAACATCATGGAGTATCCACATCATGATGTTCTCCGCCATGTTCCATGAAGCTGCTATTTCCATCGGTATGAGCCGCCTGCGCACCTTCCTTGCCGTTCTGGGTATCGTTATCGGCGTTGGTTCAGTAGTGCTCATGATGGCCATTGGTACCGGTAGCCGCAAGGCTGTGGAAGATCGCATTGCCAAGCTTGGCACCAACATGCTGCTGGTAAGTTACTCCATAGGTTCCAAATCCGATGCCCGTAAATTTGGCTATATTTCACTAAAGGATGTGGAAGCCATAGCTGCATTGCCTTCTGTTTCCGCCGCATCTCCATTCACATACGGCACTGACGAGACCATAACAGTAGGCAGCCTGAGTTGGAAAACCCGTATCAGCGGCATCGCGCCGGATTATTTCAATGTGCGCGACTGGCCGCTGGAAGAAGGTGACATATTCAGTGACGAGGAAATGAAGAAATCCGGCCGTGTTGCCATTATTGGCAAAACCGTTGCAAGCAAACTGTTTCCCGATACATCACCTATTGGACAAACGATTCGTGTAAAACAAATGTCTCTGCGCATCATTGGCGTACTCAGCCCAAAGGGCCAGGGTTTTGACGGGCGCGACCAGGACGATACGATCTTTGTTCCCTTCTCCACCGCTAAAATCAAGCTTGCTAGCATTGCTTATAATTTTGACAGCGTGGACATCACCTTCGTGAAATCGCTTTCAGACAAGCATTTGCAGCAGACCGTGTACGAAATCACAAACCTGCTACGCGCCCGTCATAAATTAAAGGATACGGACGAAGATGATTTCACCATCCGCAATATCAGCGCGGTTACCAAAATTGCAACCGATACATCGAAGGCACTTTCAATGCTGCTTGGCGCAATTGCCTCTATTTCTCTGATTGTCGGCGGCATCGGCATCATGAACATCATGCTGGTAACCGTTACTGAGCGCACACGAGAAATCGGTATCCGCAAAGCCATTGGAGCCAGCCGAAGCATGATACTCATACAGTTCCTGCTGGAAGCGATCATCATCTCCACCATGGGCAGTTTGATTGGCCTTATCATTGGCATTGGGCTTAGCGTCGGGGCAGAAAAATGGTTCAGCGTACCGGTAGCCTATAGCGGCTGGTCAGCCATCAT
>CAZAQK010000226.1:0-1652 GCA_964487265.1 uncultured Rickettsiales bacterium | reverse complement strand
TTGCGGATGCGTGCCGCAATATCACCCGTGCCACCGGCGACATCCACAATATGCATGCCAGCGCGCGGAGCAAGCCACGCCACCATATTATTCTTCCACATGCGGTGCAGGCCTGCGCTCATCAGGTCATTCATGATGTCGTATTTCGATGCAACGCTATCGAACACGCCGCGCACCAGCGATTCTTTTTCTTCGCTGGCGACGGTTTTAAATCCGAACGATGTGTTGCTCATGGTGTAAATCCTGTGGAAACGTGGGCAAGATAGGTCTATTTAGGGGCTATCACAAGAGGTTTCATATGCCTGAATTACCCGAAGTGGAAACGGTTTGCCGTGGTTTGCATACGGCATTGAAAGGCGAGCGCATCAAGAGTGTCACACTCAGGCGTAAAGACCTGCGCATTCCCTTCCCAAAAGACTTTGCAAAAAGACTTGAAAAAGCCCGTATAGAGCGCATTACCCGCCGCGCCAAATATCTGCTGTGGCACCTTGATACGGGGGATATATTGCTCGCTCATTTAGGCATGAGCGGGTGTTTTATTGTCTCGGGCGAGCAGGAAAAATTCGGCAAGCATGACCATGCGGTGATGAAGCTTATGGATGGCAGAAGCGTGATATACCGCGATCCGCGCCGTTTCGGGCTGATGACGATTATGCCCTCAGATGAAGTGGCAAGCCATGAGCTGCTTGCCCATCTCGGCCCGGAACCTTTGGAAAGATCATTTAATGCATCATATCTGAAATCGGCACTGGCTAAGAGGTCTGGCAGTATCAAGGCCGCGCTGATGGATCAGGAACTGGTAGTAGGCGTGGGTAATATTTATGCCAGAGAAGCACTCTATCTCACCGGTATCCATCCGCTCATGGTGGCGCGCAATGCTGCTCCTGCTGCGGCTGGGCTGGTGGTGGCCATCCGCCAGGTTTTGCAGGCTGCCATCAGGTCTGGTGGTTCATCCCTGAAGGATTTTGTGCATATTTCTGGTGATGCTGGCTATTTTCAGCATCATTTCGCTGTGTATGACCGCGAGGGGGAATCCTGCGGAAAATGCAAAAAACCTATAGAAAACATAAGAATAGCAGGGCGTTCGTCATTTTATTGCCCAAAATGCCAGCCTTTTGCCTCCACGCACATGGCCATAAAGTCGGCCTGAAAAGGCTTGTCGTGCAGCGTTATTCCTCTTGACGCGGCATATACCGTGGGTGGGTAGCTGATATCGCAAAAAGTCAAGGAAAAATGCGGGTTTCAAGGGCATGATAAAAAGTCATTTTTTGTGTATATTACTGCTTGACGGGAGGGGAAAACAATCATAGTGTCTGTTCCCCCAGCAATGGAAAAAAATACAACGAAACGGGAATTGATACATGGCTAATCATAAGTCATCAGAAAAAAGAATCCGCCAGACGGTCCGCCGCACGGAAGTTAACCGCGTGCGCACAAGTCGTATCCGCACCTTTGTAAGGAATGTTGAAACTGCGCTGGCCGCAAATGATAAAAAAGCGGCGCAGGAAGCATTACGCAAAGCCCAGCAGGAGCTGATGCGTGGCGTGAGCAAAGGTGTTCTCAAGCTGTCAACCGCTTCACGCAAAGTGAGCCGATTGTCTGCTAAAGTAAAAAGCATCTCTACCTAGTATTTCCTAAGTCTAAATAGTTGC
>CAZAQK010000225.1:0-1652 GCA_964487265.1 uncultured Rickettsiales bacterium | reverse complement strand
GACATTTTGGTCAGGATAGCTTCGGCATCGCTCTTATAGCCATTGCCAAGCAGCGTGTAAGCGACAGAGATTTTATCCTTACGCGGCGTGGAAGCCTGTGATGCGTAGGCTACCCAGAATTCACGTGCTTCAGCATGATTGCCCTGCTTGTCGAGCGTTTCAGCATAGAGAGATGCCCATGAGCCACCTTCAGAAAGGGCAAGTTCACGGATATACGGCATGGCAGGTTCAACCTGTTTGGCGGTGATGAGTGCGTATACCAATGCCATTTTTTCTTTGCGTGGCATGTCGGAGCGCAGCTTTTCCGCAGCGTAGGCAGCCAGTTCCTGACGGTATGTTTCGTTTGCACCAGAGAGTTTGGCGAGAGCGAAGAGGTAGTTCGATTCATCATCCGGTGTGCGCGGTGATACATCGCGCAGCAGTTTGAGTGCCTGTTCATACTGGCCGGTTTTGATGTAAGCCTGCGACAGGCAGGTGCGCGACAGGGACGAATTTTCCTGCGCATGGAAACGTTCGGCGATCAGGGTTGCCAGTTCAACATGGCCGTTGTTATGGGCGAGGAAGAACATATCGGCCATCAGGCGCGGATTGGCACCGGTGGTGCCAGCTGACCATTTCTCGATGACAGCATTGTCGCCGGTTGCTGCAGCAAATTTAAGGCGTGCTGTATCGAGAGCTTCTGATTGGCGGTTTTTGGTTTGATCCAGCAGGTTGCCTGCTTCTTTCCATGCCTTGAGCTCAAGGTATATCTCGGCGGCGGATGCTACATCGTTATCGCTGGTTTCGTCACCGGATGGCAGTTTGCTGAGGAATGTTACGGCGCAGGTACGGTTACCGGTGCGGGCGCAAATCCGGGCGATCTGCATGGTATAGCTGTTGCCGATATCCATGGTTTCGAGCTGGGCCAGTTTATCTATGGCAGATTTATCACCACGCTCCAGGGCAAGGATGGCAGAGAGCACCGGACGCGACTGTTCGCTTTCGCCAGTGCCAAAATCCTGCTGGAGGCGGGCAGTCACTTCCTTATGGTCGCGAAGCATGGCGAGTTCGGCAAGGCTTGCCAATTGTGGTTCGCTTAGACCCTTCAGGTCAACATCAGTAAGTACGGTGTTGGCGGTTTCTTCATCATCACGCACCATGGCGAGATAGAGCAGACGTTCTTTGAGTACAGCAGCCATCTTGCCGCTTTTATGCAGTTCTTTCAACTGGCCGTATACACGTTCTTCGCGCCCGGTTGCGATCTCAATCAGGATCTTTTCCTGCAGAAGATCAGGCGAGGCAGCGATTGCCGCATCGTCATATTTGCTGATGAGCTGGCTTGCAGCATCGATACTGCCTTTATAATGCAGCATGTTGATGAGCTTGGCGACGTTCACAGTTTCATCAGTGTTCGCAGCCTGCCATTCGGTTGCAACCTGTAGTGCTTCCGTGATCTGTTTTTCATCAAGCATCAGGCTGATGAGGAGCATGGTGGCATCGAAATTGAATTGCTCGGGATATTGTTCTTTAAATTTTTTGAGTGTTTCGATCGCTTCCGCGTAATTCTTGTTAGCTGCCTGAATATTAGCGAGATCTATGAAATGCTGGGGGTTAGAACCTTCCTCGGTGCTGATGATCTCCTGGAGGGTCTTAACCTGTTTATCATATTCGCT
>CAZAQK010000224.1:0-1653 GCA_964487265.1 uncultured Rickettsiales bacterium | reverse complement strand
GGCGCGCTTTGGCACTCTGTTTACTATCCGGTAGCCAAACCTGTTGCACAGGCCGCTGGTTATATTAAGCTTGGCCTTACTATGGGTACAGGCACCGAAAAACAATTCTGGCTGATTAAATCCGAGCCTTCCAGCTGGTCGTGGGACCAGCAGGTAAAAGCAGGAGATAAGGGCACGTTCTGGAGTGGCGTGCGCAATCATCTGGCCAAGAGAAACCTCATTAGCATGCGCAAGGGCGATGAATGTTTTTTTTATCATTCGAATGATGGCAAGGATATTGTAGGTATCGTCGAAGTTATTCGTGAGCACTATCTCGACCCCACCGCTGAAAGCGGCGAGCCATGGGTGGTAGTGGATGTCAAAGCTAAAAAGCCCATGCCAAAGCCGGTTACATTAGCTGCCGTTAAGTCAGAACCTAAGCTTTCTGGCATGTCGCTGTTGACCTCGGCTCGCCTTTCCGTACAACCCGTTACCACGAAAGAATGGGATATTATTTGTAAAATGGGTGGGCTCTAGCGTGAAAAAATTATGGCTTTCCCTTGTCGGCATATTTTGTTTTGGAGATGTTATGGCTAATGACGCGCAGGAAAAAGCAACATTCGCAGGTGGATGCTTCTGGTGCATGGAAGCAGAGTTCGCAAATATCGAAGGTGTAAGCAAGGTGGTCTCTGGCTACACGGGAGGGCGCACAAAAAATCCCACTTATGAGCAGGTATCCAGCGGTATCACCGGCCATTTCGAAGCCATCGAGATCACTTACGATCCCAAACAGGTAAGCTACGCGAAGTTGCTTGAAATATTCTGGGAGAATATTGACCCACTCGATGAATACGGCCAATTCTGCGACAAGGGGTCGCAGTATCGTGCCGGTATTTTCGTGCATTCACCCGAACAACGCAAACTTGCAGAAGCCAGCAAAGTAAGAGTTGCACAGAAATTCAAAGCACCTGTTGCTACCACTATCCGCGATGCGGATGTATTTTACGCAGCGGAAGATTATCACCAGCAATACTACATCAAGAGCAAAGACCGCTACAAACGCTACCGCGAGGGCTGCGGCCGTGATGACCGGCTGGAACAGCTGAAACGCGCTGCCACGCCGTAGTTACAATCTTAGCCGCAGATCTTTTCCGGATTCGGTTCGCTGCGGCCCATGTTCCTGCGTATACCGTCGAACATGGGCTCTTTCAACATCGCCTTGTATTTTTCAGAACATGTTTTCATGGCCGTGAATTCAGACGATGCAGAAAATTCTTCGGCATATTTCAGCTGCAATGCTTTTGCCTCATCAATCTTGCCTGCCTTACACAAGGCCTTAACCTGTGCATCAAAAGCCCTGCCCTGCTTTTCCATCTTCGCCATACCCTGCTGGCCAAGTGCTTTCTGCATGCATGCGTTCATCGCCATGATACCGTGAAAAGCATCTTTGGGTTCTTCGTTGACCATACGTGCTTCAGCCTCTGTTTGCATCTTTTTGAGCTGATCGACGGTTATTTTCTTATCTGCATCAGGATTCGTGCTTTTGAGCAAAGGCTCGGCACTTGCCGATACGGATACAAGATTTAATACCAGAATCAATGACAGCAAACGCATAAAACGCCTTTCCGCTAAAAGTTATACATCAAGGTAAATATCGCGTTCCCAGCTGGATAC
>CAZAQK010000223.1:0-1655 GCA_964487265.1 uncultured Rickettsiales bacterium | reverse complement strand
CAAAGCCGTTATTGCGCTGACTGCTATTTTCGTTGCAGGCCGCCTGCTGCTGCGCCCGCTTTTCAGATTCATTGCGTCCATGGATAATACCGAACTTTTTACTGCCACCACCATGCTTGTGGTGCTTGGTGTAGCAGGTGCTACCAGCATCGCAGGACTTTCTCCTGCGCTTGGTGCCTTCATGGCCGGCCTGCTGGTTGCTGAAACCGAATTCAAACCGCAGGTGGAATCCGACATATTGCCGTTCAAAGGATTGCTGCTGGGTTTTTTCTTTATGTCAGTAGGCATGTCGTTCAACCTCGATATGCTGGCAGATACATTTGCAGGTATCATCGGGCTTTCGATATCGCTCATGGCAACCAAGGCCCTCATCATTATGGGGCTTTGCCGCGTGTTCGGCTTCGGCCTGTCTACCGCCATCCATTCCGGATTGTTACTGTCACAAGGCGGTGAATTCGCGTTTGTGCTTTTTGCGCTGGCCAATAATCAGGGCCTGCTCAGTAGTGAGATAACACAGATATTGCTGGTGGTGATCACCGTCAGCATGGCACTCACGCCGCTGATTGCACAGCTCGGCAAAAAAATTGCGCATACACTTGAGCAGCATGCCCTCTCAAGGCCACGCATGATGGTGGAGGAAACTTTGGATCTCAGCCACCATGTCATCATCAGTGGTTATGGCCGCGTGGGACATACGGTGGCGCGACTACTTGAAGCCGAAAATATCAGCTACGTGGCGATCGATATGGATTCGTTCCTTGTGGCCAAGGAACGAAAAGCTGGCGTTCCCGTTTACTACGGGGATACCACACGCATCCATGTACTGAACGCACTGGGCATTGCCCGCGCCCGCGCACTCATTATTACGCATACGGATATTCGTGTTGCCCTGCAGACCATTGCGGTGGTGCGCGAAATCAACCCTGAACTCCCCATCATCACCCGCGCCAAAAATATTGAGCAAGTACAGAAGCTTGAAAAAGCCGGTGCCAACCTGGCCGTGGCGGAAATGTTTGAAACCAGCTTACAGCTCGCTGGCGCGCTCCTTAAGCATGTAGGCGTTAATGAATACGAAATATCGAGGATTATCGATATGTTCCGCGCCGAGGACTATGCCCTCACCCGCTCGGCCGAAAAACTGCAAACAGGCCTGAATTAGCTGTTTGACATGCCTATTTCCTGTGTTAGATTGCCGCACCTTAATAATAATCTCAGGCGCGAGCCACGCTAATATGGCCGTGTCCATCTGGTAGGTGTTTTCCCACCCGGCAGATGGATGGTTTGCATTGCCTGAAAAACAAAGGGTGCGTAACGCATGAAGATACTGGCGTGTAATGGCAATACCCCGCTTGCAAAATCCATGGCGGATTACCTCGGCGTTCCACTGACGAACGCTGATGTAAAGCGTTTTGCTGACCAGGAAGTATTCGTGGAAGTGCATGAGAATGTGCGCGGCGAAGATGTATTCGTGCTGCAATCCACCTCTTACCCTGCGAATGACCATATCATGGAATTGCTGGTGTGCCTGGATGCGCTGCGCCGCGCTTCCGCCCGCCGTGTTACTGCCGTGATTCCTTATTTCGGTTATGCACGTCAGGACCGTAAGATGGGTTCGCGCACACCAATTTCTGCCAAGCTTGTCGCCAACCTCATCA
>CAZAQK010000222.1:0-1717 GCA_964487265.1 uncultured Rickettsiales bacterium | reverse complement strand
CACCACCCAGAGCCAGAACATACGGCAGCTTTTTATCGAATAACAGCCAGATGATGAAAGCAATGCAGCCAATGGAGAGCAGGTATTTTACAAGTCCAAGATAGCGTATGCCAATCAGCGTGTCGGGATGGAATAATGCAGCAAATGCGCGCCCGGGTATCAATGGCCAGGGAATGCCCTGTACAAAATTACCGGTGCATTGCGGATAGAGATTTATGATCTTGAAACCATCGTGGATGATGCGGCTGTTCTGTATCAGCCAGTGGGCATCATCTACAAAGAGAGGAGCCTGATAGGCCAGCCACAGCACCATGCCAAAGCTCAGGCTTAGCAGTGCGATCAAAAAGGGCAGGGCGTGTTTATATAGCATACACACCCATTAGCAGAAAGATCAGCCGGGTAAAATAAAAACCCCGCCACAGTGAAGTGGCGGGGTTGGAAGATAGGATAAATAATCAACTAGTAAATATTAGTACCCTGAAGAATGAATGCCCAGCTTAGTGCTAAGGCTTAAAGCGCCTAATGCATCACTATCCGAGTCATCGAAAACAGGGCATTTCTTATCGTTGGAATGTGCGTTGTCATGAGCGGCGATACACATGGCCAGTTTATGCGCATCGTTATTGGTATCTTTTTCATAACGTGCTTGATAGACGTTGCCTGCATCTGAGCCTTCGAGGCACTTACAATAGATCAATACGCCTTCTTCGCACTTGGTCTCGTAAGTTTTCTTGCCTTTGTCTGGCGCAACTTTTTTCTCCGAGTATGCGGTATCCCACTTTGTACAGTCGGCATTGGCGCTTGTTGCAAAGGTGGATACTGCTACTAAAGCCAGTGCAACAACGGATATTTTACTAACTACTTTCATACATTACCTTTCTATTCGATTTATTACGGATTGTTTTCAGCCTTTATTATGTTCTGGCTTATTCAACCTTAATACCTTTAGTGTTTTTCAGACCGCAGCGATTCATGCAGTAGAATTTTGCACAGGAATCATCCTTATCGCTTTCCAGGTTGCCAGGATTTCTTCCATCACCCCTGCCGGTTTCCTTGCCATCAATAACGCACACGAAGCAATAAACACCTTTTACTTTTACGTATTTATTTGGGTTAGCAGCCGTATCACACTTATATCCTGGATAGCTTGGTGCTCTGCCTGGAGCAGCATTATCAGAGTCCTGGCATTGGTCACCAACTCCTGGTCCAGGCGTAAGCGGAGGAGGCGGAGGCGGTACTGTGCAGTCTTTCTTCCTGACTATACAGGTCTTAGGCGGTTGGGCCACAGCTGCTGCAATCGTACCCGTTTCCATCTGCATGCCGCACATAGCCATATCAAGATCTTGTGTCACTTCACCAATTGCACCGCCCTCACCTGACGTGGCGTCTGAAAGCCTGTAATCAGCGTTTGCTGAAGTTGCAAAGCTACACACAGCGAGTAACGCACTTGCTGCGAGCAATGACCTGAGTTGATTATTTACCATATTATCCTCCAAATAGCTCTAAATACTGAATAGTGTTAATAATTATGCGCAATAAATATTAATATATATTAAACAAAACCACAGGCATTTAGGAGGATAAATGTACCAGAATCAGGTATAAATAAGCCCAAAACACCCAGATAGATGTATCTAACCTTCAGCAAAGCATAATATAGAAATATGACAGTTTGATGACATGTCGGTGAACTATTTGTGACATCATCTTCAAAAAA
>CAZAQK010000221.1:0-1741 GCA_964487265.1 uncultured Rickettsiales bacterium | reverse complement strand
CGTAAGATGGGTTCGCGCACACCAATTTCTGCCAAGCTTGTCGCCAACCTCATCACCGCTGCCGGTGCGCACCGCGTACTGACTGTTGATTTGCATGCCGGGCAGATTCAGGGCTTCTTCGATATCCCGCTCGACCATTTATATGCCGCACCGGTGATCGTTGCGGATATTAAAGCGCAATTTAAAAACCCCGATAACATCCTGGTGGTATCGCCAGACGTGGGTGGTGTGGTACGCGCACGCAGGCTGGCCAACCGCCTGCAGGCAGACCTTGCCATCGTTGATAAACGCCGTGAAAAAGCCGGTGAATCGGAAGTGATGAACATCATCGGTGATGTTGAAGGCCGTGACTGCATCATGATCGACGATATCGTGGATTCCGCCGGTACGCTATGTAATGCCGCAGAAGCCCTCAAGAAGGCCGGTGCTGCATCTGTTTCCGCTTATGTGACGCATGGCGTGCTTTCCGGTAAAGCCGTTGAGCGGGTGGAAAAAATCCGTGCTCAGCTCGCTGGTCATCACCGATACCATCATGACCAATGATGCCGTGAAAAATGCAAAGAATATACGGGTAATCTCTGTTGCACCGCTTCTTGGCGAAGCCATCAAGCGTATCAGCAGCGAGACATCCGTATCGAGTTTATTTGATTAAGATTTTTTTTTAAGGAGTAATGACAATGACTAAAGAAACCACCAAAAAAGCAGGCCTTGAAGCCTTCGCACGTGACAGGAATGGCAAAGGTGCTGCACGCGGCCTGCGCCGTGATGGCAAAGTGCCAGCCGTAATTTACAGCAAAGGCAGCGCACCTGTTTCCATTTCTGTAAAATCAAACGAGCTGCGCCATGAATATATGCGCGGCCGTTTCCGTTCACGCCTGATTGAACTCAACCTTGATGGTAAAGTGGTAAAGGCCCTGCCGAAGGATGTGCAGTTCCATCCGGTCAGCGACCAGATCGAGCATGTGGATTTCATCCGCATTGAAGCAGGCGTTGCTGTGAACGTACAGATACCTGTTAAATTCCTCGGCATGGAAAAATCCGTAGGCCTCAAAAAAGGCGGCGTACTCAATATCGTGCGTCACGAAGTGGAATTCCACTGCCTGCCGGAAGCTATTGTTTCCCACATTGAGATCAATATTGAGGAAATGGATATCGGTGACAGCGTGCACATCAATGATGTAAAACTGCCAGCTGGTATTACTCCCGTGATCAAACGCAACTTCACCATCGCGACCGTTGCTGGCCGCAGCGCATCGCTGGAAGAAGAAGTTAAACCTGCAGCAACTACCGCTGATGGCGCAGCACCTGCCGCTGATGGCGCAGCACCTGCCGCTGGTGGCGCCGCTCCTGCCGCTGATGCAAAGAAGGACGAAAAGAAATAGTCTGTTGGTTGTGAGCCATGAGCCCTTGGTCAAACATACTGGCCAGATTCAGGCGCGTGGCTCATGACTCGCAACCTATGACGGCTTTTCTCCTCATCGGGCTTGGCAATCCAGGCACGCGTTATGCGCATAACCGCCACAATATCGGGTTTATGGCCGTTGATGTAATTGCTGCCAAATATGGATTTCCTAAATGGTCGCAAAAATTCCAGGGCCATATCGCTGAAGGAAAGATCGGAACCCATAAAGTGTTCCTGCTTAAGCCGCAAACCTTCATGAATCTTTCAGGCGAGAGCGCTGGCGCACTCGCCCGTTTTTATAAGATCCCGCTGGAGAATGTATTTGTGTTTCATGATGAG
>CAZAQK010000220.1:0-1753 GCA_964487265.1 uncultured Rickettsiales bacterium | reverse complement strand
TGACTGATAGCGTGTATGCCCCGCGATGATGACCATTTCGGAATCCACAACGATGGGTTGGCGGAATCCAAACTCCTTGATGGAGGCCGCCACCTTATCCACCGCATGCGCGGTAATCCTCGGGTTTCGGGCGTAAGGCACGAGCTTTTCGATGTCGATTAGTTCGACTTTCATGGTGTTCTCCAGGCTAAAAAAAACGAAACGAAATGGCCTCTTGGGTTTTGTCGCTGGCGAAATGCCGCGCCACGCGCCCCCGTATAGGTGCGGCTCGGGAAGGACCCAGAAGGTCAAGTAATTGTAATTACAGGCAAAAGAGCATTGATTGCAGGTGGCAGGGTGTTATCGAATGGAAGGTTTAACCGCAGCAAAAGAGGAAAAAAGCTATGCAAACCGACCAAAACACCACTGAAACACCACAACATGACAACCAAAGCCCGATCATTGCCGCTTTGAATGACCGGTTCCGCCAGACATACTGGGGAGGCAAGGTCATGACGACCAGCGGCGTGAACGAATTAAGCGATGATACCCGCGCCGCCGTGTTCGCCGCCGTGATGCACTACGACAACTTCACCGAAGACAACGACCCATACGGCGAGCATGACTTCGGCAAGGTAGTGGTCGAAGGTCAGGACTTCTTTTGGAAGATTGACTACTACGACCACACCCTGACTTTCGGATCAGAGAATCCTGCCGACCCGAAGGTTACAACCCGCGTACTGACCATCATGCTCGCGACTGAGTATTAACCACTAACCTTGAATGAACGAAGGGGGCTTCACGCCCCCTTTATGCTGCAAGCCGCCTGATGATCTGGCTGCTTGTGTAGTTGATTTTGTGCTGTACTATCAGCAGGCAATCAGGCGCATGGGTTCGAAATGTATTCACTACGCGCCGCCACAAACACAAAGCCCGCCACAAAGGGCGGGCTTGGGCTATTGGCAGCCTCTATCACATCAGAAAACCTACTTATACGCCCACCAACGGCTCTCATTGATGGCATAGACCGGCATGTAGTGCATCACCTGAGCAACCGATTTAATATCACGCGCTTGGTTGTCCAGCAGTTGCGCATCACCATCTAGTTTTACCTCAAGCACCGCATGGATGGTGCCACCCAGCTTGCCATCGCGCACGATCAGGATACGCATGTCACTTTCCGAGAATCCAAGGCGCTTCAGCGAGATGTATTTTGCAATCGCATAGTCCTCGCAGTCGCCGCCGCGCTCCATCAACTCATAGGGCGTCTGCCAGTAATCGGCGATTCCATAGTTCTTCTGGTCCGTGACATAAGCCATACGGTTGAAGAAGCCATTCACGCGGTCGATCTGCACTTGCATGGGCTTGCCATCCAATTCACTCAGCAATGCCTCCCATTTCTGATTTAGGCAGTCTTTACCAATACACTGCGAGGCGGCGGAGGCCTGTTGCGTTTCGTAACGTGGCATCAATGCCGTCCATTTGGTGAAGGCTGAGATATCAGAAGAGCCTTCTTGACGCTTGCTTAACAGCGGACTGGTAAGTGCCATAGCAGAGGTTGAAACGGTAAGAATCGCAAAAGCGGCAACCAGCGCGAAACCTGATGCTATCAGCCGGCGGTGTGTGTGGGTTTGAATCGCTGTGACGTATGCTGTGCCCATACTCACAGAATAACGTTTACTTGATTTCCAACCCGTTAATAATTGGAAGCATTTTATTAGTTATTGTTAATCAGGCGGATAGAAATAAGCTATTGTTTTATATAATTAGCAGC
>CAZAQK010000219.1:0-1754 GCA_964487265.1 uncultured Rickettsiales bacterium | reverse complement strand
TGAAAATGAAATTGCGCAAAGCCGCTGCTCTGCCACCGGCTCAGGCTTTGCGAAATACTGGGTGCATAACGGCTTCCTGACGGTAAACGGCGAGAAAATGAGCAAATCACTCGGTAATTTCATCACCGTGCATGATCTGCTTTCAAAGGGCGTGAAGGGTGAAGTGATTCGACTCGCCCTGCTTATGACTAAATACAATGAGCCGCTCGATTGGAGCGAGAAGTTGCTTGGTGATGCTAAAACAACTTTAGATAAATGGTATCGTTTCTTGGGTACTAATATAATCAAAGGCGAAGCCGTACGGTCTGCAGAAAAGTCTTTATTGAATCCTTTTATTGAGGCACTCGCTGATGACCTCAACCTGCCCAAGGCCGTAAGTCTAATGCATACGGCAAATCCGGAAGAATTGTTCGCAATGGGCAAAATTCTTGGCTTTTTCAATGCATCATCTGAAGAATGGTTCAAGGGTCCACGATCCCATAATTTAGCTGCAAATGCTCATATTAACACCTATGTTTCTGCTGAATTAACTGCAACTCCCGACTTTGTTGAAAAAGAAATTCTTGAGAAAATACAACTACGCGCCGCCGCCAAAAAGGCCAAAAACTGGCCGGAAGCCGACCGTATCCGCAAGGAACTTGCGGATTCCGGCATAATCCTTGAAGATAGGCCAGACGGAACCACCGACTGGCGAAGGGCATGACCGAACGCATTTACCTCTACGATTCCACCCTGCGCGATGGCGCGCAAGCGCGAGGCGTGGATTTCACGGTGGCGGACAAACAGGCCATCGCGCGTGAGCTGGATAAGCTCGGTATTGATTACATAGAAGGTGGCTGGCCGGGTGCCAACCCGAATGATGATGCGTTTTTTGAGAACGCCCCTGCCCTGCAGAAATCCCGCCTAACCGCCTTTGGGATGACGCGCCGCAGTGGGCGCAGCGCGGAAAATGACCCCGGGCTATCTGCTCTCATCGAATCTGGTGCAAAATCCATCTGCCTCGTGGGCAAAAGCTGGGACAAGCAGATTGAAAATACGCTGGGCATTTCCGGTAAGGAAAATTTGCGGATGATTTCGGAATCCATCAATCATGTGGTGAAGAAAAAGCGCGAAGCACTCTATGATGCCGAGCATTTCTTCGATGGCTATAAAGCAAACCCCGAATACGCGCTTTCCTGCCTGAAAGCCGCATTTGAGGCCGGTGCGCGCTGGATCGTGCTGTGTGATACCAATGGCGGCTCGCTGCCATTTGAGATTGAAGCAATTGTCACGGAAGTGACGAAGGATATCCCCGGTGCGCATCTGGGCATTCACTGCCATAATGATACGGATTCGGCCGTTGCCAATTCGCTGGCCGCCGTGCGCGCTGGTGCACGCCAGATTCAGGGCACCATCAACGGCATTGGCGAGCGTTGCGGCAATGCCAACCTCATCTCCATCATCCCAAACCTCGTGCTGAAAATGGGCTTCACTACCGGCTGCAGCAAGGAAAACCTGAAACAGCTCACCCATGTGTCGCATTTCCTGGATGACCGGCTGAACCGCGCACCCAACCAGCATGCGCCATATGTGGGAACCGCTGCGTTTGCCCATAAAGGCGGGCTGCATGTTTCCGCCATGACGAAGGATTCCACATCGTATGAACATATCAAACCGGAACTGGTGGGTAACGAGCGCACCATTCTGGTTTCCGACAAGGCCGGCAAATCCAATATCATCGACCGCCTGAAGCAGTTCGGCATTAAAATAAGTGC
>CAZAQK010000218.1:0-1766 GCA_964487265.1 uncultured Rickettsiales bacterium | reverse complement strand
TTCTTCGGCCAGAGATCATCATCATTCCAAGTGCGTATTCTTGCCTGTTTCCATAGGCTTAAAATTATCCGGATTATTACGCTGAAAACAGTCAAACTTATTGATTAGCCATATTAATCTGCTAAAACAGGGTACGCTTATTAAACCTTATCATTGAGAGCACGGCATGACCGAGAATAACAGTGTCCAGAATCAGGAACTTGTACCCGTTTCCATCGAAGCGGAAATGAAGAAATCATACCTCGATTACGCGATGAGCGTGATTGTGTCCCGTGCCATTCCTGATGTGCGCGACGGCCTCAAGCCGGTGCATCGTCGTATTCTGTACGGAATGCTGGAACTGGGCTGCGAATACAATAAACCGTACAAAAAATCTGCGCGTATCGTCGGTGACGTGATGGGTAAATATCACCCGCATGGCGACTCTGCGATCTATGATTCACTTGTGCGTATGGCGCAGCCATTCTCCATGAGCCTGATGCTGGTAGATGGGCAGGGTAACTTCGGCTCCATGGACGGCGATAATGCGGCCGCCATGCGTTATACCGAATCACGCCTCTCTAAAGCCGCGCATTCGTTGCTTGCGGATATCGATAAGGACACAGTTGGCTTCCAGGATAACTATGATGGTTCAGAAAAAGAACCCATGGTGCTGCCGGCGGCTTTCCCCAATATTCTGGTGAATGGCGGCGGCGGTATCGCTGTGGGTATGGCGACCAATATCCCGACCCATAACCTTGGCGAAGTGATCGACGCGTGCTGCCTGTATCTGGATAATCCTGAGTGCAGCATTGAAGACATGATGGAAGTATGCCAAGGGCCTGATTTCCCGACTGGCGGTATCATCCTCGGCCGTTCCGGCATCCGTGCTGCGATGACAACGGGCAGGGGGTCTATCATCATCCGTGGCAAAACGGAAATTGAAGAGATCCGTCAGGGCCGTTACGCCATCATCATCAATGAAATTCCCTATCAGGTGAACAAGGCGCGCATGATCGAGCGCATGGCCGAACTGGTGCGCGAAAAGAAAATTGAAGGAATTTCCGACCTGCGCGATGAATCCGATAAATCCGGTGTGCGCGTGGTGGTGGAAGTGAAAAAAGATGCCGTGCCTGATGTGGTGTTGAACCAGCTTTACTCCTACACGCCGCTGCAAACCAGCTTTGGTGTGAACATGCTGGCGCTCGACAATGGCCGCCCGCAGCTCATGGATTTCAAGCATGTGATCCGTTCCTTCATCAACTTCCGCGAAGAAGTGATTTCACGTCGCACGCGCTTCCTGCTAACCAAGGCGCGTGACCGTGCGCATGTACTCGTTGGCCTTGCCATCGCAGTTGCGAATATTGATGAAGTGATCAAAGTGATTCGCGCTGCTGCTGACCCGAACATCGCGCGCGAAGAACTCATGAGCCGTAGTTGGAAAGCAGAAGATGTACTACCCCTGCTGCAACTGGTAGACGATTCCGGCAATAAGGTGGAAGGCGGCAAGATCCGCTTCACCGAGGCGCAGGCTCGCGCCATACTTGAGTTGCGCCTTGCAAGGCTGACTGGTCTTGAGCGCGAAAAGATCGATGAAGAAATGAAGCAGCTTGCAGCAGAAATCGCTGATTATCTATCTATCCTCGGTAACCGCGAGAAACTTTATGGCATCCTGCGTTCTGAGCTGCTTGCGGTGAAAGAACAGTTTGCTGTGCCGCGCCGTACCTCAATTGAAATGAGCGAATTTGAAGCCGATATCGAAGACCTCATCCAGAAAGAAGATATGG
>CAZAQK010000217.1:0-1774 GCA_964487265.1 uncultured Rickettsiales bacterium | reverse complement strand
GGATGAGGTTTTTACCCGCATCGCCGGCAGGAAAGAAAAGTTGGGAGAACACAATCGCCATATGGCCATAGAGGGCATAATCGTACCATTCGAGCCCGTTACCGAGCATACCGGAAATCACGACTTTGCGTTTTTCTTTACCGCCTAAGAATGCCATAATGTCCCCTATATTTTATTGGTTTGGCCGGCGACATTACCCATAAAGCCGTGAATGCCAAGCATAAACGATGCTGCAACGCACCATAACTATTTTCCTGAAATCTCATAAATATGCGCAGCCGACATAAAACTGTCACAATTGTTTGCTAAGAATGAAGGTGGGGCAATGTTTTGTGGCCCTTAGCAGGAGTTTATATTGGTCGCATTTGTTTATCAGTCTGGATCGGCAATCGAGAAGGTACAAGTCCGCACCAATGAAAAGGGCGGGCTGCGTGCCTATATCCACGCGGCTGAAAATAGCGACATCAACCAATTAGCGCAGGCGAAAGAGAATTTTGCAACCCATGGCTGGAAATTCGTCCCAACCATTCAGGATGGAAAGCCTGTACTCGAAGTGCGGGGATTCAAGAAACCCAGCGAACTGACACAAGTGCTTGCCAGCAATCAGCTCATTCACGGCGTTGAAAAAGTAGAGCGCGAGGCTGGGGATGTGATTACTCCCAAGCAAAAACTGAATCGTGCGACCATGTTTTTGGCAGGCCTGTCCTACAATATCGGTGACATTGCCTTCAGCAGTTACTCTTATGGCGAGTACAAAGACTACAAAGCTGAATCGCTAAAGGCCGTTACTGCCACCGATAAGGCGTTAATGGCGGATAACGTCAATGGTGCAAAATTTAAAATTGCTGCCGGTGTAGGCTACGCGCTCGGTGGCATCATACTTTCAGGATTCTCTCACCGCGATCAGTCGCAAAACCATATTGCACGCGCATCGAAGCAGATTCAGAACTTTACGCAGAACGCTGGCATTGATTCCTCGAAAGATAGTGCAGTTGCCTTAGCAACAATGAAGCCGAAGCGTTCCTTTATTGAGAAAGCATATGACACCCTAGGCAGCTTTCCTTCTGAAGCTCTGAACATCGTCTATACTGGCGTTGGTCTGTTGCTAATGGTTGCTGCTATTAAGCACAGAAATGCACCACAGAAGGTGTACGAAACGATTGAGAAGGTAGCCCAACGTAAAGCTGATGAAACATGGGATATTGGCCTAGGCGTTGTGACTGCAGCATCATCGCCCACTAGCCTATTGGTGAAAGAACAAAAATTCGATGAAGACCATCCTAAGCGCAAAGGCATCATGGGCTTCGTTGACTGGATTCGCGAAAAGCCTCTGCGAGCTACTGGTTATGGCTATATGATAGCAACCGCTTTCCACGCAAAAGGCACATGGAATAAGTGGAAAGAAGGCGACGCGCAGGTTCGCAAAACCGTGTTAGGTCGTGCTGTATTCGTTGCTACCAACGTCATATCCGAGATTTTACTCGCCATCTCATCCAAAGGCCACGGTGCCGGAGTAACCACCGACAACAGTGTCGAGGATACAGTCCTATCGATTGCAGCCGACACCATTGTGCGCCAGCCGAAAGAAAAACAGCAAGACCTCATTAACCAGCTTGCAGGGCACTTATCTTCAACGGCAACTATCAGCAGCAAGCCGGAAATAATTGCACAGCAACTGCGCGAGCATTTGAAAGCACTTGAAAGCAACCCATGGGTAACGGGGCACCGCACTGTTAAGGCTGCGCCAGCGCAAGCAGCAGCAGTTGAAGCAGAG
>CAZAQK010000216.1:0-1787 GCA_964487265.1 uncultured Rickettsiales bacterium | reverse complement strand
CGGCAGTTTTTTCCCGGTCTGCTGCGCATATTCTGCGGCGATCAGATCAAGATAAGCAATCCACATCAAGCTCAGTGGCATCTTTCAAATACGCATCCACCAGTATTGGCCCATCACCGAACATTTTGGTGAGTTCACCGATATATTTCTCCAAGGTAGGCTTATCATGCATGATTGCCATGGCGCGGCCACCCAGCACATAAGACGGGCGCACCAGCAGCGGGAAGCCGATTTTGTCGGAGGCAGCCAGCACTTCTTCTGCGCTGTAGCCAATGCCGCTATTGGGTTGTTTCAATTTGAGTTTCTCAATCAAGTCACGGAAGCGGTCACGGTCTTCAGCGAGGTCGATGGAATCCGGCGAAGTGCCGATGATAATCCCTTTACCAAACTCAGCTTCCAGCGCACGTGCAAGTTTCAACGGTGTTTGTCCACCGAACTGCACGATAACGCCTTTTACTTTCCCATTCTTTTTTTCTGTGTGGATGATCTCAAACACATCCTCAGCCGTGAGTGGCTCAAAATAAAGGCGATCGGAAGTATCATAATCGGTGGAAACGGTTTCCGGGTTGCAGTTGACCATGATGGTTTCATAACCTGCATCTTTCAGCGCATAAGCCGCATGCACGCAGCAATAATCAAACTCAATGCCTTGCCCGATGCGGTTTGGCCCGCCACCGAGGATAATAACTTTTTCTTTATTAGTAGGCTGCGATTCACACTCCATATCATACGTGGAATACATGTATGGCGTATTGCTTTCAAATTCCGCCGCGCATGTATCCACGCGTTTATAGACTGGGTGGATGTTATATTTCTTACGTAAATCCGTAATAGTATTTTCCCGCCAAACTCTGAGTGTTCCGCCCTTTGTTTCGTTCACTCCAGAGGCAGCAAGCCGCGCTAATCTATTATCTGAGAAGCCCATACGTTTCCACTGAAGCAATTCTTCAGCAGTAATATTTTCTGGTTTTTTAGTCGCAATATATTTTTCTACATTCACAATCTCTTCAATCTGTCGTACAAACCACGGGTCATATTTGGTGATGCCGCAGATTTCTTCCGCGCTCAAACCAAGGCGCAGTGCCTGTGCTGCAACCAGCAGCCTATCTGGTGTAGGTTTGCCGAGTGCGGCGCGTGCTTCATCTTTCGTGGTGAGTTCCACCTCATCAAGGCCAGTAAGCCCGGTTTCCAGCGAGCGCAGGGCTTTCTGCAAACTCTCCTGAAAATTCCGTCCCATCGCCATCGATTCACCCACCGATTTCATCGCGGTGGTAAGGGTGTTCTCTGCGCCCGGGAATTTTTCAAACGTGAAGCGCGGAATTTTTGTAACCACATAATCAATGCTCGGCTCGAACGAAGCTGGTGTCACTTTCGTTACGTCATTGGCGATTTCATCGAGCGTATAACCAACCGCCAGTTTCGCTGCCACTTTGGCAATCGGGAAACCGGTTGCTTTGGAAGCGAGGGCAGATGAGCGCGACACGCGCGGGTTCATCTCGATCACCACCATGCGGCCATCTTTCGGGTTTACGGCGAACTGCACGTTGGAACCACCGGTATCAACGCCGATCTCACGCAGCACGGCGAATGATGCGTTGCGCATGATCTGGTATTCTTTATCGGTAAGTGTAAGGGCAGGTGCAACGGTGATGGAATCGCCCGTATGCACGCCCATCGGGTCGACGTTTTCGATGGAGCAGACGATGATGCAGTTATCATTTTTGTCGCGCACCACTTCCATTTCGTACTCTTTCCAGCCCAGAACCGATTCATCGATCATCACCTCG
>CAZAQK010000215.1:0-1811 GCA_964487265.1 uncultured Rickettsiales bacterium | reverse complement strand
AATGAGTTTTTAGAAGCTGTTGAACAGGACAAGCCTTGGTACCTGCTCTCCCGCAGATACACCTTGTGGCCACCCACGGATGCCTTCTGGGTATAACCCTTGCGGCGTTCCGGCAGGCGTTCACGCTCGGTAGCGCGGATGATGCGCTCGACGATGCGCTCAGCGATCTTGCTTGGCTGGCGCAGTGCCTGCATTTCGCTTTGTTTGTTATCGTTATCGGCGTCATCATCGGCAAACTCAGCAGCGATAGCGGCATTGAGCGGCTGGGAAAGCTTCGAACCATCGCGATACAGCGCGTTGGCTTTCAGGCAGAGTTTCCACGAAAGCATGTATGCTTCCTTGCACTCCTCCACCGTTGCCGAGTTTGGCATATTGATGGTTTTGGAGATCGCGCCGGAGATGTATGGCTGCACGGCCGCCATCATGTGGATGTGGCTTCCTGCTGACAGGTAGCGTTTGCCTATCTTGCCGCACGGGTTGGCGCAGTCAAACACCGGCAGGTGTTCCTCGCGCAGGTGAGGCGCGCCTTCCACCGTCATGGTGCCGCAGCAATATTCATTCGCGGCTTCCACATCGGCTTTGGAGAAGCCAAGTGCAGAAAGCATATCGAATGCAAAATCATTCAGCTGGGCATCGGTGAGTTTCAGCTTTTCTTTGCAGAACTCTTCACCAAGCGACCATTTGTTGAACGCGAATTTGATCTCGAATGCTGAAGCCAGAGCTTTTTCCACCTTGGCGAGGGTTTCATCATCAAAACCTTTGGCACGAAGGGCTGCATGGTTCACACCCGGCGCATCCTTCAGCGTACCACGACCCACGGCATAATCCGTGATCTCCTTGATCTGCTTTGGTGTGTAGCCAAGGAACTTCAGGCCCTCAGGTACTTGCTGGTTGATGATCTTAAAGTAACCGCCGCCAGCGAGCTTCTTGAATTTCACCATGGCGAAATCCGGCTCAATACCGGTGGTGTCGCAATCCATGACAAGGCCGATCGTGCCAGTTGGCGCGATGCAGGTGGCCTGCGCATTGCGGTAACCATATTTTTCACCGAGCATGAGCGCACTGTCCCATGCTTTTTTGGCGGCCTTCACCAGTTCTTTATCATGGCAATTCGCTGTATCAAGCGGCACTGGCAGAATAGAGAGGCCTTCATAGCCAGATGCTTCACCCAACGCGGCACGGCGATGGTTGCGCATCACGCGCTGCATGTGGTCCTTGTTCTCTTTATAGCGTGAGAACGCACCGAGTTCCTTCGCCATTTCAGCGGAGGTGGCATAAGACACACCGGTCATGATGGCAGAGATCGCGCCGGAAATGGCACGGCCTTCGTCGCTGTCATATGCCACACCGGTTGCCATCAGCAGGCCGCCGATATTGGCATAGCCAAGGCCAAGCGTGCGGAACTCGTAGGAGAGTTTTGCAATTTCCTTCGACGGGAACTGCGCCATGGCAACGGAGATCTCCAGCACAATGGTCCACAGGCGGGTCGCATATTCGAAGCTTTTCACATCGAAGCTGCCGTTTGCCGTTTTGAACTTGAGCAGGTTGATGGAGGCAAGGTTGCACGCCGTATCATCAAGGAACATATATTCCGAGCATGGGTTAGACGCATTGATGCGGCCGGATGCCAGGCAGGTATGCCATTCATTCACGGTCGTATCATATTGCAGGCCCGGGTCAGCACATGCCCACGCAGCATAGCCGATGTTTTCCCACAGATCGCGGGCACGCAGTTCTTTGGTGACTTTGCCGTTCTTGCGGGAGAGCAGGTACCAAGGCTTGTCCTGTTCAACAGCTTCTAAAAACTCATT
>CAZAQK010000214.1:0-1814 GCA_964487265.1 uncultured Rickettsiales bacterium | reverse complement strand
GGCTTTTGCCGATCTTGGCACACATAAAATCCGACTGACAGGTGGTGAACCAACGGTGCGGCGCGATTTAATTGAGATTGCAGGCACCGTCAGTAAAATTCCTGGCATTCGCGCCGTGGCGCTTACCACCAACGGCTATAACCTGAAGGAAAATGCCAGAGCCTTCCGCGATGCAGGCATCAATGCGCTCAATGTGAGCGTCGATAGCCTCAATAGCGAGCGCTTTCACGCCATCACAGGGCAGAATAAGCTCACGCATGTGCTGGAAGGTATTGAAGCGGCAAAAGCGGCAGGATTCACCAATATCAAGATCAACTCGGTGCTGCTCAGGGAAGTTACCGATCACACACTGCCGGATTTTCTGGCGTGGATTCGCCGCGAGGCACTTTCTGTACGCTTTATTGAACTAATGCAAACAGGCGAGAATCTTGCCTTCTTCAAGCAACACCATATCGGTGCGGGTGTGATTATTCAGCAGTTGCTGGAGCATGGGTTCGTGCCAGAGCTTCGCAAGCCTGATAGCGGTCCAGCGCAGGAATTTACTCATCCTGATTATGCGGGAAAAATCGGTATCATTGCGCCGTATTCCAAAGATTTCTGCAAAAGCTGCAACCGCCTGCGCGTCACCTCACGCGGCAAGCTAATGCTCTGCCTGTTTGGTGAGGGTGGCTACGATCTGCGCCCCTATTTGCAAGCCGACGACCAGCGCGAGGAACTCATCGAGGCCATCGCCTCGGCGCTGCATTTCAAACATGAAACCCATTATTTACAGCAGGGAATCACCGGCTCCACGCCGCACCTTGCTACACTCGGAGGATAGATGAAGCCTAGTTTTCAAATGATTGATGTCGGGAATAAACCCATCAAGCACCGCATCGCCGTTGCGAGTGGCGAAATTGTGGTGGGGGCCGAAGCCTTTGCGCTGATCCGCGACCGCAAACTACCCAAAGGCGATGTGCTGATGCTGGCGGAAATTGCTGGCATTCAGGGGGCTAAAAAGGCCTACGAGATGATCCCGCTCTGCCACCCGATGGGGCTGGATATGGTGCGTGTTTTCACCGAACTCATGCCCGATGAGCATGCCGTGCGTGTGTTTTGCGTGGCCTCTGTGCACGCCAAAACTGGCATCGAGATGGAGGTACTTGCGGGAGTGAACGCCGCGCTGCTCACTATCTGGGATTTGAGCAAAATGATCGAAGCGAATCTGGCCATGCGCGAGATTAAGCTGCTCGCCAAAAAAAGGCGGAAAATCTGGCTTGTGGCTGAACCCTGCTGGCGTTCCAGATTGGGTGATGGAACTGGTAAATCCACCCGTTGCAAAACTGCTGGCTGGACGTAAAGCCGCCGTACTGACCTTAAGCGACCGCGCTGCGAAGGGCGAATATGAGGATGTTTCGGGTGCGACACTCAAAGCCGCATTGGAAGAAGCCGGATGCAGCATCTGTGATTATCAGGTCATTCCTGATGATAAAGACGGTATCGCTGCGACAGTACAGAAAATGGTGAAGCGCCACACGCCGCATCTGCTTATCACCACGGGCGGCACGGGTGTTTCACCCCGCGATTATACACCCGAAGCCTTGTTGCCGCTGTTCGATAAAGTAATCCCTGGCGTAGGTGAATTATTACGAAGTGACGGCGCACAGTATACGCCGCTTTCATGGAGCAGCCGCGCGGTCGGTGGCATTATCGGCTCTACGCTGGTTATCACGCTACCGGGCAACCCTGCCGCTGTCAGCGAGGGCTTAGGCGCATTGTCGCCGAAACTCATTCCACATCTCATCCGCATCACGAACGGAGAAAAATAATGATTT
>CAZAQK010000213.1:0-1814 GCA_964487265.1 uncultured Rickettsiales bacterium | reverse complement strand
TGGGACTAAGCATGCGCTTTGCATTCCCAGACCAGATGAAATCTCTTGATAGCTGGATCAGCAAAAAATACCTTGCACCAAAACTGGATGAGAAGAAGCTGGATGAAGAAGTGGGCATGTCGCACGCATCCAAAGCAATCCAGACGCACAGCCTGCAACCCACACGCTAGCTTGCAAATACCTGCGACATATCCTTGAATGATTTAAATTCCAGCGCATTACCGCTGGGATCCAAAAAGAACATCGTAGCCTGCTCTCCCACTTCCCCTTTGAAGCGTATATACGGCTCAATAATAAATTGCATGTTCGCAGCCTTCAAGCTATCTGCCAGAGCATGCCAATCATCCCACGGCAGTATCGCGCCGAAATGCCGCACAGGCACCTGCTTGCCATCAACTTCATTGGCCTTTGCCATAGCGGTTTCCTCTGGTTTCAGATGCACGGAAAGCTGGTGGCCAAAAAAATTATAATCGATCCATTTTTCTGCTTCCCGCCCCTGCTCGCATTTCAGCAGATCGCTATAAAAGCGGCGCGCCGCTTCCAGATCGTGCACTGCTATCGCTAAATGGAATGGATTCATGAAATGCTACTCAGCGTAGCGCAGGCTGCCGAACACACCATCCGTTTCATCTTTTGGCCCTGCGGCAAAATACAGGGCATTGGTATCGCCCAGGCTTGCACCATTGCCAAACAGAATGCCCCAGATTTTATCGATAACGATGGGCTTGTCCTGCTTATCACGCATGACTTCCACAAATTGACGGGTTTTAGCGTCATACGCGGCAATCGTACCATCACCAAAATTGGTGACAAGCAATGTGCCTGAGAGTGCGCCAAAATTATTCGGAGCGTAAGCAAATCCCCACGGGGCAGAAAGTTTCCCGCCATCCTGCCATACCGCCACCAGCTTGCCATCTTCTGTAAATTCAGCGACCCGGCCCTGGCCTGGCTTGCTGACATCTTCCTCACCGGCAAATATCTCACCCGCTTTGCAGCTGCCTTTTTTCACTTCCTCATCAGGGCATGCCTGTGTTTTAGCATACGCCACAAATACATTGTTATGGCCTTCCGGTGTGCGGAGCACCTGCACGTTAAATGGCGCATATTCACCCGCATCCACCTTTCCGTTCTTATTATCATCAAAAGGCATGTCAAATTTAATATCTATCGGTTTGAATTTCCCATCATACGCGCGAATTTGCGGCGTCACCCCAAAATCGGCGGCATATAATTTGTCATATGTATGATTGATGGCCAGCCCAAAAAACTGCGCACCAGTTTTTGATTCATCGATCACCGTAATGGCTTCTTCTGGCCAGTCAAATGAACCATCTTCTTTTTTGCGCTCTGTCCATGCGGAGATAATCCCGCCATCGCTGGCAAAGAAAAATTTAGCCGGTGCAGTAATAGGCTCCGCACCTTTTACATTTTGCGTGATGACAAAATGTTCCTTGCTGCCAGAAAATACCGTGCCGGTTGCGAATTTATCATCGCCACCCACCGGTAGCTTCACATATTTCAGGCCATCCGTATGCATTGTACGAAGTATTGCATCTGGAGAATTCTGCACATCACCCACATATTCATAGCTCACATCCTTGGCTGTTACCCAGAAATGCCCGCCTGCCCCAGCCGGACGTATCGAAATGCCCCAGGCGTTGATGAAATCCTTTTCTACAACCCCGGCCTTATATTCAGCCTTATTGGCTACAAAATTGGTTTGGATATAGGTGTTTTTTGGTGGCGTCAGCGCATAGGCCCCAAAGGATATGAAGGCTAATCCGATAACTGCTAACACAGTGTTTTTCATGGAT
>CAZAQK010000212.1:0-1822 GCA_964487265.1 uncultured Rickettsiales bacterium | reverse complement strand
ATATATACCGCCGCCATCACCACCACGCCCACGGCAAGGCCACGCGCCACACCTCCAATAACCATGGCCAGTGTAATTTCTGAGCCGGTAAGTGGTGGCATGAGGATGTCGATAATCACACCCTGAATTTTTGCAAGAATGAGGGACGATGAAGTATTGGCAAAGGCATTCTGCACCACCGCCATCATGATGAGGCCGGGGGCTACGAACTGGCTGTATGGCACGCCGTCTATCACACGCTCGCTGCCGCCCATGGCGAGGGTAAGCACGGCCAGGAATAAAAGCGTGGTGACAACCGGCGCAATCACCGTCTGGTTCCAGACCTTGGCAAAACGCCAGATCTCGCGCTTACAGAGTGTATAGGTGCCGATGTGATTGAAATGGTTCATGTGATCCTCGTCATCGCGAGGCATTGAAGATGCCGTGGCGATCCAATTTATACTGAATGGATTGCCACGTCGCTACGCTCCTCGCAATGACAATTTTAATTTTTTATTGCGTTGCAGGTAGGCTACCGCATAAGAACACACCGGCACAATGGTAAGCCCGCGTGATTTCGCATCCGATACCACACCCTCCATCACCTTGGCTGCCACCCCTCGCCCACGCAGTTCATCCGGCACAAACACATGGTTGATGCGGAGCTCGTTTCCCTGCAAGGTATATTCCGCGATGGACATGTGGCCATCAGTCATCAGCTCATAGCGGTTTTCTGCGGTATTATTGGAAAACATGCGTGCTACTCCTTAAATATGATTATTCTGAATATCATTCCCTGAAATCATCTTCCACAGGGTAGCAAAAGCCCCGTCCATCTGGCGCGGAAAATGCACAAATCCAACATGTGATTCCGGCGTATCTGGTGCAAGTTTTATTCCCCATAATGGACGTGTTTGCTGTGGTAATGTTGAGAACCGTACATCGCCCAGTATGGTTTTTTCTGCATCTGTCCATGCCAGCCAGCCATCGGAGAAAAAGGCAAAGCGGGCGATATCCTTATATTGTATAGTTTCCAACTGTAATTGTGGCAGATCGCGCTTCATATCAAATACAGTAAGACTTTCGCCCTGCTACCATATTATATCGGAAAACGGCATAACCCTTACAGCATCTATGTAATATTTGCCTGCATATTGATACTGCGCGCGCCAGACAATCAGGTTGCCAAACGATGGCTTTACCTCAGAACGCTCCACCACATGCCCACGGCTTTCGGCAAGCGCCACCATGGCATCGGTTGCGCGCTCACGCTGTAGATACCCAAACGACCAGTATATAAGCGCAAACGCCATGGCCACCTTCATATAATTAGCCGATTGCCTGCGAAAGGAAAGCCCACACAAAGCCAATAATGTCAGTGTAAAAATCGGATCAACAATAGAGATAATACTCCATGATTCCCTGCGGTCAGTAAATGGCCAGAGCAGATGTGTGCCGTAATTGGTCATGGCATCCAGCAACCCATGTGTTGCAACGCCGAGCGTGGCAAAGATATATATCAGTGGAAATGCCAGTTGTTTCCTAATCACCGGCCAGCAAAGCAATGCGGCGATCAACCCACCAAATGGTACGAATGCCAGCGAATGTGTAAAGTGTCTATGGTATTCAACAGAAAGCAATGGATCTGCGGCTGATCTTATCAAGATATCTGCATCCGGCAACATACCGCCAACGATACCTGCAATAACAGCAGGTTTAACATAGTGCTTCTTTCGGCAGAAACTGGTGGCAAACGCCGCTCCAACCACTGCCTGTGATAAAGGATCCATATTTTATCCAAGAAAAAGCGGCGCAATATCACTACTGCGCCGCCTATTGCATT
>CAZAQK010000211.1:0-1841 GCA_964487265.1 uncultured Rickettsiales bacterium | reverse complement strand
CCTGCGCTTTCAATGGCAACATCCGTACCGGTTCCCATGGCCACGCCAATATCGGCTTTTGCCAGCGCAGGTGCATCATTAACCCCGTCACCAGCCATTGCCACGACCCGGCCTTTTTCCTTAAATTCACTGATAATGCGGCTTTTATCTTCCGGCATAACTTCTGCCACCACCTGAGTGATGCCCAGTTTTTTAGCAACGGCTTCCGCAGTTTTTTTACTATCACCCGTCAGCATCACGACTTCGATACCCATTGCCTGTAATGCTTTAATGGCATCTGGCGTGCTGGCTTTAATCGGGTCTTCTACAGCGAGTATCGCAGCGGCTTTTCCGTCTATGGCCATAAACATGGCGGTTGCACCCTGCGAGCGTAAATCATCCGCCTGCGCCATGAATGCGGCATCATCCGCACCAAATTCTTTGAGTAGGCGGGCATTGCCAATCGCAACCCGCTTGCCGTTGATCGTTCCCATGACGCCTTTGCCGGTGGGTGCATCAAAATCCGATACGGCAGCCAGAGTCAGTTTCTTTTCCTTTGCTGCCATGATAATAGCGTTGGCCAGCGGGTGTTCGCTTCCACTCTCCAGCGCGGCGGCGAGTGCCAGAATTTCATCTTCAGCAAACCCTTCAGCCGCTACGATTCGGGTCAGCTTTGGGCGGCCTTCGGTCAGCGTGCCGGTTTTATCGACTACCAGCGTATCGACCTTTTCCATGCGCTCCAGTGCCTCGGCACTCTTAATCAGCACCCCATGCTTCGCACCTTGCCCAACGCCCACCATGATCGACATCGGTGTGGCAAGGCCAAGTGCACAGGGGCAGGCAATAATCAGCACGGAGACAGCAGCAATCAAACCGTAACTATAGGATGGTTCCGGTCCATAGATTGCCCATACCGTGAACGCTAACACAGACATTGCGATCACCACCGGTACAAACCAGCCCGACACCGTATCTGCCAACCGTTGAATCGGGGCGCGGCTACGCTGTGCATCGCTGACCATCTGCACAATGCGCGATAGCATCGTATCGCTACCCACATGCAGGGCTTTCATGATAAAGCTACCCGTTTGGTTGATCGTTGCGCCGATGACTTTGGAACCTGCCTCTTTAGCAACCGGCATCGGTTCACCCGTTACCATTGCTTCATCAACATTGCTTTTGCCCTCGGTTAACTCTCCATCGACAGGGATTTTTTCGCCGGGACGCACACGAAGCAAATCACCCACCTGAATCTGATCCAGCGATACTTCTTCCTCGCTGCCATCTTCTTTGAGGCGGTGCGCTGTTTCAGGCACCAGTTTAAGTAAAGCGCGTATGGCGCTGCCAGTTTGTTCGCGAGCTTTAAGTTCCAGCACCTGACCAAGCAATACAAGCGTGGTAATCACTGCCGCCGCTTCAAAATACACAGCAACAATACCGTCACTGGTACGGAATGTTTCCGGGAATGCTCCCGGCAGCAATGCCGCCACCATGCTGTAAGCCCATGCTACTCCCGTTCCCATCGCAATCAGGGTAAACATATTCAGGTTCCGGGTTTTGAGCGATTGCCATCCCCGCTCGAAAAACGGCCAGCCGCACCACAGCACCACCGGCGTTGCCAGAATCATTTGCACCCATACTGACATTTGCGCGGAAACCAGATGTTTCAGCCCCAACACATGCCCACCCATCTCCAGCGCAAACACCGGCAGGGTAAGCACCAGCGCAATCCAGAAACGGCGGCGCATGTCCTTATATTCATGGCTTTCGCCGCCAACTGCAGTCACGGTGACAGGTTCCAACGCCATACCACAGATCGGACAACTACCCGACTTAGGTTGACGCACTTCCGGGTGCATCGG
>CAZAQK010000210.1:0-1888 GCA_964487265.1 uncultured Rickettsiales bacterium | reverse complement strand
GCCGCCACGCGGCACGCCGGTGAGTATCACATCAGGTGGTTTTGGCATGCTCGGGCTCGCGCTGCAAAAATTCGGAAAAGAGTTTTAGCCACGCGGCTTTGAATGGCCCATGTCCATATTGCTGGGCGGCCAGCTTGCCATTTTGCGCTATCTGCTGCGCACACTGTTCATCGGCAAACGCCTTGGCAATCACATGCGCAAGGCCGCGCAGGTCTTTGATAGAACCCACCATGCAATTATGCCCGTCCTGCATGTAATCACGTCCGGCGAGGCCATCGACACCCGTCACCATCGTGCCCATCGCCATGGCTTCCAACGGCACCAACCCGAATCCTTCGGCAAGCGACATATTCACGAAATACCGCACCGAACCCAGTGCGCGCAGGAAATCCAGGTGCGTCATGCCGCGCCCTTCGATCACATGCGAGAGGTCAATATGTGGCGCGATATTTTTCAGTTGCGCTGACACGTGCCCAAGCAGCACCTTATGTTCATGTGATGGATTTTTCATATAGACCAACGCGGAATTCGCCGGTCGTTCGCGCCACGGCAATGCCTGCGGCATCTGGTTGAGTTGTATGAACGCTGGCACAACCGGTGAGTTGATTCCATAGAGTGCATTGACATAACGGCTCACCACCGAGCTCACCGAAACATACATATCAAAATGGCAATCCATCAGCAGGAAAGTGCGGAAATCCTGTATATACATGATTTTGCGGCCAGGCAGGCGCAGGCCAAATAAAAACGGCGAGAAGGAAGGATTGACTATCATGAGGTCATCATCCGTTACCATGCGTTCCATCTGCGCAACGCTTATGGTTTGAATCGGGGTGTCGTAACGGAAGATGCGTTTGTCGACATTGTAGATATGTACGTCGAACAATTCGTAACCAAAATGCCGCGCAAGCAAACGCCCCAGATGGTATGCCATATACGCACCGCCTGTTGGCAATAATGCACCTGCAACAAAGACTTTTGCCATGATTTTACTCTATTTTAACCTTTATCTGGCACGGATTACCATGGCCCGTATTATGTTATCATATTGAAAAATATGCAATAACATTAATCGATTGTAACGGTTTTGTAACAAATATCCGTTTTCATTTACCACAAACCCCCGCTATACTGGATGAATCTGGTCACATTATGTGATGCAGATTTTGGTTTGCACACCAGGTTTTAAAACGTGTGTGTGCTTTTTTTAATTTAGTTATAATTAAGGGTAATTAACATGAAAACCCAAACTAAAGAACTCGCTGTTGCATGGCAGGTTTGTATGCTCGTTATGCTCAGCGCCGTCATCGTTATGATGCCGGACTTTGCTATGGCGAACAATACCCCAATGGGTAACGTTCTCTGTAAAGTAGTAGGCTGGTTTACTGGTAACACCGGTAAAGGTCTTGCTACTATTGCCATCACCGTAATTGGTATCGGTGCACTCCTCGGTAAAGTTTCCTGGGGTATGGCAATCATCGTAGGTATCGGCGTAGCTATCGTATTCGGTGCTGCCGGCCTCGTTGATGCAATGAACGCTGGTGCAGGTTCTTCCTGCGCAACCGTGTAATACACACGAGTTCAGCAAAAAAAGCCTGCCGGGAAACCGGCAGGCTTTTTTCTTGTCAGCTATTTCTGTAATGACGTGTTCTGCGTGTAAGTACCGGTGACTTTGCCTTCCGCCAGCACATGCGGCCTGATGATGTCCACCACCTGCTTGCCGGGCGCATTCTCCGGAATGGTAACAGCATCTACATCAAGCGCATATACCGTGAAGTGATACTGATGCATGCGCATATCATTCCATGGCGGGCAGGGGCCATCGTAACCGCCAAATGATCCCTTGAATACTTTTGCATAATCATTCTGCAGGTTAGTGCCATAAGCG
>CAZAQK010000209.1:1677-1902 GCA_964487265.1 uncultured Rickettsiales bacterium | reverse complement strand
GCTCACCCCGCTAGAGGCATTGAAACAGCTCGATGAATTGGCAAAAGATGCGAACCTCGCGTAGTGCGCAGCCTAGTAAGTTACTAGCAATTGTTACAGTACGATGAAGTTTTTTTTAACCGCGTGAAGCGTAATATCAGCCATGCTAGAATTCGTGCATGGCAAAAATCAAAAAAGATAGACTGAATGAATCTGCAAGTGCAGAGATGCAGGTAACTATTACCG
>CAZAQK010000209.1:0-1667 GCA_964487265.1 uncultured Rickettsiales bacterium | reverse complement strand
ATCAGGCGCTGCCTACAAATTTGTGCTAAAGCGCCGCCACATTGAGGTCGAGCAAATTTCACTAACTCAAGATTCCCAAAAATCGCACGCAAAAGGTAAAAAAACAGACTGGTTTACTACGCTCACCGATGAGGAAAAAACTCAGGTGTTCGCTTTAATTCTGGATGAATATCGCAATCGCTCATTGGGCGATAACGGCTTCAAGGGCGCTTCCATTGGCGTGGCTAACGAACGCGAAGCAGGCCAGTCTCGTTTATTCATTGGCACCAACACGACACGCTGGGCTTCCCCCTATTTCAAGCACTGCGCCGAACAGAATATGGTCAACGCCGCCACCGACACCTTGATGTATGAACGATCACTAAAACCCGAAAGCACTCAGGGGAAGCCGCGCGCACCTAAATTTAAAGTTATTTATGTCTTGCAGGCAGTGGATGAGCATACAACACCCGTATCCTGCCCCTGTGGCAAGTGCATTGACATGCTCAGAAACGTGATGAACGAGGATGGTGAAGTTGTCACTGTCCCATTCCTAACTGATGTCGCAAAACAAAAAATAAAGACAGACACCAATGCAGTTATTATCAATAAAACTGCAAAAACCCTCGATGAGATACCTCTGCCCGCTGGCCGAGAGACTTATGAAGTCTGGAGCACCCCCATTGCGGCACTGAACCGTAATCGAACTATCACGCTGGAGGGAAGGGCAGCGACACTGCAGCGTGATGCGCTGAATACATATCTGCCAAAACTTATTGCCCGCGACGAGTCACTTCCCCAAGCACGTGCGACAGAAGAAATTGGGGCTATGAGCACTCAAATTTTAAAAACAACGACAGAAAATCTGCCAAGCGAAGTAACGAGTTTTGTAGATGCATTCATTCACTCAGTACGAAGCTCGAGCAAACTAATTTCTCAGAAAATTCGTAATTTAGTGACAAATTCGGCAGAGCCCGCAAAGAAAGCCGCCGAAAATGAATTAACGCATCGCCATAGTGTTGCGGCGCTCGATTGCGCGATATCTGGCGGCCATATTGATTTGAAAGCCCTGAACCAATTCATGGTCACACGCATTACTGACACGATTTCGGATCGGCTACGTTGCGACCCAGGTTACAAAGAAATGAGCCAGATTCAGGTTCGTGATTGGCTGAAGAAACATATTCAGTCAGTTCGCTGCGTCGCCATCCAGCTCGATGATGGAACATTTCGCTATGCTGTTCAGGCGGATAGCGCGTATGACAAAGCTATGCCAAATGCCGAGGTTGCAGCACTTGAGCAAGCGACAGAATCCCTCGGACAACACGGTGTTAGGCACTTGTGGGCCATGGAGATGAATCCTGCCGATATACATAAAGGCGATTTACGTACATCGCCCAAGGAAGGTATAGAGCGCCTGATGAAGCGAGCCAGCACGAAAATAGACTTTCACTATCTTCCATTTAATAGCGGCACTTGTAGTAATGAAGTACTACGAAAAATGCTTGTGAATTTAGATGCCGAGGAACTATATCCGTCCAGCTTTAAGGGGGCAGAAGTAGCGCATAGCCGCCAGCACATCCGTCCCAAAACATGGGCTGCCCATATCACTCAGGTTAAAGAATCGGCACAACATCATGGCAAACTGAACAAGATATTCTGCAGTACATTCGAGGTTGGCGCCCATA
>CAZAQK010000208.1:0-1929 GCA_964487265.1 uncultured Rickettsiales bacterium | reverse complement strand
GCAGCCGGTGCCGGTGCCCAGATCCAGAATGCTGATCGCAGCAGATTTATCAGAAATACGTTGTAGAATCGCTTCAATCACCGCTTCGCTGTCAGGACGAGGGTCAAGCGTAGCGTTGGTGACCTTGAAATCCAAGCTCCAGAACTCGCGCCTGCCGGTGATATGAGCAATTGGTTCACGTGCAACGCGCCGCGTAACCAGATTTTCATACGTTGCAGACTGTTCCGCATTCATGCGAACATCAGGTGATGCGATCCACTGTTCGTTACTTATATCCAGCACATGCAGCAATAAAAGCCGCGCATCCAGCGATGCGCTCTGCACATGTGCCGCCTGCAACGATTTGATCGCCTGCCGCAATGCTTCCTGCGCAGGAACAGTAAAATTGGAAACAGAAAGTGCCCGTTTACCCATTAGTTCAACTCCGAAAGGCGTTTTGCCTGGTCATCGGCGATCAAAGCCTCAATAAATTCATCAATATCGCCGTTCATCACCTGATCGATGTTATAGGTCGTCAGGTTGATGCGGTGGTCGCTCACCCGCCCTTGCGGGAAGTTATAGGTGCGGATACGCTCCGAGCGATCGCCCGAACCCACCTGCTCCTTGCGCATGCCGGCACGCTCGTTGGCTAGCTTTTCGCGCTCCATTTCATAAAGCCTTGCACGCAATACCTTAAGGGCTTTGGCTTTATTTTTATGCTGCGATTTTTCATCCTGCTGCGACACGATAAGACCGGTCGGCAGATGCACGATGCGTACGGCAGAATCCGTTGTATTCACCGACTGGCCGCCCGGGCCGGATGAACGGAACACGTCAATGCGCAGGTCTTTATCCTCAATTTTGATATCCACTTCCTCGGCTTCCGGCAGCACGGCAACCGTTGCCGCCGAGGTATGGATGCGGCCTTGTGTTTCCGTGGCTGGCACGCGCTGCACGCGGTGCACACCGGATTCAAATTTCATGCGGGCAAATACCCCCCTGCCGGTAATTTCTGCACTGGCATCTTTATATCCGCCAATGCCCGATTCGGAGAGTGACAGCACTTCAAATTTCCAGCCTTTACTCTGCGCATAACGCTGATACATGCGGAATAAATCCGCTGCAAAAAGTGCGGCTTCATCGCCACCCGTGCCAGCGCGCACTTCAAGGATGGCATTCTTTTCATCGGCATCATCCTTAGGTAACAACGCAAGCTGCACGGCGCGTGTAAGTGCTGGCATATTCCGCTCCAGCTCTTCCAGCTCTTCTTTTGCCATGGCTTTCATTTCCCCGTCGCATGCAGGATCTGACAGCATTACCTGCAAATCCTTGAGTGCGGTTTGCGCTTTCATATACCCCTGTATGGTATCCACCACTGGTGAAAGATCGGAATATTCCTTGGAGAATTTGGCAAAATCGGAACCGGCCACCTGCCCTGCTGAAAGCATATCATTCAATTCCGCGTGCCTGCGCACAATAATGTGGAGTGTGTCTTCGAAGCTCATTTTGTAATTACCTGGAATACAGCATTCAGTTTATTGGGGTCACGTAAATCATTGACCAGAATCTTTTGTTCTGCGCGCGTTTCCATTGAACGAATAATGATCTGGCCTTGGTTATATTCTTCAGGCGCAATAATAAGTGCATGCGTTGCCTTTTGCATGTTTGCACGTTCCAAGCGTTTTCCAAGCTTGCCGTTCCACAAAATTTCAACAGCGATTTCCTTCTTTGTTCCCGTAGTATCTTTAAGGCAGAAAAAAGAATTACGCAGCATGGCTGTAATTTGATGCACTGCGCTTGGAATAATTTCTTCAAAAGGCAAAACCACAACGTTGATATCTTTCTTGTTCAAATGCAGCTGACGCATTGACAGCAGTAGCCTTTCTACACCGGCAGCAAATCCAATAGCTGGCGTGGATTTTCCACCCATTTGCTCAACAAGCCCATCAT
>CAZAQK010000207.1:0-1996 GCA_964487265.1 uncultured Rickettsiales bacterium | reverse complement strand
CCGATTCGGCCTGTGGCTTGGTTTCCATGCCTGCACACTGGAAACGTATCTCGATCAGCACCAGGCTGCCGGGATTTTGTTTATTGATATGCGCATGAATGGATTTGACCAGCGAGCTTTTGCCCATGCCGCGCGCGCCCCAGAGCAATGCGTTATTGGCTGAGTAGCCTTTGGCGAACTGCATGGTGTTGGCGAGCAGCGCATCCCGCACCTGATCGATACCGAGCAGCAGGGATAAATCGAGATACTGCGTATCTTTCACGGGCAGCAGCATTTTACTTTCGGCATCCCATGTGTAGGCATTCGCGCTTTTGATCTCGATCTCAGGCGGTGGCGCAGGGGCCAGTTTTTCAATGCCCTGTGCGATGCGCTGGAGGAGGCGTATGGCGTCCTGCGTGGTCATGACCGTCCGCCACGCCCTTGGCCTGTTGTTGTTCCTGTTGGTCGCAGGAATTCTTCCTTTTGTTCTTCAAGTGCACCCGTAAGCGGAATGCCCAGATGTCCTGCAAGCACGATAAGTTGGTTTGGCTTCTCAAAAATTACCTTTGTCCTGCCAGATGCAATATGTTCCATGCTTGAAGGAGGCCTGCTGATGGTGAGGTCCTGATGCTGGAGTATCTGTGACGTTAATGCACTTAAACTTAAAATGGTTTTTACGCCGACCGCATTGATCTCCTCATCAATTGCAGTGGATTGTTGGATAACAGCTACTTTACCGCCGGGTGGCCCGTATATTCTCAGATGCTTCATAAGAATCCTGAACAACTCAGGATTTTTTTTGAGGGTGTCCAAGCCTTGCTGTTCTTTAATATTACTCGGCATAAAGTCCTAAAAAATTGTTTTAATTATGCCTATAGTCTAATACCTTAAGGTTAAAATATCGCTGTGATAGTAACATATGGAAAAACAAAGCATTTCTTTGGTCTGGTTTCGCCGTGACCTAAGGCTTACTGACCATGCGGCGCTAGCCGATTCATTGGCGCAGGCTGGGGCAGTGCAGCCCATATTCGTGCTGGATACGGATATTCTTACGCGTTTTGCCAACCCGAAAGATCGGCGGCTTGTGTTCATTGCGGCAGCACTTTGCAACATGCATGCGGAACTAAAAAAGCGTGGTGGCGGGCTTTTGGTATTGCATGGCAGTGCTGTGCAAATTGTTCCAAAAGTTTTTGCAGCACTTGGCGCATCACAGGTATTTGCGAATGAGGATTATGAACCATCCGCCCGTGCGCGCGATGCGGCGGTTGCCAAACAGGTGAAGCTGCATCTTTCCAAAGACCATGTGATCTTTTCACCAGCAGAAATACTGAAGGATGATGGCAGTGCATACAAAGTATTCACGCCATATTCCAAAGTGTGGCTTTCAAAACTCACGCCACTTGCTTATGCAGCATGTGATAGTAAAGACAAAGGCCGCTATGCGGATTTTGCAAAAACAAAACAAGCGGCAAAAGCAGCAGGCTTAAAAGTAATTGATGCAGACGATGTATCCACGATGCTTGCGCAAATTGGCTATTCATACACGAATGATGCACTCTGGCCGGTGGAGCATGCGAGCAGGCGGCTCAAGCAATTTGCAGCAGATAAAATCAAAGCCTATGCAACCGCGCGGGATATGGTGGCAGAAGATGGCACCAGCCAGCTTTCACCATATTTGCGGTTTGGGCTGGTTTCCGTGCGTGAATGTATGCGTGAGGCAGTGGCAGCGGGTGGTGGCGTTGGCGCAAACACATGGATAAAAGAACTCATCTGGCGTGAATTTTACGCGATGATCTTATATCACTATCCCGATTCGGTGGCATGGGAATGGAATGAAAAATATCGCGGTACGCTCGATTGGTCGGATAACAAAAAAGATTTTGCGGCATGGTGCGAAGGAAAAACCGGCTACCCGATTATCGATGCTGCCATGCGGCAACTTCTTGAAACAGGATGGATGCATAACCGTGCCCGCATGATCGTGGCGAGTTTCCTGACCAAGGATCTGCATATCGAC
>CAZAQK010000206.1:0-2024 GCA_964487265.1 uncultured Rickettsiales bacterium | reverse complement strand
CGCAGGATCGCAAGCACGAGCTTAAAATCCTCGAATTGCAGATGCAGCAACAGGCGCAAGGCCACGCCAACCGGCTGGAGGAAATCCAGACGCAGGCCGACATTGCCGAAAGCCGCGCCCTCTACCGCACCTATAACACCGGCATCCGCTGGGTGGATGCGCTCAACGGCACGGTGCGCCCGGTCATCGCTTACAGCTTTTTCATCCTCTATGCCGTGGTGAAGGCGATGCAGTTTTCCGCTGATCTGCCTTGGCTACTGTGGACGGAAGAAGATCAGGCCATTTTCGCAGGCATCATCAGTTTCTATTTCGGCCAACGCGCCATGAGCAAGATGCGGGGCGGGAAATGAGACACGTTACCGAAGATGGATTGCGCCTGATCCGGCGCTTCGAGGGATTTTCCGCCGTGCCGTATCTCTGTCCCGCCGGTTACCTGACGGTGGGTTACGGGCATGTGGTCAAGAACCCCGCCGCTTTCCGTCAGCCGATCACCGAAGACGAAGCCACGGAGATACTGGTGCTGGACATACAGAAGGCGGAAAAAGCAGTGCTGCGTCTGATTACCGTCCCGCTCTCGGATGGCCAGTTCGATGCGTTGGTATCCTTCACCTTCAATCTCGGCTCCGGGGCGCTGCAACGCTCCACGCTCCGCCGCAAGGTCAACCGTGAGGATCACGACGAAGTACCGGCGGAATTTCTGCGCTGGGTATGGGCTGGCGGCAGGAAGCTGAAAGGCCTGATACGCCGCCGCGAAGCCGAGGCAGCCCTTTATCAGTCTTAAGTCTTAATGGTCATTCAATGCGTATCCGAGCGAGGCGCCACTGCAGTACAAACACCAGAATGGATAGCAGAAAAAACCCGGCGATTAACGGTACCAGCGTATTGTTATAGGCTTGCCCGATGACGATGCCGATCACTACGGAAATAGCCGATGAAAAAGAGCCGACCACGGAGGAGGCGATACCGGCCACATGGCCCATTGGCTCCATGGCCAATGCGTTTAGATTACCAAACAACAACCCGAAGCAGAAAAACAGGATCGGCGCATAGATCATAAATTCCCATAACGCCGTGTGATAGGGATTCAGCATCACCACACACAGGAAAATGGCGGAAGCAAAGATGATGGCCAGTATCGAATAATGGCAAATGCGGTGCATGCCGATACGCATGACTATCATGGAATTCACCACGGATGCCGCGCCGATGGAAAGGGCGGACACGGCAAAATAAATAACGAAATGGCTGCCGGTGTGAAAATAATCCTGAAAAATCTGTCGAGCGGAACTGATGTATCCCACAAGCGCCCCGAATATTAATCCGGCGCAGATCGTGTATCCCATCGTGGTTTTATTGCCAATGACAAGGCATATCCCCTGCCATATGCTGGCCAATTCTAATGGACGTTTGTCTTCGGGCTTCAACGTTTCCGGCAAGCGTAGATGCGCCCATAGGATCGCGATGGCGGCAACGCATATGAACACAATAAAAATAGAGCGCCAGCCCGCCAGAGACATCATGACTCCCCCCATGCTGGGGGCAATGACCGGTACGAAGATAAACACCGCCTTCACAAATGACATCACCCGCGACATCTCTCGTCCGTGATACTGGTCGCGGATAATAGCCATGCTGGTAATGCGCGGTGATGCCGCGCCAATTCCCTGCAAAAAGCGTCCGGCAAGCATGACATGAAAACTGGTAGACAGGAAGCTCAACAGGCTTCCACCGATAAAAATTGCCAGCCCGATATAAATAGCTGGTTTGCGTCCCAGGTTATCGGATATGGGGCCATAGGCAATCTGCCCGATGGTAAAGCCAATAAACAAGGCGCTGATGATATATTGTGTGTGGTTGATGTCGGCAACCCCTTGTTCTGCGCCAATGACAGACAAAGCTGGCAACACCATATCAATCGACAAAGCGGCAATCGCCATAAACAGCGCTATCAGCGCAATAAATTCTGTAAATCGAATGGCCATAGGCGCTATTTTAATCCTTTACTTATCGGAACCCATCCCTTT
>CAZAQK010000205.1:0-2068 GCA_964487265.1 uncultured Rickettsiales bacterium | reverse complement strand
GTAAAACACGATAATCAGGAAACTGACCGCCAGGGAAAGTATCAGCTGAATGGAGCGCGACCATGCGAAACGTGCAAGCCACGCGCTTTGCCGTTCGTCCATGGTTTCCTTCCATTGCTGTATCAGTCGGCGGTTTTCCTGCACGTGCCAATACAGGCACCAGGAAAAAATACCCAGTAAGATCAGCCAGACGATAAAAGTTGAAAGAAACATCAGTTGACGCGTTCTTCGGCCTTGCTGCAGTCAATATCCAGTTTCTTGCCGTCGCTTTCTGCTATCCATGGGCGATCGAACGAAAAGCAGCGATATTCAACTTTGAGCACTTTACCACTGCAGTCAGGCGCGGGATCGCTCCCTAATGCTTTTTCATTGATAGGGATGCTGCATTTCAGCTTGCCGCTGCATAATTTTGATACTGCTTCGAGCACGTTATCTTCGCGCAGTTTGCTATTGCTGTCCGGGCTTTTTTTAAACGGGTCGTCCTTTGTTGCCGTATTGGGAGCATAATAATCTCTGCAATTTATGCCCCAGGTTGCATGGATTATACTGACACTGTAAGGTGATATGGTTTCTATTGATTTTCCAGTAGCTTCTGTTGATTTTTGACTGCTCATCAGCTGCCAGCTGAAAAACACGACAATAATGATGGCGCAGACGATTATAAGGTGGATTTTAAAGGACATGGTATGAAAATACTAAAAATCAGCAGGTTAAGTTATTGAAAAACTATAATAACATTATTTGTACAAGTAAAATATTACATAACCGTAAAGATTACCACAACCTCCGACATAAGTTTTCCTCACGTAACGGAAATGTCATAAAAAAGGGGTGTGAGCGTTAACCCTCTGTTGGTATACTATATGTGGGAAAAAGTATAGTTTTTCCAGTTGGTTTCTATTGTAACGGTGGCAGACGGATGCGCAGCGGTTTTGATGAACAGGATAGCATGGACCAGGGCTTTGGCAGCCAGGGTAATGGCACTGCTGCGTTTGCGACACCGCCCTCCCGCGAGCATTTCGGCGGTACTTCGAGTTTCAGTACGATCGGCTTGAGTGACGATGGACGATTCCTGGGTATCAAAGTGTCCCAGGATCTTGCCTCGCAGCTACGTACATTTTATCCGGTATTATTGGATTGGGCACGGCGCAAAGGTGAAAAGCACGGTATTCCGCTCGCAGAGAAATTTGCAACCAAAGTGCTGGATTACAAACCGGCTGATGTAAAGAAATTTGGTGGCAAGGCCGGCAACGTCATTGGTTACGGCATCATCCTGAGTAACCAGCTTATGGATATTGGCCGCAACGTTTATGATTCCATGCACTCACTGCGGGATTTGCGCACAGCTGTGCGCCCACTCGAGCATTCCGCTGGTGCTTCTGTGCTGAGTGGAAATAACGAAGTTGTGGCGAATGCCCGTGAAAAAATCAATGGTGTATTCTGGACCCGCCTGATGAATACGGCCACAGGTGCAATTGCTACCGCACCTACGCTCATGACCAAATGGAATGAGCAGAAACATAGTATTGAAGAACGCAAGCTGGAGCATGCGCTGGAAGGTGCGAAAAAGGATCCTGATAAGATCGCCGATGTACTGCAAAATAAGGTGGCCGTTGGTGGAGTGATGGATGTAGACGCTGCCAATATGAAGGCAGGGGTCGCCAAGCTGATTGAACGTGAGCGTGCTGCCTATAAAAGTAGGATGGATGCATTCGTTAAAGAGCACAAGCCCGCGGTGGAAAAAGAAATCCAAGAGGCGATAAAAGGCATTACAGCCGAGAATTTACGCAGCAGAATACGTACACTCGATTATTTGGGTATTGAAACTGAAGTATTAGAAAATGCGCTCAAGAACAGGTGGAATCAGAAACTACAACGATATACCCGCCCTGATGACAAAGAAATTCAGGAATATATCACTATCTTCGAGCGCGATATGTCAAATAGTTTTGGCCATTATGCCGACGATGCGGTTAAGAGACGCTTTGTAAGGCAGAATGATCCATTTGATGATGAGCAGGCCTATTTGTTAGGGGATGAGCGCAGCCGTGGCACCATTAAATCCCAG
>CAZAQK010000204.1:0-2074 GCA_964487265.1 uncultured Rickettsiales bacterium | reverse complement strand
TTCTATCAATACGGCATATACTTCACGTTCGTTCAGGCCATATAACGCAGAGGCACTGGCAGCAAGCTGCTTCAATGCCTGCTTGCGATCACGAACCTGCAAACCAGCAAACACAGCGTCTTTAGAGAGGATTGCCTCGAGCTTCATGGCCCGTGCCCGACTTAAGCCGCCTTGCCTTCCGGGTCAACCCAGGAAATATTACCATCCGCGCGGCGATAGACCACGTTCAGGCGGCCATGCGCTGAATTGAAGAACATCACGGCAGGCAATTCCTGCAAATCCATTTTCATTACAGCCTGACTCACCGTCATGGTTTCGATATCGGTCGGCTTTTCGGCAATCACAAGCCCTGCTGATTTATCATCATCTTCCTCACCGGCCTGCGGGGAGATCACATATTTTTTGCCACGCACAGCCAATGATTCACCAGCATTCTTATGATGGTTGGTTATTTTGCGCTTGTAGCGGCGCAGCTGCTTGCTCATTTTGTCAAGGGCCAGGTCAAACGCCGCATATACATCGTCTGATTCACCGCGGCTGCGTGTTACCATGCCAGCATGCGTGCCAAGATTACCCGTAATATCCACCCGGAATAAATGCGCCTCGCGCGAGACGACCGCATTCATATTGCTAATGCGGTCAATATATTTTGTGACATGTTCTGCTACCTGGGATTCAATATGGCTACGGAGAGATTCGCCGACTTCAACACCTTTACCAGAAACGTTTATCTGCATATCGTGCCTTCTTATATGATTTTAGATTATGTATGATTTAGATATAAAAAATCTGCAGGAATTTGTGAGGATAATGAGTAATAATCGTGGCGTCAACCACTGGCCAATCATATCATATAAACCGCAGATTTTCTAGAGTTTTGGTATTTTAATGCCCAACGCCTTGGCCAGCTTGTCTAATTCGCCGTAATATGACACACGTTTGAGGCAGCGCGGCAGGATCCCGGTCCACTGGAAGTGCCCTTTGATCTTGCCATCATCCCCATCGCCTTCCGACACAAACTGGAACAGGTCGTTCATTGTAATGACATCGCCCTCCATACCAATGATCTCCGAAACATAGGTGATGCGGCGCATACCGTCACGCATACGGCTGATCTGCACCATCAGGTGCACAGCAGACACGATCTGCGCACGCAGGGAACGTGGCGGAATATGCAGGTTTGCCATGCTGATCATATTTTCCAGGCGAGCCATGCCATCACGCGGGTGGTTGGCGTGAATGGTGGTGAGTGAGCCTTCATGGCCGGTGTTCATGGCCTGCATCATGTCGAATGCCTCGGAACCGCGCACCTCACCCACGATGATACGGTCTGGGCGCATACGCAGGGCATTCTTTACCAGATCGCGAATGGATACTTCCTCGGCGGGGTCAGCACCTACAGTGAGTGGCTTGGTTTCCAGGCGCACCACGTGCGGCTGCTGGAGCTGCAATTCCGCCGCATCCTCAATGGTTACAATACGTTCTGAATCGGAAATATGGCGGGTAAGCGCGTTCATCAGTGTGGTTTTACCTGAACCCGTACCACCACAGATGATGATATTCATGCGGCAATGGCTGACGATTTTCAGGAATTCCGCCATGGCAACAGACATATTGCCCTGCGCGGCCATGTCATCCAGTGTGATCTTACGGCGAGAGAATTTGCGGATGGAGATGGATGTACCATCCACCGCCAGTGGCTGCGAGATCACGTTCACACGGCTGCCATCCATCAGGCGTGCATCAACCAGCGGGCGGTTGGGGTCAAGTTCGCGGCCAACGGCGGCTACGATACTTTGCGCCATCTCACGCAAGGCCGCTTCATCTACGAATGAAATGTCTGTTTTTTCCAGCTTGCCCTTGCGCTCAACGTATATTTCCTTGTGGTTGTTGATCAGGATATCGTTGATGGTCTCATCATTCAGGAGAGGAAGGATAGGCCCCAGGTTTTTGATGGTGCTCCAGTTGGTGGTAGGCATTGGTTTTTCATTAGCGGTCATTACGCAGAGCTCAGTACATGTTAAAGATTCGCAGGCAGGTTATACCAGCTCTACAAGGACTGCAATTTTAATCT
>CAZAQK010000203.1:0-2079 GCA_964487265.1 uncultured Rickettsiales bacterium | reverse complement strand
TTGCGCGGCCTTCATCCAACCTTCATTCTCCATCAATGGTAGCACATCCGTTCTGTGTTGTCGATACATCCTCGTTTGGGAAATACTATTGCGCGATCAGAAAATTTGTCCTATGATGAAATTATCACGAGGCAAACCCTACTTCCCGCCAACGAGTAGAAAGGACTGCTTGGTGACACATGCTGGGATTGGGTAGTCGTGGGACTGCCGCCGCGCGCGCTGAAACAGGAAGCGGAGAGACGGGTTCGACTCCCGTATCCCACACAAGCGGAGAATAGCTCAGAGGTAGAGCAGCGCACTATTAGGATGGTGCGAAGGTCGATGGTTCGAGTCCTTCATCTCCGCCAAAACCTTTTTACGATGGCTTGGCAGTGTGCCGCGAAACACTGTCATAAAACCGCTTCACCCTCCGAGGCGGTTTTTGTTTGATCGGTTGTATTCCTAGATCATCCGTGCTAATCTGTAGGTATGCGGTTTCCCCCGCATCCAACTCCCAGCCAGCGGTGGAGCAAAACACTGGTACGCCTTCTGGTGATTTGTGTTAATCAAGAACCGCGCCTGCAACCTCGCGCGGTTTTTGATTCTATGGGTAATTGCGCCGCCTAACTCTATAGCCTCTAATCAATAGTGCTGGCAATTTCAGAAAATACGTGCTATCATGTAAATGGTTCTTTTAACGAGTATGTAAACATGGCTCAACTTGTTCGGCTTGAAACCATTGACCAAATCATTCGCGCCACGCTCAACACATTGGCGAACAGCAGCCAACGTGTGTATAACCAAACCTACGACCTCTGGAAAGACTGGTGTTCGAATCATGGCATCCAGCCTATTGATCTTCATCCTGAAAACGTGCTGGCATTTTTGCGCGATCAGCAGGTGACTCGCGCAACACGCAATCGGCAGTACGCGGCTATTCGAAAACTGCTGCAAATCATGGCGCTTGTACCGGGTGCAGATGCCGCCCGCTTTTCATATGAATATTTGAAGATGGTTCCAGCGCCGGAAGAAAATCTTTCTGATAGTGAGCGCAGTCTACACGCCTTGACCCCACAGGAGGCCGACAGGGTTTTAAATTTCTGGAATGGTAGTGATCCTATCAGCATTCGGAATCGTGCGTTGATTGCGCTTTTGTTGGCAACGGGAATGCGGCGGGCTGAGGTTGTAGGGCTTCAATGGCGCGATGTGGACTTGGAGCGCGGGACGGTGTACATACGCCTCGCAAAAGGCAAGAAAACGCGCCATGCTTCGATTGTGGGCGAATATGCAATAGAAACCCTGCAAGTGTGGCAAGAAATTAATTCTGGGCGGTTTGTGTTTCGTCCTATGGATAATCTAGGCAACCTACTTGATGATGAAGCTATGAGCGCGGATAACTTGTATCGGATTGTCAAAAAGACGGAATCTAGCACCGGGGTTGAGTTTTCGCCGCATACGGTGCGCCGAACGCTGGCAACTGAATTGTTGGCACAAGGGGCGTCCATTGCGGATGTGCAGGAGCAGCTAGGCCACGCCCGCGCTGCCACAACTTTGGGATATGCGAAAGCTGCCGATGCTAGCGAACGGCGGAAACGATTTAAAACTCGGTACGGGAATTAGTCGCCAATTGGCGAAAGGTTTATCGACGAGGGTATGCGATCAAAGGGTGTAATGCGGCGTATCAAAAGAGTACGGTTAAAATTTTTAAAGAGTGAGTTGAAACCACCGTACTTCCTTGTCTATTCGGCATGGCCTATCAGAAGGGCGCAAATTACTGAGCATTGGGTCAGGGTATGCGGCATAGATAATGAATGGTGTTGATGTAGACTAATCGGCAAAGTTTGCCGTTTTACTGCGGCGGATCAGCGTAAGCCAAAATCGCGGTTAGCCCACCTGCGAGGAATCCAAGTCCAACCCCAATTGCATATGGCACAACGGCTGTAGGAATGGTCACATGTACCACAACTGATCCTACAGCGATAGCAACCAGCAGTACGGTGTAAATGGCGTACAGCAGGCGCTTATTCATAGAAGGCAACCATCAACGCCTGCCACCACAAATCGGCGGCAAGCTGCCCTGCTGCGTTGGTGGTGAAATGT
>CAZAQK010000202.1:0-2097 GCA_964487265.1 uncultured Rickettsiales bacterium | reverse complement strand
GCCGCAAGGGTTATACCCAGAAGGCATCCGTGGGTGGCCACAAGGTGTATCTGCGTACCGGTGAATATGAAGATGGCCGCTTAGGCGAGATCTTCGTGGATATGCACAAGGAAGGTGCCGCGTTCCGCAGCCTCATGAACAATTTTGCGATCGCAGTTTCCATCGGCCTGCAATATGGCGTGCCGCTGGATGAATTCGTGGATGCGTTCACCTTCACCCGCTTCGAACCATCCGGCATGGTGGAAGGCAACGAGACCATCAAGATGTCTACCTCGATACTCGATTACATCTTCCGTGAGCTCGCCATCTCCTACCTTGGCCGTAACGACCTTGGCCATGTTGACCTCGGTGACATGCGCTCCGATTCCATTGGCCGCGGCGAAGGCGATTCCACCCGCGAAAGCGATGAGCCGGAACTGCCTCACCTCTTCTCCAAGGCGACCAGCAACGGTTTCGTGCGTGGCAAAATGCCAAAGCTGATCGTGTCTAACGCCACATCCGCTGCTGTGGGCAATCTTGCACTCGCGCCGGATAATGACGGCGTGCAGGTTACGGCAGCCGCCAAAGCCTACGTGCCACACCAGGAAAGTGTGACCGTGCAGGTGGGTGTTTCTGTGCAACACAACGAGAAAGACGCGCTGCGCGAAAAGATCCGCCAGGCGAAAGCCAAAGGCTATGAAGGTGATGCCTGCACCGAATGCGCCATGTTCACATTAGTACGCAACGGTACGTGTATGAAATGTGATACCTGCGGCAGCACTTCAGGTTGCTCTTAAGGAGTTGCAAGAGCTACATTCTTAAAGCGGGGGGAAACTTCTCCCCGCTTTTTCTTTTTTGTCATTCTGGCGAAGGCCGTAATCCACGACTCAATAATATCCTGCCATTAAACGTGGACACCGGCCTGCGCCGGTGTGACAGTTAGTTCTTTTTCTTGGATAAAGGATGTTTCTCGCTTACCAATTTGGTGAGCTGCTCATTTGCCACATGCGTGTAGATCTGCGTAGTGGAAATATCAGAATGCCCCAAGAGTTCCTGTATCACGCGCAGATCCGCCCCGCCGGAAAGCAAATGCGTGGCGAAGGAATGGCGCAGCGTGTGCGGTGAAATTTTTTCCGGATCAATATTCGCTTTGATGGCCAGTTCCTTCAGCATCACGCCAAATTGCTGGCGGGTGATGTAACCCTGCGCACGGTGATAAGGGAAGAGGTAGACGGAAGTTGGAGGGCGGAGAGCAGATTTATTTTTCCTTTTTCCGTCCTCTGTCGTCTGTAATCCGTCGCCCGGAATAAAACAATGCCGCACTTCCAGATATTTGGAAAGTGCCGCCCGCGTATTGGCGTTGACGGGAACCAGACGCTCCTTGTTACCTTTGCCGCGCACGATCAGAAAATCCGCACTCACTTGCTTGCCGCCTTCTTTCACCTGCAGGGCAGATAATTTCAATGAAACGAGCTCCGACACGCGCAGTCCTGCCCCATATATCAGCTCCAGCATGGCACTAAGCCTTGCACCTTTTGGTGAAGCATCTGCTTTCGCTGTATCAATCAGTGCCATGATATCTTTTGCACTCAGTGTACTGGGCAGGGATTTTGCAAGGCGCGGTGTTTCCAGCGTGGCGGTGGGGTTATCCGCCCTCACCTTCTCGGTATATAAGAACTGGTAGAACTGGCGGATGGCGGAAAGCTTGCGCGCCACCGTCTGCGGGGACATGCCGTTCTTTGAAATGGCAGACAGGAAATCTTCAATGGTGCCGCGAGAGAGCGTTTCGATAGCGTGCTTTTTGGCAGATACAAACGTGGAAAAATCCGCAAGGTCGCGCTGGTAAGCCGCCGCCGTATTGGCCGAAGCCCCCCGCTCCGCCAGCATCATTTCGATGAATTGCTCTATGTGGCTGTTTGCCTTGGAATTATTGCTGTGCTGAGAGGAACGCTTTGGCATCGAGCTCCTTTTCAACCACTTGTTGCGCTGGCTTTACATCAATAAAGAGTGCGGCACCGGCACATACCAATACCACAGCAACAACTATGGCAATAAGCGGAGCCACTATAGACCGGCGTTTGCTAAGACGATGATGATGGTGCATATTTTTCCTGTTTC
>CAZAQK010000201.1:0-2123 GCA_964487265.1 uncultured Rickettsiales bacterium | reverse complement strand
TTGAACGGTCTCGCCGGTTCCAAATTTATGGAATATAGCACAAGGGGCGCTGGTGCAATCGTAGGTGGTGGTGTTGGCAGTGCAATGGTTCCCATACCCTTGCTGGGTAGTATGGGTGGTGCATGGCTGGGTGATGAAGCTGCGCAGATTTTATATGATGAAGTTGCCAGAACGCAGGATCAGGACGCCGTTGGCCTTGCTGACGAAATGCGTTCCCTGCAAAGCAAAAGCCAGGCAGTATCACCAGAATATGTTTTTGCAGCACTGGCCTCTAACCTGCCTGATGCAGAAGCTAAGAAGGTTGAAGACAGGCTTTTCGCGTTGACAGGTCACCGTAAATTTACAGATGCCATTGCCGATGGCCAGACCAATGCTATCACTACTTTGATGAGAGAATTTGATATGGATATACGGGTCGATACGCATTTACCCTATGATCCTAATAATGTGTCACGAACCGCATCGGAAGAATATGCTGAATTGATCAATACAGCAAAATTGAACGGCAGAAAAATGGATCCTTACGCGCTTTTAGTGCGTGAAGATATGCCTTCTATCATGGAAATTACCAGGGTGCATATGGAACGGCAGGATCAGCCTGCACAGCCACGCCTGGCATTCAGGGGTGGAAAAGCAGTGTCTGATGTGGCACGGGGTATGAATAAAATGGGTGTGGTTGCTGCTGTGGATGCTGACCAGCCCGTGAATATCCTGCCCATCTCTTCTGGTAAGCCCGGCTCCAAAAACCGCGCTGGCTAATTTTTATTTGTCATGCCAGCAAAAGCTGGCATCCATCTTAATGCCCTTTCTAACAATAGGCTTTTTTTGCGGCATAGACATGCCGCGCTGGATACCGGCTTTCGCCGGTATGACAGTTATTATTCTCAATTCTATACGGAGTTTTTCATGGCGTTCGTTGAAACACGCTTCCCGACTGATATTGCCTATGGTTCGGCCGGTGGGCCGGAATATTTTACCGATATTGTGATTACCCATGGCGGGTATGAGCAGCGCAACGTGAACTGGGCGCAGGCGCGAGCGAAATATAATGTGGCGCATGGTGTAAAAACACAAACACAGCTGAATACGCTGATTGCTTTTTTCCGGGCGCGTAAGGGCCGTGCCGATGGCTTCCGCTTCAAGGACTGGACGGACTTTCAGGCCATCGACCAAAATATCGGCACGGGTGATGGCGTGGCAACTATTTTCCAGCTGCGCAAACTCTATATAAATGGCGGCATCACGGAAGTACGTACGATCACCAAGCCGGTAGCTAATACGCTGGCCATCAAATTTGATGGCATTGTGCAGAATCCTGCGGATTATACTTTGAATACCGCCAATGGTCAGGTGACGTTTTCCAGCGCACCAGTCGATGATGTGGTGATCACCGCGAGTTTCGAGTTCGATGTGCCGGTGCGCTTTGATACGGACAGGCTCTCGGCATCGCTCGATAATTATGGCGTATATAGCTGGGGTGATATACCGCTGGTGGAAGTGCGGGTGTGATATGAAAACCATCAGCATTGAACTGAAAAACCACCTTGCCGGTGAGGTGACAACGCTTGCTACATGCTGGAAGCTGACGCGGCGGGACGATACCGTCTATGGGTTTACCAGCCATGATAAGGATATTGTGTTTGATAGCGTAACCTACGCGGCATCCACTGGCTTTACCCCGAGTGCAATTGATAACAATGCCGCACTCAGCGTCGATAACCTCGATGTAGAGGGTATGCTCAGTGATGGCAGTATCACGGAAGCCGATATCATGGCCGGTAAGTATGATTTCGCCGAGATCGAGATATTCCAGGTGAATTATAGCGATCTGGCGCAGGGCGCGCTTAAATTGCGACGTGGATGGCTGGGCGAAGTCTCATTCCACCGCAATAGTTTTATTGCTGAGGTGCGCGGGCTTACGCAGCTTTTATCCCAACGGATTGGCGAACTTTATTCGCCGTCATGCCGTGCGGCATTGGGGGATACGCGGTGCAAAGTGAATATGTCAACCCATACGGTAGCCGGTAGTGTGACAATTGCGGCGTCCTCGCAGGAATTTATTGATAGTGGGCGCAGCGAAACAACGGGACTATTCAATTTTGGCACCATTACCTTCACCAGCG
>CAZAQK010000200.1:0-2144 GCA_964487265.1 uncultured Rickettsiales bacterium | reverse complement strand
TACTGGTGGATGCGTATTTGAAAGATGCCACTGAGCTTGATGTGGATTGCTTATCAGACGGCAAAGATGTGCACATAGCGGGCATCATGCAGCATATTGAAGAAGCGGGTATTCACTCAGGTGATTCCGCATGCTCACTGCCTGCCTACTCATTGCCTGAAAAAATCCTGAAAGAAATTGAAGCACAGGCCACAGCACTCGCCAAGGAACTCAAAGTCATTGGCCTTATGAACGTGCAGTTTGCCGTGAAAGATGGCGTGGTCTATCTCATTGAGGTAAACCCACGCGCCAGCCGCACCGTGCCGTTCGTGGCCAAATCAACCGGTGTGCCGGTGGCAAAGATTGCTTCCCGCTTGATGGCCGGTGAAACCCTCGCAAGCTTCAAGCTGCAGAAAAACAAACCGCTCCAGCATGTAGCCGTGAAAGAATCGGTATTCCCATTCGCGCGCTTCCCGGGCGTGGATGTGATACTTGGGCCGGAAATGAAATCCACGGGCGAAGCCATGGGCATTGACCGCGACTTCCCGCGCGCCTTCGCCAAATCGCAGCTTTCGGCGGGCAGCACTATCCCGAAATCCGGCACGGTGTTCATTTCCGTGAAGGAATCCGACAAGCCCGCCATCACGCAGGTGGCGCGCGGCCTTGTGGAGCAGGGATTTTCCATCGTTGCCACACGCGGCACGGCTAAGCACCTTGAGCAGGCAGGCATTAAAGCAAACGTAGTGAATAAGGTGCTGGAAGGCAGGCCACATATTGTGGATATGCTGAAAGATGGCAAGATCGCGCTTGTTATAAACACAACCGAGGGCGCGCAAGCGATCGCCGATTCCTTCTCTATCCGCCGCACCACACTGCTTAATAAAGTACCCTACTACACCACGGTAGCTGGGGCGCAGGCAGCTGTTTTTGCCATCGCCGCCATCAAAGAAGGCGAAGGGCTTGACGTGCGGCCTATACAATCGTATTTTGCTGCGTAAGGTAGTGCTGAGTGCTCAGTGCTGAGTTAAGAGTAATTCTTATACTTAGTGCTCTGAACTCAGCACTCTGCACTTTTAGGATAAACTATGGAAAAGATCCCATTCACCGCCGCTGGCTTTGCCAAGGTGGAAGCCGAGCTGAAACACCGTAAATCGGTGGAGCGTCCTGCTATTATTCAGGCGATCGCGGAGGCGCGCGCGCATGGAGATCTTTCCGAGAATGCAGAATATTCTGCCGCACGTGAGCGTCAGTCTTTCAATGAAGGCCGCATACAGGAGCTGGAAGCTGTGGTTTCCCGCGCCGATGTGATTGACGTGAAATCACTTTCGGGCAACACCATTAAATTCGGTGCCACCGTGAAGCTGGTGGATGTAGATTCGGATAAAGAAACCAGCTACCAGATCGTAGGCGAGTATGAAGCAGATATTGATGCAAAACAGGTATCCATCACCGCCCCCATCGCCCGTGCACTCATAGGAAAAAAAGTTGGTGACAGCGTGGAAGTAAAATCCCCCGGCGGCACCAGGGAATATGAAGTGCTTGCCGTCAAATACGCCTGAACATCTACCATAATGGAAACGCGCCACACGGATTTCCTGATCATCGGCGGTGGCATCATCGGTCTTGCGCTGGCGAAAACACTCAAAGATCACTACCCGCAAAAAAGCATCATCATCATTGAAAAAGAGCGTGAGATTGCCTTTCACGGCAGCGGGCGTAATTCCGGCGTGCTGCACGCCGGATTTTATTATTCAGCGGATTCGCTGAAGGCGCAGTTCTGCCGTGATGGCAACCGCATGATGAAAGAGTATGTCACCAGCCGTGGCCTGAAAATGAACGCATGCGGTAAGGTGGTGGTCGCTAAAGACGAAGCTGAATGGGAAACCGTGCATGAACTGAAACGCCGCGGTGACAAAAATGGCGTGAATGTTTCGATTATCAGCCAGCAAGAATTAGATGCAATTGAACCGAATGGCAAAACACACAAGGAAGCCCTGCACTCGCCGGATACTGCAACCGTTGACCCCATTGAGATCTGCAACCGGCTTGCGAAAGAACTGCAAGAAAACGGCGTTAATATCCTGCTTAATTGCCCATACCGCACGCGTGAGAAAGATAACACGGTGATTGCAGGCAATATCCGCATCACCGCTGAAAAGATTGTG
>CAZAQK010000199.1:0-2192 GCA_964487265.1 uncultured Rickettsiales bacterium | reverse complement strand
GCGGAACACTGGGTCGTTGCCTGTAATTCTTCGATGATGCGTGCATTGATATGATGCGCGACCAGTTCAACCGCTACCGAAATAGCATTGCAGAAACTGAAGGCATCGGCACTCCCGTGGCTTTTTACGGCGATACCATTCAATCCCACAAACATCGCACCATTGCGTTTACGGTCATCGAGTTTGTCTTTCACGGCTTTGAGCGCACCCGATGCAAGGAATGCCCCGCTTTTCGCAACGGGTGAGCTGGTGAATGCATCTTTGAGATATGTGCGAATTAAACGTGCGGCACCTTCTGCCGTTTTCAGTGCAATGTTGCCAGAGAAGCCATCGGTTACCACCACATCCACCGTGCCTGCTGTAATATCATTGCCCTCAATGAAACCGTGGAAATTCAGATCATGCCCGCAGTTTTTGATCAGCTCGAGTGCTTCTTTCACTTCGTTGCGGCCTTTGAGTTCTTCTGCACCAACATTAAGCAAACCGATCTTCGGACGGGAAAGACCCAGAACAGCGCGGGCAAAGGCATCACCCATCACCGCGAAACGGAAAAGGTCATTTGCATCGCATTCCACATTCGCGCCCAGATCGAGCATCACGCATTCACCGCGCAGTGTCGGCAGCAATGCAGCGATCGCCGGGCGCGAAATGCCAGGAAGTGTGCGCAGTATGAGCTTGGACATCGCCATCAGCGCACCGGTGTTTCCGGCAGAAACAATTGCGCAGGCCTTGCCTTCTTTTACGGATTCAATCGCAAGCCACATGCTGGAATTGCGCCCGCGGCGCACAGCATGCGATGGCTTGTCATGATTACCGATGACATGCTCGGTATGCATGATCTCACTGGAAGATTTCAGGTGCGGATGGTTGGCAAGCAGCGGCTCAAGGATATAGCGATTGCCAAATAATATGAAGCGCACGCCCGGGTGCCGCAGCAGTGCCATCTCTGCACCACGCAATACGCAGGCAGGCGCATGGTCCCCGCCCATGGCATCCAATGCAATTGGCAGCTGGAGTTTACCGGCGGCCATACATTATCTCGTCACTGCGAGCAAAGCGAAGCAGTCCATAACTTGCCATATGGGAGTAAATCTGCCTGATTGTGAAAAAGATAGTAAACTGGATCGCTTCGTCGCTACGCTTCTCGCAATGACGAAATCCAGCATAATGCAAACTCTAGCGGTTTACTTTATCTTTCGTTACCTGACGGCCGTTATAGTAACCATCGGGAGACACGTGGTGCGGACGTTTCAGTTCGCCCGTGGTTTTGTCTTCCGCAACGATGGTTTTGTCCAGCGCGTGGTGCGAGCGGCGCATGTTGCGACGCGACGGGGTCGTTTTTCGTTTAGGTACAGCCATTTGCTTACTTCCTTCTGTTTATCTAAAGAACAAGCCTTATACAGCACCCACCCCCGCCTTGTGAAGGGGTTTTTTGCAGTTTTTAAGGCTAAAATAAGGCCTAAAACACCCTTATCAGCTTCAAAACGGGGGAAACGGCTCGTGCCTCACCGGAATCAAGGCTCAGCGGCTTAAAGCCCTGGCTGGAGGAATGTGGCAATAAGTAGGGAGGTTCATACTTGCGGATAACCGTTTTGGCGCCCCTGCCCTGATAATGCTGGGCGATCACGATCTGACCGACACGGCACATCCTGGCCATATCGGAGATCACGATATCACCGGCAAAAATGCCTGACATATTCATACCGTCATCCGATACTTCCACGGCAAAGGCGTCTTTGGAATGCACTGCAATTTCAGAGGCTTCCAGATAAAATTTGCCGCCCTTGCGCACCACATTCGGGTGTTTTTTCACCTTTTGCGGATCCTGCTGGAAAGGTATTAGCACCGGCATTTCGCCAAATCCCTTAGACTTTCCCCGCTCCTGAATGCCCATCACATCGGCAACGGTAATACCCAGGTGGCTGGCGATGATGGCCGCCTCATCCGCTTTAAGCTGGCGTTTACCCTGGAACAGGTTGGTCACCACCGCTTTATCGCGCTTCAGCAGATGCGCCAGATCGGTCTGGGTAAGGCCGTGTTTGCTCAGCAGTTTTTTCAGGTGCGACAAATTCATTCCTCCTTTCTACAGATAAAGCCTGCCACTGGCAGTTGAGTTTATATATAATTATTGTTGACTTTAGGTTGAGATTATTTCAATATACTAGGCACATCTGAACCGCAATAGGAAATGT
>CAZAQK010000198.1:0-2229 GCA_964487265.1 uncultured Rickettsiales bacterium | reverse complement strand
TACAAGGAAGCTGAATAAATGGCCTGGTACCATTGGGTGAGAATATAAAGGGTGAGGTTACCAGCAGTGAGCCAGAGCAGCCAATCTGGAAACGGGGTGGCATGCCAGCTTTGCATGTTGCCAAGCCAAAGCGTGGAAAGTGCCAGCACAATAGGCGCACTCAGGAATGTGAAGCAGGAAAGCCCAACAAAAAACTGGAAGCCGATAAAGCCTTTGAGGCCGACATTATCATAGAAATGTGCGGGGTTACGCATATGCACCAGCCAGGTTTGCATATAGCCTTTTATCCAGCGGGAGCGTTGTTTTATCCACGGGATGACGGTGTTGGGTGCTTCTTCCAGCGTGTAGGAATCCAGCATATGTGTTTTGAGGCCATGAGCGGCTATGCGTGTGCCAAGGTCGGCATCTTCGGTGACGTTGAAGGCATCCCATTCGCCGAGTGCTTTCAGGTTCTTGAGGGATATGTGGTTGCTGGTTCCGCCGAGTGGAATAGGTATGGCATTGCGCTGCAATCCATACAGCATGAAATGAAACAGTATGGAATATTCCAGTGAGAAGAAACGTGTGAGCAGGTTATCGCCTGTGTTGTAATAATTCAGGCGGGCCTGCAGGCAGACAACTTCCGGCGGCAATGAGCGGAAAGCGGCAACCGCTTTTTTGAGCTGCAGCTTATCTGGTCTGTCATCGGCATCATACACCGTGACATATTCACCGCTTGCGAATTGCAGGGCATAGTTGCAGGCGCGTGGCTTGGTGCGTGGTTCAGCGGCAGGCACGCGAACAATATCGAACTGGTAGTGTGGCTTGAGTGCCAGCACAGCATTCAGCGTTTCGCGGTCGTCTGATTCCAGCACCAGTTTAATATCCAGCTTGGATGCCGGGTAGTCCATCGTCTGCATGGCTTTCAGCATGCCGACGACGCTTTCCTTTTCGCGGTACATGGGAATGAGCACACTATAGACCGGCAGGGTTTTCTCATCGAGTGCTTTGAGTTTCTGCTCCCAGTTCCATTCGGTTGGGCAGGCGGCACCGTGATTAAAGAGCACAGCTTTAAAGAGCATTGTTGCCGCATAAGCAATATGGCAGATGGCTATGAAAACCAGCGCGGTCTGCAGCGGGAAGGTGATGATGCCAAGCAAAGTAATTAGCAGCAGGCAGTACAAGTTGATCTTCTGGGCGGGGAACAAAGTCTGCCTGGCGGAGGTTTCTGGTGCCCGGTTCCACAAGCTCAGGCGGCTTTGCATTTCGATGACCTGCCCGAATGACTGCTGGATGGCCTGCCTTATATCATGCGGCGATGTGCAGTTGAAGCGTATACCATCACCATATTGCTGCTTGCACCACATGACATTCTGTTCGGTGATCTCGGACAGGGCGATGACCATGTATCCGTCCTGTTTGCGCCACGGCATGCAGCCCATGCGGATGTAATGTGATATATGCTTTTCGCTGAGCAAGGAAATATCTGGTGGTGTCTCCAGCAGATCCACGAAAGGCATGCGGTAATGTTCGGCGACAGCGCGATAAAGCGTATGATAATTCAGCGCGCCTTCTGAAACCAGTATGTCGCCGAGGCGGCTGCCATGTGTTTTTTGCAGGAGCAACGCGCGAGCAAGCTGCGCGTCGGTTATCAATCCACGCTTGAGGAGAATCTGCCCGAGTGGCTCAGGCCGCATGGACATCAGAACTTTTTCCAGACCGCCAGTAATGCGCCATCACCCGCTCCTACATTTTTGCCGTCCACATGGCTGAACCCGCCAAACTGGAACGACAGATCATCGCTGTATTTATATACAGCAGATAATTGCAGCTTTGTCAGGTCAAAATCGTCGCCGGAAGATTGGGTAAAGGCAGCTACGTTCGGATCGCTGGTGCGCTGGGTAATGAAGGCCTGCGGCATAATGACCCATGACGGGGAAACACTGACGCCCAGCGTTGCCGAATAGCGCAGCTGGTTTTTGGGATCGCCAAAACGGTGGCGGTATCCGGCACTGACATCGGCATAATGGCTATAGCCAAATATGGAAAACCCATAACCGGCGGCGAGACTCAAGCCTGCATCAGCATGTTTGCCGCCGAGTGCCGGTGTTTCATCGCTCGATTCGGGCGAGGGGAGTTTGACCAGAGGTTCAGCCGATATTATGAAGCCATAATCCTGCCATAAGCGAAAACGTGCGAAGAATTCACTGTCGCCCACGCCATAATTGGAGATGGAGCCACCAGCTACAT
>CAZAQK010000197.1:0-2265 GCA_964487265.1 uncultured Rickettsiales bacterium | reverse complement strand
GTGTGCAACTGCTTTCGACTTCCGGCACGGTGACGACGCTTGCTGCTATTCACCTTGATCTGCCGCGGTATGACCGCACGCGCATTGATGGCATCCGCCTGAATGTGTCCGACATACGCGGCACCATAGACCGTTTGCAGAAAATGCGCCCGTCCGAGCGGTTCAACCATCCGTGCATCGGGCCAGACCGCGCAGATTTTATCATGTCCGGCTGCGCCATCTTTGAAGCTATTGGTGGTTTGTGGACGGCTGATCAGATACGTATCGCTGACCGTGGTGTGCGCGAGGGTATCATCCTCTCCCTGATAGAGCAATTGTGACTACGCATATATTAACAATGGTCATCCTCGGCGGCACGCCGTACCGTCCGGGGATCCATATAGAGTGGATGCCCGAATCCGTGCTGCGCACGGCCCGAGCATGACGGAGAAAGAACATGACCAAGAAAACACCGCTATCCGGAAAGCGTTTCCAGAAAACGCGGGTGAAGACCGCAAAGAAGCGCAAGATATCATCGACGCGCTGGCTGGAACGCCAGTTGAACGATCCGTATGTGCAACTGGCGAAAAAAGAAGGTTATCGTTCCCGTGCGGCTTACAAGCTGCTTGAGCTGGATGATAAGTTCCACTTCCTGAAGCCAGGCAAAAAAATTCTGGATCTCGGTGCCGCACCGGGTGGCTGGACACAGGTGGCGGTGACGCGTTGTAAATCCAGCGAGAAATCACCGCAGGTGGTGGCTATCGATCTGCTCGATATGCCGCGTGTCGCCGGTGCCGCGTTCATACAATGTGATTTCATGGATGATGCAGCACCGCAGAAGCTGCGCGAACTGATGGGCGGGCAGGCAGATGTGATACTCTCTGACATGGCACCCAACACCACCGGCCATGCAGCAACCGACCATTTGCGCATCATGGGGTTGCTGGAAGCGGCCTATGAATTTGCACTCGAGATGTTGAAGCCGGGTGGCGTTTTTGCCGCCAAGGTATTTCAGGGTGGAACGGAACGCGAACTGCTTACCCGCATGCGCAAGGATTTTGATACGGTGAAACATGTCAAGCCGCAGGCCAGCCGTGCCGATTCATCGGAGATGTATGTGGTGGCGATGGGTTTTCGTAAATAGGATGGAATACGTCATCGCGAGTGAACGAAGTGAGCGTGGCGATCCAATTACTGGATTGCTTCGTCGGCTGTGCCTCCTCGCAATGACGGCAGTTTGTGTTGCAGCCTGCACACCTAAAGAGCAGCCCTATATCGAAACCGCCACGCATGAAGTTGCCATGCGCAAAGATGTGTTTGTGGCATCGGATGGTGCGTTGCTGCCCTATCGCAAATGGTTGCCGGGGGGCAAAACCAAAGCCGTGATCATTGCGCTGCATGGCTTCAATGATTACAGCAAGGCATTTGACGGGGCGGGTGAGTATCTATCGAAGCGTGGCATTGCCGTGTATGCGTATGACCAGCGTGGGTTCGGGGGCACGGTGCATAAAGGCATTTGGGCCGGTGAGCGCAACTACGTATCGGATATCGGGCAATGGGTGACATTCCTTGCAAACCGCCATAAGCGGTCGCCTATCTATATAATGGGTGAAAGCATGGGCGGTGCGCTGGCGGTGCGCGCGGCAGGCAGCCCTGATTTTCCAGAAGTGGCCGGCCTGATACTGGTTGCACCGGCACTCTGGGGCGGCGAAACCATGAACCCGCTTTACCGGCTTTCAGTTATTATGTCAGCCCACACGCTGCCTTGGTATGAAATGACGGGCAGGGGACTCAAGATACAGGCCTCCGACAATATCGAAATGCTAAAGGCCATGGGTAGGGATCCGCTTATCATTAAATCGACCCGAATTGATGCCATTTATGGTCTGGTCAATATGATGGATAAGGCCTATGAGGCCATTCCACAGGTTAAGGTGCCTGTACTCTTCTTATATGGAGAGAATGACCAGGTCATCCCGCCGCAATCCATGCGCGATGCCATCCCGCGCTTTACAGCCCCGCTTTATTGTATAGAGTATCCGGAGGGGTATCATATGCTCCTGCGTGACCTTAATGGGGCAGAAAGGCTCCTAAATATTAACGATTGGATAAGCAAAAAAGCGAAAAATGCAAATATAAGTAATTGTATTAATTGAATATTTGCAATTGTAATCAAACGTTAACTTGAGTTGGGTTAGTGTACTGGTACAATTCTTGTATAAGCCACGGTTATGAAGGCTAAACAATAGATAGATAGCATTTGAGGCAAATTGTGACGATACAGGT
>CAZAQK010000196.1:0-2268 GCA_964487265.1 uncultured Rickettsiales bacterium | reverse complement strand
GCGGAGGGGTAAAACGACTATTTTCTGTGAAGTGGTCTTTCGACATACCCACCCATCTCAACATTGTAGACACAGTTTCCACACGGATACTGTGATACAGCTGATTTAGGCGAAGTAGCCATTTGACGATCACTGCGCTTAACATTGGAATCCGAGGTCTTGCCGTTCCAGTACTCCCAATTGCGCTCGATGCGTTTTTCTTTACCTGATGTTGGATAGTCACCAGCATATGCTGGTGTTCCAGCCATTGCGATAAAGACTGATAAAATCGCTGTTGTTAGTAGCTTTTTCATAACTTCTCCATAGAATGGTTAAACATTCCTGACGAAACTGTCAGGGGTGTGGAGCGCGGCGGGAAGGCCATGTCGCAAAACTGAACCTTCCCGTCGCACCTACGATCAGAAGCACCATGCCTCTGGCCGTATTCGTTTACTGGCCTTTGCCTTTCGTATCGGACTTGCCAGTTTTTTCCTTGTCATGATCGTGACCATCACCGTCTTTGTGATCGTGATGATCGCCATCCTGATGGCCTTCATGCTTGCCGTGATTCTTGTGATCACCGTCTTTGTGGTCGTGCTTTTCAACCGATTTTCCATCTTTGGCGTGATGATCGCAGTCCTCACACGCAAACGCGGGTGCAGAAAGACCCAGCGCTAATACAAGTGCCGAAGCAGTTAATAGGGATTTCAGGTTAGTCATGGGTTTCTCCTATTGGTTATAAAGTTAAGTGTTGGGCTTATTTTTTTGCCTGTTTTGGCAGTGCAATTTTCTTTCCTGTAAGCTCCTCACAAATCTTCCGTGTGGTTTCAAAATGGCGTACATTGGCAGGGTTTTCTGGCTTTAATCCTTGGCGAATTTCATTTCGACATTCTTCTGCAAGGATTGTTCGTTTCTCGGCTTGACTCTTACCAGCCAAGCTCTCATCCAGTTTTTTTGAATAGGTGGACTGGCACGCAGAAAGCGCTGTTAAGGCAAGCAAAGACAGAATTATTGTCGTGGATTGGTTCATAACTACTCCTGTGTTACGTTAGCTTCGTGCATCGCATCGCAGAGATTTCTCATGCGATGCTTATGCCCGTGATAATCACGAGAATGGCCACCAGGAACGGCATTGTCTGATCTCTCAATACAGGCGTAGTAGGCTTCCTGTTCGCGCTCTTCGCCCGTTTTCCCTGCAAGGCGTTCATCAAAGGTCTGGGCTTTGAAACAGCCAGTGAGGGCAAATGCCATCATTGGAATTAATAAATAGATTTTAAGATTCATGTTATGCTCCTAAAGTCGGTTAAAATCACAGTTCCTCCTTCGCCAGAAGGTCGCGGGCTAGGTTGAAGCGTTTGTAAATAGCGGGCAGCACCAGCAACGTCAGAATCGTTGCAGTGATGAGGCCACCAATCACCACGGTTGCCAGCGGTTTTTGCACTTCCGCGCCAGCACCCGTGGCGATTGCCATTGGCACAAAGCCCAAAGAAGCAACCAGCGCGGTCATCAGCACGGGGCGGAAACGCGAGAGCGCACCTTCCACGATGGCTTTGTGTGCCTCGATACCTTCACGCACCAGCTGATTGATGCGCGTAATCATCACAAGGCCATTTAGCACCGCCACACCAGAGAGCGCAATCAAGCCCACTGCCGCCGATATGGAAAACGGCATCCCGCGCAGCCAGAGGGTGATAATGCCACCCGTAAGTGCCAGCGGTACGCCAGAGAACACGAGCAAGGCTTGCTTCACCGAACCAAGCGCGGTGAAAAGCAGCAGAAAAATCATGAAGAAGCAGGCAGGAACGACGACACCGAGCCGCGCCTTGGCTTCCTCAAGGTTTTTGAATTGCCCACCCCATTCCAGCCAATACCCCGCAGGAATCTGCACTTGCTTGTCGATAGTGGCCTGCGCCTCTTTCACAAACGAGCCTATGTCACGACCGCGCACGTTGGCTTGCACCACCATGCGGCGTTTGCCGTTTTCGCGGCTGATCTGGTTTGGTCCGTCCGTGATTTCCAGCTTCGCCACCTGTTTTAGCGGAATGTAAGCTGGGCGGGTGTGTGGCTGGCCACCAATTCGGTCTGCCATATTATCGTCATCCGCAGGAAGCAATACGGGCAGGTTTTCCAGCACGGTGAGGTCCTGCCGCATCGCGTCTGGCAAACGCACCAGAATATCAAAGCGGCGATCTCCTTGGAACACCAAGCCAGCTTCGCGGCCACCCACGGCGATAGAAAGCACATCCAATACGTCGCTGACATTGAGGCCGTAACGGGCGATGGCGTTTT
>CAZAQK010000195.1:0-2314 GCA_964487265.1 uncultured Rickettsiales bacterium | reverse complement strand
AGCATCAGCTTTATATCGACAGAATCGTTGGTTTTCCATTGTTCGTAAGGAAACAATGTGCCGATATCCACCATCTTTTCGTCGGCCCGGCTGATATCTACGGGTGGCAAGCCAGGCGTAATGGTTGCACCTTTCGACACCGAAACGCGCAGGCCATTCCGAAGCAGTGCCACGCTGACATCGTCTGTTTTCTTCTGCACCACAATACCCTGTGCCGTTTCCAGCATGCCAAACTCAATGAAATCCCGGGCAATGCCAACACCCTCGCCTGATTTGTATATCGGCGTGACGATAAGCTGGTCGCCAATCTGCGGATCGGCAATGGTTATGGGGTCCGCCACTTCCAGTGCCTGCACGAACACATGTGCCGGAGCCGGCGGCTCGGTATTGATTTCAGCACGCAGCACGCTTTGCGGCAGTTTTTTCTGGCCGGTCAGAAGTATGGCCCAGTGGAAGCTGTTGGTCTCCTGGGTAACAACGGGATAGATGGCATTATCCAGCGGGATCCTGAGCACCGTTGTTTTCTCGGCAGGTACGATATCCGGCGTGCCCACAACTGTTTCGGGCAATTTTTTAAAATCGGATACGTCGACATTAAGCGGCTTGTTGATGACAATCCATAATTGCTGGTTACGCACGAACACCGCCATCGCCACACGCTCCGGGAACGGGAAGCGTAGCGTCGCGCTGTCAGGTGATGCGGATAAACCCAGCTTTACCTGGCCTAGCTTTGCCTGCGCCGCTGCATCATTGTAATCAAGCGGTACGGGCAACTCCGCTGCCTCTGCGGATTTTACGGCCTCTGTGGGTTTGGCAGCTTCGGCTGGCGTTGCAGTTTCAACCGCAGCAGGTGCCGCAGGTTCGGCAGCTGGTGCAGGCGCTACCGCTATAGCCTCTGGTGTTGCAGCAACGGGTTCAGGCGTTGCTGCAGGCGCGGCTGCGGGAGCAGCTTCCGCGACAGCCGGTTTTGTTTCGGCAGATGCAGCCTGCTCTGTCGGTTTTTCTACAGGTTTTTCAGCTTCGCCGGCGGCAGGCGAAAGGGCAGCAAGCTTTGCGGCATCCACTTTTGGTACAGAGGCCACCACGGTTGAAGCCTCTGTTTTTGCAGGTGGCTGGCGATGTTTGCGCGTGTCGACATCGAGCAGGTCGATGCCGTTGATGTTATCGCTCACGAACGTGCGGATACGGTATGGCTTATCGAGCGTAAATACGATGGTCTTGCCATCCGATTTGCGGACAGCTTTTTTTACATACGGATATAAATCTTTCAGGAGCCTGGCAAAATCCGGGTTGGCTTTTCGGTCGAAGGTGACGGAAACAGAATTACCCTGCGCGGTCGCGGTAAAATAGACTGAATCCGGCCACTCGAAGGTGATGCGGGCGAAATTGCGCACCACATCGCCATGCGCCACCGGCAACGCCCCACCCGCCGCCGGGCGGCCTGCTGCCGCAGGCAGCACCATGCAAGTGGATGCCAGCATCACAAATCCCAGGCCAATCAGCTGACTGCGTTTCAAGTTACGTAACTCCCTTGCTGCATGTTACGGCAGCAATCCCGATAACGCAAGAACGATGCCGAAATTATCAAGGCTCAGAACATGGGTTCTTTCAAGGTGTTATGGCAGGTCAAAACATAGCAGCGATGAATCTTTGCCGGCCTTGATTTCATGGACATCCGCGCCGGAAAATGCCACGCCGTCACCAGCAAGCAGAGGGTATCCATTAATCTCGGCACTGCCCTTTGCCACCTGCACCCAACCAAAACGCCCTTCCGGCACCATGACAGGCAGGGTTTTTTCCTCGGCACATTCGGCGATATAGAGCATGGCATCCTGATGGATGCGGATGCTGCCATTCCTGCCATCGCCACTTGCCGCCAGTGCCCAGCCTTTTTTTTCGCTGCCATTTGGCAACCATTCGCCGTAAGCAGGTACCACGCCTTTGGTATGCGGTGTGATCCATATCTGCAGCAGATGTACACGCTCTTTATCGGATGCGTTGAACTCGCTATGCGTGATGCCGGTGCCGGCACTCATGCCCTGCACTTCACCGGTTTTGATTACACGGCCATTGCCCATACTGTCCTTATGGGCAAGCTGGCCGCTGATGATGTAGGTCAGGATTTCCATGTCATTATGCGGGTGGGTGCCGAAGCCCTGGCCGGGCTCCACAAAGTCCTCATTGATGACACGCAGGTTGCGGAAGCCCATGAAGTTCCTGTCATGATATGAGGCAAACGAGAATGTATGGTAGCTTTCAAGCCAGCCATGTTCGGCATGGCCGCGGGCTTCACTTTTACGGACCGTGAGCATAG
>CAZAQK010000194.1:0-2320 GCA_964487265.1 uncultured Rickettsiales bacterium | reverse complement strand
AGCACTCACACGTACCATGGCACTTCCGGCGCTTTCGCCGCAGGATGGCCTGCGCCGGTATTTGCAGGAAATTGCTAAAATTCCAATGCTTAGCAAAGAGGAAGAAGAAACCCTCTCGCGCAAATGGTATGAGCATGGCGACATCGATGCCGCTCATCGACTTGTGACATCGCATCTGCGTCTGGTGGCCAAGATCGCTTTCAAATATCGCGGCTATGGCCTGCCGATGGGCGATGTGATCGCCGAAGGCAATATCGGCATGATGCAGGCGGTAAAACGCTTTGATCCCAACAAAGGCTTCCGCCTTTCCACCTATGCGATGTGGTGGATACGTGCGGCTATTCAGGAATATATCCTGCGTTCATGGTCACTGGTGAAGATCGGCTCAAGTGCTGCGCATAAGCGTTTGTTCTTCAACCTGCGCAAACTCAAAAAAAGAATTGATGCCAATGGTGAACACGGCCTGACCAATGAACAGGCAGGCGACATCGCACGTATGCTAGATGTCAGCCGTGAAGAAGTGATGGATATGGATGCACGTATGAGTGCTTCCGATGTGTACCTGAACAGTCCGATTTCCGGCGAAGGTGAAGGCGAAAAAATGGATATGCTGGCCGATACTTCGGCCACCCATGAAGAGGTCTTTGCCGATCGTCAGGAAATGGAACAAAAGCGCGGCCTGCTTGCGCGCGCGCTGGCGAACCTCTCGGATCGTGAGCGTGACATACTTGAACGCCGCCGCCTGAAGGATGAGCCGGATACGCTGGAAGATATCAGCCAGCAGTACAATATTTCCCGCGAGCGCGTGCGCCAGATCGAAGTGCGTGCATTTGAGAAATTACAAAAAGAAATGGTAAGTGGCTAGCATATGGCAGTTGGCAATTAGGAAATGGGAAATAAATTATGTACAGTAAGCACTATTTTCCAATTACTATCTGCCAATATCTAACTGCTAATTCCTAACTGGCATCTGCTTTTTATGCTCACGTCTCTCAAAAAACTGTTTTCCCCCGCACCTTTTACTGAAGAAGCGCACAGCTGCTATGTGACGCTTGTTGCGCAGTCGCGTAAACCTTGGTTTTATGCCAACCAGGCTGTGCCAGATACGGTGGATGGCCGGTTTGATGTCATAATCCTGCATTTGTTCCTCATCATCCATCGGCTGCGCGGTGAGCAAAATGAGGATGCCGCGCATTTTGCCCGCGCACTATCTGAGGTATTTTTCTCCGACATGGACAGGAACATCCGCGAAATGGGCTCAACCGATACTGGTGTGGGCAAGCGTATCAAGAATATGGCTCAGGCTTTTTATGGCCGCCTTCACGCGTATGAGAGTGGTATGCTTTCGGCAGGCACGTTGCGTGCTGCCCTCAAGCAAAATCTCTACCGTGCCGAGGGTAGCACAACCGAGTCGCAGCTTGCGGAAATGGAATCATACATGAAACGCAATCGCGATGCCCTTGCCGCGCAGCCAGTTTCAGAATTACTCGCTGGCAATTTTTACTTCGTCGACTGATTCTTTGCTCACAGGCGCACGTTCTGGAATGCGGTTTGCAGCCACGGAATAGGCGTTAAGCGCATTATAGCTTGGCTTAGGGAGTGAAGCAGGTGAGGCACTCTCTATCACGACATTTTCTGTATCAGATGATGTGCTTTCGGTTTGCGTATTGGCTACGGAAGCAGAGCGTGCCGGTGCCGGTTTTTCCTGTGCTGGCGCGGATGCCTTAAGCATCTGGTTGAATGTGCTGGCTGGTTCTGCCTGCGGCAGCGATGCGTTGCTCGGTTTATATTTCACATAGCTGTTGATGATGATCTTTTCATATTCATTCAGCACGCCGCGCAGGCTGTTCTGCACTTCCGGCGGCAGGTTTTGTCCCATCATCTGAGCAAGCAATGTTGCCGGTGCCCCAAGAGGTACTTCCGGTGAAAGGTTGGTGACGGTGCCAGCCATGGCTGGTGCCGCGCTGGCTGCTGCTGGTGCTGAACTTGCAGTTGGTATCAGTAACTGATTATTGCCGCTTGCGTTTGGATCGGTTTGCGCGCTAGATACTGGGGGTGCGACACTGGTGGGTAATACACGCAACGTGTTATTATCTGGCACAGGTGTGGCAACCAGTGCTGGCTGTGATGGGGGTGGTGCGTATATGTTGTTTATTAATGGCAGCATGGCTGCATACTCTACATGAGCAGTTTTTCTATCTGTGTTCATTATAGTAAAAAAGCGTTAAAAAGTCAATGCAGCCTACCGATAACCTTATGAAAATATTAATAATTATGGTTTATACCGGGTGTGCCTGCACCATGAGTTAACCTTGTAACC
>CAZAQK010000193.1:906-2343 GCA_964487265.1 uncultured Rickettsiales bacterium | reverse complement strand
GCATATCACTGGCGTGAAGCGTGAGCACGTGATCAATGTGGCGCGTCAGTTTGCCGAAAATGCCCATAAAACCCATGGCAAATCGATGGTGATTATCGGTGCGGCGATGAACCACTGGTATCATATGGATATGAACTACCGCTCGATCATCAATATGCTGGTGATGTGCGGTTGTATCGGCAAATCAGGCGGTGGCTGGAGCCACTATGTAGGGCAGGAAAAGCTGCGCCCGCAAACGGGTTGGGTACCGCTCGCCTTTGCTACGGACTGGAATCGCCCGCCGCGTCAGCAGAACTCCACCTCGTTCTTCTATGCCCATACCGACCAATGGCGTTATGAAAAACTCAAAATGGAAGAGATTCTCTCGCCGCTGGAAGATAATGCAGACTGGAAAGCGTCCTCGTTCATTGACTGCAACGCACGTTCCGAGCGCATGGGCTGGTTGCCTTCCGCGCCACAGCTGGAGCGCAACCCGCTAGAGCTGGGTAAAATCATCAAGGATTCTGGCAAAGCAGCAGGTGAAGCGATTGCGGCTGGGCTTAAATCGGGCGAACTAAAACTCTCCTGCCATGATCCGGATGCGCCACAAAACTGGCCGCGCAACATGTTTGTCTGGCGCTCGAACATTTTAGGTTCCAGCGGTAAAGGCCATGAGTATTTCCTTAAGCATTTACTCGGCACGCAACATGGTGTTCAGGGCAAGGATTTAGGCGCTGAAGGCAAAGAGCAGAATAAAGAAGTCGCATGGCATGACCACGCGCCAGAAGGAAAACTTGACCTGCTGGTGACGCTGGATTTCCGTATGTCTACCACCTGCATGTATTCGGATATCGTGCTGCCGACCGCAACCTGGTACGAAAAACACGATCTCAATACTTCCGATATGCACCCGTTCATTCACCCGCTCTCAGCAGCAGTTGATCCGGCATGGGAGTCACGCACGGATTGGGAGATTTACAAAGGCATCGCCAAAAAATTCTCTGAAGTATGTGTAGGGCATTTAGGTGTCGAGCAGGATGTGGTGCTAAACCCCATCAAGCACGATACAGCGAATGAGATCGCACAACCGCTCGATGTCAAAGACTGGATGCGCGGTGAGTGTGAACCGGTTCCTGGAAAAACCATGCCAGCGGTGTTTCTGGTGGAGCGGGATTATCCGAACACCTATAAAAAATTCACCTCGCTTGGGCCAATGCTTGCCAAACTCGGTAATGGCGGTAAAGGCGTTTCGTGGAATACCGAACATGAGCTGAAACATCTGGCGGATTTGAACTACACCGTCACCGAAGAAGGTATCAGCAAAGGCATGCCGCGCATTGAAACCGCGATAGATGCGGCGGAAACCATCATGATGCTGGCACCGGAAACCAACGGTGAAGTAGCGGTAAAAGCATGGAAAGCCCTTGGTGAAGCCACGGGGCGTGACCATACGCACTT
>CAZAQK010000193.1:0-871 GCA_964487265.1 uncultured Rickettsiales bacterium | reverse complement strand
CCCGCGAGGATGAGAAAATCCGCTACCGTGATATTCAGGCTCAGCCGCGCAAGATTATCTCCTCTCCCACATGGAGCGGTATTGAATCCGAGCATGTGAGTTACACAGCGGGATATACCAACGTGCATGAGCTGATTCCGTGGCGCACGCTGACAGGTCGCCAGCAGCTTTATCAGGATCACCCATGGATGCGGGCATTCGGTGAGCAACTTTGCACCTACAAACCACCAGTGGATTTGAAAACTACGGACGAAGTGAGCAAACGCTTCGGCAAAGGCCGTAAGGAAGTGGTGTTGAACTTCATCACTCCGCACCAGAAATGGGGTATTCACTCCACCTACACAGACAATCTGCTGATGCTGACCTTGTCACGCGGTGGTCCGATTGTCTGGATATCGGAGATTGATGCGAAGAAGATCGGCGTCATCGATAATGACTGGGTGGAGGCTTATAATGCCAACGGCGCGCTCACGGCGCGTGCGGTGGTCAGTCAGCGCGTACCGGAGGGCATGATCCTGATGTATCACGCACAGGAAAAAATCGTGAACGTACCGGGCAGCGAAATCACTGGCGCACGCGGCGGTATACACAATTCCGTCACGCGCACAGTGCTGAAGCCTACCCACATGATTGGCGGCTACGCACAGCTTTCCTATGACTTTAACTATTACGGCACCGTGGGTTGTAACCGCGATGAATTCATCGTGCTGCGTAAGATGGATAAGGTGGAATGGATGAACGAAGACAGTTACGGCGACAAGCTCTTCCACGGTGAGATTCCGCGCTTGGAGCAAACCGCACTTGGCAAACAGGGAGCATAAGGCAATGAGAGTAAGAGCACAGATCGGTAAAGTCCTCAATCTGGACAAAT
>CAZAQK010000192.1:0-2368 GCA_964487265.1 uncultured Rickettsiales bacterium | reverse complement strand
AGGGAATTTGAAGACCGGCGCATGCTATATTTGCGCAAACTTAAATTTCGCGCTGTGCTTGCCTGCGTGTTGCTCTTTACCTTTCCCTTCTGGTATTCGCTGCTGACGCGATGGGATTATCTCGGCAATGGACTTTCCACGCTTGGCACGCTTATAGTGCATGTGCTGGCGGCAGTGATACTGATTATCGGCATTGTAGTGTTTGCCCTGCACCCACTGTTTCGTTATCGTTATGACACGCTACGCATCGGCGCATCGGTGCCGGGTGCTACCGGTGTGGTGAACCAGCCACTATCCCTTAAAGCGCAAATATTTACTCAGCTACTTGCCTATTTCGGCAATTTTACCATGTATGAAAACAGGCAGCTATCTCTTCGCAGCTTTAGGGATGCACCCAACCTGCCAGAATTTGATGGCTACCGTTCGACAGATTATGTGAAGGGCCAGTTCAACGGAGTGACAGTAGAAATGTCTGAGCTGGAGCTGCATGTGCAGCGTGAGTCTGCGCAGGTTCCCGTATTTAATGGCCTGGCGATTGTGCTCGATATCAATGATTCAAATCTGGTTCTAAGGGGCAAGTTTGATGGCAAGACGGTTTTTCTCCAGAAGAAAGACAACAATAACGATTTCGTGACGGATAAATATGATGGCTACAAGCGTATATCGCTCGCAGAAACCAGTTTTGCCCAACATATAGAGGCCTATTCAACATTTCAGGAAGAGGGTGTGCGCCTGCTTTCAGCCAGCCTGCTGCGTGCATTCCTGAAAATGGGAGATACCATTGCACATAGCAAAAACCAGACGCGGCCGGTGGATGATAAAATTGCCTTCGCCATAGAGCGTATTGCCGGCGGGTTGGGGGATGTGCTGGCGGCGATGGCTAGCGCGCTGCTTAGCTGGTTCAAGACTGGCCGGTTCCGTGTGGAATCCATGCGCCACAGCTACTCGCAGTCTGAAACAGCTATTTCAAAAGATTCCCGTGCATTTGGCAACCTGGCGCAATGCGCATTCTTTAATGATAAGATACTTATCAGTATCCCGTATGGCAAAAACCTGTTCGAACCGGCATCGGTATTTCATAAACCTCTTTCAGAAGAGGACATCCGGGTTGTGTATGAGATTATGACAGATGTGGCGGCTATTGCTGATTCAGTGGTGGACAGCCTGCAGCGGCAGGTAGCAGCCTGAAGCCGTTTATATCGGCATGCGGATGATTTCCTGATAGGCGTTTATCACGCGGTCACGCACGGCAACGACGGTGTTGAGTGTCAGTTCAGCATTAGACACGGCAGTGACTAGATCAGCCAGATCTACTTTGCCCGTGAGTGCTTCCATCTGTACGGCTTCAGCTTTGTACTGGTTGTCGATGGCGTCATCTACGGTGCTTTTCAGGAATTGCGAGAAGGATGCACCCGGCACTTCCTCCTGCAACGGCGCAGCCTGAGCTTCCTGCTGAAGTTTCAACTGGTTTTTATAGGCATTGAGTGCGCCAATCTGCGAAGCATCCATGGGTTATTACCCTCTCAGTAAATCAATCGTGCGTGTGAGCATTGCCTTGGAGATTTCAACCATATTGAGGTTGGCTTCGTAGCCGCGACGTGCCTCACGCATGTCCATCATTTCCACAATAGTGTTAACATTTGGATAAAGAACATATCCCTGTTCATCGGAAGCCGGGTGGGTGGGGTCAAATTTTTTCAGGAAATCGGATTGGTCATGGGTACGCTTCACGACCTTCACGGTTTCAACGCCCAGTTCTCTGTCCAGCACGTTCTGGAACATCACGAGCTTGCGGCGATATGGTTCGGATCCCGGGGTTGCACCGGTTGAATCGGCATTTGCGATGTTCTCAGCCACAACGCGCAGGCGGTCGCCCTGCGCCTTCATGCCCGATGCGGCAATTTTCAGTGTGTCAGATAATTGCATATCCTAGCTCCTTATGCTCCGCCCGGGCGGCCAACGGCTGTTTTGAACATATCCACGGTTTTACGGTAGAGATTCAGCACCTTGGTGTATTCCGCCTGGTTCTCTGCCGCCTTCATCATCTCTTCTTCCACAGTTATATTGTTGCCATCAGGATTAAGCTCATAAGTGTGCTTACGATCCATGGCTTCAAATGCTGCGCTGTTGCCACCCACCATCATGTGTTTTTCATTCGTGGTACGCATGGGCAATTTTTGTGCCGGTGCTGAGGTGGCTTGCATGGCGATTTTTTTGAAATCCGGCTCTGCAATATCTCTTGCGCGGTAGCCAGGTGTGTCGACGTTTGCCACGTTCTGGGCAATCACGCCCTGGCGTGCTGACAGGTAGCCAAGTTTGCTGCGCATGAGATTGAAAAGGGTGACGTCATTATAATTCATGCTATCTC
>CAZAQK010000191.1:0-2388 GCA_964487265.1 uncultured Rickettsiales bacterium | reverse complement strand
TTCTGATAAATCTGCTGCGATCAGCATTCTGGATCTGGGCACCGGCACCGGCTGCCTGTTGCTTACTCTCCTGAAAGAATTGCCAAATGCAAAAGGCTTAGGTGTAGATCTAAGCCGCGAGGCCATGTCCGTGGCGCAGGAAAATGCGCTGAGCCTTGGGCTTTCAGCGCGCGTGCAGTTCCAGCATGGTAACTGGTGCGAAGGGCTTTCCGGCACGTTCGACATCATTGTTTCCAACCCACCTTATATACCCACCACCAGTATAAAATCCCTCGCACCAGAAGTGGCGCAATATGAACCAAAGCTGGCATTAGATGGTGGTGTGGATGGGCTGGATTGTTATCGTCACATCATCGCAGCACTTCCGGCATTACTGAACGCTAAAGGTATTGCAGCTTTCGAAGTGGGTGCCGGTCAGATACAGCCGGTTGCCGAAATTGCCAGCCAAAACGGCCTTCAGCTTGAAGGCATGCGTAAAGATATGCAGGGGATACCCCGCTGCCTGTTACTCAAACATTTTAACCATAAGGACTAAGTACCATGAGAAAAAGACCTTCCGGACAGAACAATAATTACGGCCACCAGAAGCGGCGACATTCGCACGGTGGCGGACACGGCCACAGCAATGGCGGTGGCAACCGTCCCCGCAAGAATTACACTGCGCTGCGCGAGAAATATATGGCGCAGGCGCGTGATGCACTGGCATCTGGCGACCGCGTAATGGCTGAATATTTTTATCAGCATGCCGATCATTGTTACCGCATGATGATGGAAGAGGGCTTCCGCCCGAACCGCCCGCAGCCACAGCTTGCAGGCGAAGGCGAAGCACCTGCTGAAGCAGATTCGGCAGAGGTCATTGAGATGCCTGAAATTCAGAACACAAACCCGCTGCCTGCCTTTATTACTGGTGGCTATGGCTCAGAAGCACCGAAACCAGCGGAAGAACCAGCTGTACAGAACTGGGAAGAACGCGACGCTTAATTAGCCTCGCCGAATGACGGGGTCAGGTATTTCTTGTCACACTCACGAACACAGGGTGTAATTAAGTAAAGCTCCAGATTTTACGGCAGGATAGAAACAATGTTACTTAAATTCGCCAGACCCCGCAACAAGTGCGGGGCTTTACTCTTTAATACCCAACAGGCAGGATTCCTGCGCAGCGCAGGTTTTATGCAGGTCGGCGGTGATTGTGCCGAACATCAGGTGCGCTTCCAGGCGGATTGGGAACAGCTTTTCATCATTACTGAAATAAATGGTAAGTGGTGACTCTTTCGGGTCGTGATCGGCAAGTTCTGATGCGGTGAAGCCAGCGAGCAGGGTGCGTTTTGCCTGCACGGCGATTACCGGTGCTTTCCCATTTTCCATGCGGATGGTACGGGTGGAAAGCACAGTGAAATCAACTTTGGTCAGGCGGCGGCCATCATAGATATTCAGGCTGAAGGTCTGCTCACCTTTTGCCAAAGTATCAATCAGCAGGCTGCGTGCCTTAAGCAGGCCGCTTAAAGGGTCATATGAGCCGTGCTTATCTTCGATGGGTACAGGTTTACGCTTGGCAGGGTTTTCCGGTGGAATGAGTGTTTCTTTGGCAAATAACCCATTCTTGTAGTTTAGTTTTACATAGCGTTTTTTGTTCTTGGTTTTGTAATTGCTTTCATATTCCCAGGCGGAATACGCGTATCCGCGGCCGCTGCCATCGACGATGGTATGGCTGGAGTGCCTGGTAAATAGTTTGGCAATGCCACTTAATGTAATATCTGCGATGGCAGAGTAGGCATGGCTATCTTGTTCGACATGGATGCCAACTTTGGCGAAATTGATACCGGAAAATTCGCATTTATAATACCCGCGGAAGTCGAGATCTTTGCTGTATGAGGCAGCCTGAGACTCAGAAAATAGCAATGTAAAACAGCATATTATATAAAAAATATGCTGCCGGATATTGAGTGATGCGAATCTTGTACCCATATATACCAGTATAGAATAAATGACATAAGGATACGGTATGAATTTTGAAAAATACACTGATAAATCAAAATCCGTGATAGAAGCGGCGCAGGCACTGGCCCTGCGCTCAAATCACCAGCAACTTACCACGGAGCATATGCTTGCTGCATTGCTGGACGATAAGGACCGCATTGCCGATAAGCTGATACGCGCCTGCGGCGGTGTGCCTGTTCGTGTGGCCGAGGAAGTGGAGCAGGCACTTGCCAAGATGCCAAAAGTCTCAGGCAGCGCACAGCTTTATGTTACACCAGAAACCGCACGCTTCTTCGATATGGCCGAACAGGTAAGCAGTAAGGCCAAAGATGAATATATTACCGTGGAACGGCTCCTGCAGGCACTTTCCATGACCACCGGTTCACAGGCCGCAAAGATACTTTCAGGTGC
>CAZAQK010000190.1:0-2409 GCA_964487265.1 uncultured Rickettsiales bacterium | reverse complement strand
GTGGCGTGCAGTAATGATGACGCGATCGGTGCGGCATTCGGCACAGCGCAGACCGTGAACGATACGGGTGGTACTACTAATGATCTATATGCAACGCCTGAAACATCCTCCATCACCATTGCCGGCACACCGGCGGATGGCGATGTGTGTTTTTTCCGTATCTATCGCAAGGCAGCAGATGCTTCGGATAATCTTGCAGTCAGTGCGCGCCTGCATGGTATCAAATTATTTTACACTGTGAACAGTTACGGTGATGCATGATCATGAAAAAACATCACAGCGGATGGAAGTTGGATAAACATATTCCCATCGCCGTCATCACCACCCTATTGATCCAGGTGGGCGGCATGCTGGTGTGGGCAGCGTCGCTTGAAGCACGTGTGAACAGTGTTGAGCAGAAAGCTGCAGGCAATGCCACGCATACGGAGAAACTTGCGCGCATTGAAGAACGCCTCGACTACATGAAACAGGATACCGAGGCGATTAAAAGGCAGCTTGCATTGATAATGAACAAGTTGATGGGGAAATAAAAGCGACGAAGCAATCCACTATATTGTCATACCGGCGAAAGCCGGTATCCAGCGCGGCATGTTTATGCCGCAAAGATATTTTTTTTCGCCGCAGACGCGGCTTGGCTGGATGCCAGCGTTCGCTGGCATGACAAAAGGAGAATCATGAAAAAACTCTCGGAGCAGGGCTATGCCCTGATCATGCGGCATGAGGGGTTTTCCCCCATTCCTTATATATGCCCGGCTGGGCTGCCAACGATAGGTTACGGTCATGTCATAATTGATAAAGAGGCATTTCCAAAGGCGGGAATCTCGCCAGATTCAGCAAAAACACTATTAAAACAGGATGTTAATAGGTTTGAGGCAGCCATAAACCGGTTTGTAACCGTCCAAATCAACCAAAACCAGTTCGATGCGCTGGTCAGTTTTGCCTATAATATAGGCATTCAGGCCTTTGAAAGATCAACGCTGCTCAGGCACTTAAATCAGGGGCATTATGAAAAAGTGCCAAAAGAGCTGGAAAAGTGGGTGTTTTCGCGCGGCAGGCGGCTTTCCGGCCTTATAAAACGTCGTAGAGAGGAGGCCAGGCTGTTCAGTGCAAAGCCGGGTTTCACAGAATTGTAATATAACTTTTTGGGTTTTCAGGTATATTAGGCATATCTAATGAATTAACACCTAATGGGGCTACTTATGGCTGATAAATTTGAACTGCCGAAAGAATATTCGATCAAGGCAAAACTTGAAGCGGGTGCAGGAGATAGCGCATACAAAAAGCTTATGACTGCTGTGGAAGAGACCACAGACAGGTATGCTGAAGGCGGTCACAAGGTACAGCTTAAAGATGGTGCGCATCTTAAGGCGCATCTTGGCACCCTTGAAGGGCACCATAAGGCAAAAGAAGCTGCCCTGAAAAGCAATGCGTCTGCAGAGATTCCTGAATCCGTTACAAAAGGTCTTAAAGGTTCTGCGGTTAGCGCGCACAAGGAACTGGATGTTTTGGCAGAACATGCTCAGGGTATGGGTAAAGACATCGAGGCTCACTTCAAAGCTATTGAAAAAGAAGTCGTTGAAAAGATGGCTAAAGATAGCAAATTTCAGGAAGAAGGGCAGAAAATCCTTGGAGCTCTCAGCAAAGAAAAAGAACAGTTGGAAGAATTGCGCAAAAACGCTGGCGGCATGATTAATCATCACCGTGCGGAAGTGCATAAGAAAAGCGATATCCAGTCTAAAGGCGATGTGCAGGATGTAATGACACCTGCTAAAGACAGCCCTGCTTCTCAGGTTGCTAAAACGGCAGAAGGCAAACGTGGCCCTCTCGCAAGCAGCGTTTCCATGGCCGAGCATGAATGGGAAAAACTTGGCAAAGTTGGCCGCTTCAAGGAAGCAACCAAACAGGCCTGGAGCCATGGTGGTTTCGTGCGCAAAACTGGTGCCGTGGTAGGTACGGGTCTTGGCGTTGTCATCGTTGGCAAGGGCCTCAAAAACCTTGGCCGCTTTGTAGGCATGGCGTCTCCTGAACAGGATGAAGCTGGCAAAGACATTCCGGCGGATGTTGGCACACTGGTTAAATCAGTGGCTCAGCTCGCAGGTGGTGGTGCCGTTGCATACTTCTCACTGGCTGGTGGTGGTAAAGGCCACGCTATCGGTAAATAAGTAATAATAAGCTAAACACTAACGGATAGGGAACTGACTTATGGCGGATGAATCTGCACGTCTTGAAAAAGCACAGGAACAGGCACAGCGTGATACGGTAGCGGCACGCGTGGCGCAGCTGGTTGCAATGGCGGATACTGCCCGTTCTTCTGGTAATGCGCTGGATCTGGATTCGGTGCGTCAGACACTTGGTAGTGAGGCGATGCTCGATGCAACCGTTGCCATGATGGAAGCCAATGTTCGCGGT
>CAZAQK010000189.1:0-2428 GCA_964487265.1 uncultured Rickettsiales bacterium | reverse complement strand
ACTGGTGACCGACGACTTTGACGCTCAGGTCTGGCTTGTTAAGGGCGTCTTCATTGTAGTAGTAGCCGTAATGCGCGCGGATGGATGGAATCGCGATGCCGACCAGAATCAGAATCGGAATAACCGTCCAGATCACCTCAACGGTTTTGTTGTGAGTGAAGCTCTGCGGTTTGGGGTTTGCACGCTTGTTGAAGCGTACGCAGATGTATATCATCAAGGCGAGTACGAAAATGACGATGAGGGTGATGATAATCATCACGGCATCGTGCAGCTTTTTCACTTCATGTTTGATGGGGGTGGCAGATTCTTGGAAATACATTGCCCAAGGCTTTGTGGTGGCGCATTTCCACTACGCGATGAGCTTGGGTGCGCTGTTCGGCGTGTTCACCGCCTTCTACTACTGGATCCCCAAAATGTCGGGCTACATGTATTCGGAGTGGATGGGTAAGTTCCATTTCTGGCTGTTCTTCATCGGCACCAACCTCACCTTCTTCCCGCAGCATTTCCTCGGTCTTGCTGGCATGCCACGCCGTATCCCCGACTATCCGGATGCCTATGCAGGCTGGAACTACTGGTCGTCCATTGGTTCGTACATCGCCTTTGCTGGTGCCATCTGGTTCCTCATCGTGGTTGCGGATATTTTCATCCGTAAGCGCAAGGCGGCCATGAACCCATGGGGTGAAGGTGCAACCACGCTCGAATGGACGCTCACCTCCCCGCCGCCATTCCATACGTTCGAGTCGCAACCTGACTATACGAATGTGAAAACGGCGTACCCGAGCGCGCATTAGTAATGGCGTCACACGGCACGCATGTCTGAAGGCATTATGAACACCGCATCGCTTGCTGATAACCACTGCGAATCCTCGTTGAAGGACTACCTCACGTTACTCAAGCCTGGGGTGATGTCGCTCGTCGTATTCACCGGTGCGGCAGGCATCTGGATGGCACCGGTGCAACTGCACCCGTTCTACCAGCTCATTACCATTCTGTGCATTGCGCTGGGCTCCGGCGCCGGTGCGGCGCTCAACATGTGGTATGACCGCGATATCGACGCCATCATGAACCGCACGCAGAAACGCCCGATACCTGCTGGCCGCGTCGCGGCGGATGATGCGCTCGCGCTTGGCCTCATGCTTTCGGTCGCCTCGGTGCTGTTGCTTGGCCTTGCCGTCAGCTATGTCGCCGCGGCGTGGCTTGCCTTTGCTATTTTCTTTTATGCCGTGATTTACACCATGCTGCTCAAGCGCAGCACACCGCACAACATTGTCATCGGTGGCCTTGCCGGTGCATTGCCTGCCATCATCGGCTGGGTCGCCGCCAGCCCCGAGCCCGCGCTCATGCCATGGCTGATGGTGGCGATCGTCTTTTTCTGGACGCCGCCACATTTCTGGGCACTGGCGCTTTATCGCCACAGTGATTACGCCAGCGCCGGTGTGCCTATGCTCCCGGTCACCGCTGGTATCGCGTCCACCAAGCGGCATATCCTTGCTTACACCGTGTTACTGGTAGCCATCTCGCTTACCCCACTGCTAGCCGGCAGCGGTGCTGCTTATGGCATTGGCGCCAGCATTCTGGGAGGGAATTTCCTCCGCCACGCCATTCGCGTTTATCGCACCGAAGAACCGCGCAATGCCATGCGTATGTTCGGGTTTTCCATCCTTTACCTGTTCATTCTGTTTGCACTGCTGGTAGCCGATCATCTGATTTAGGGTTTTCCGGCTGCCAAGTTTAGGTTATGCTGCGAGCGATTCGCGGTTCACCGCACCACTTAACCCAAGGAGACTTCGTATGAAAGCTGATGCTGTACAGAAAGCACAGGAAATCGTTGCCGCAACCGGTAATTCGGTTATTTCGAATGAGAATATTGTGTATCTGATGGGCCTGAGCTTCATCGTCGGCAGCTTATTCACGATTTTCGTACTCGTGCTGCTGGATTTCATGCGCCGCGACCGCGCCAAATAGTCGCAGATAGCGGATTGCCATGCCTATAAGTGATATTCACCGCCGCAAGCGGGCGAAGAACTATTTCTCGCTCGCAGTCATTTTGCTGTTCATTGCGGGGCTGGTCTATCTCACCATGCTGAAAATGGGCGGGCAGTAAGCGCATCAACAAACTGCTTTGCGTTGCTTGCTGACTCGCGTAAAGCGTAGGCCATGAAATCCAACCGCAGCTTCGCGCTTCAACTCGCGTCCATCGCCGTCGGCATGGTGATGCTGGCCTATGCCAGCGCGCCACTGTACCGCCTGTTCTGTCAGGTCACTGGTTTTGGTGGCACCACCCAGCGGGCAGATGCCAAGCCCTACACGGGCAAGGCTAGCACCCGCGAAGTTACCGTCCGCTTCGATGCGAACACCGATCCAAAGCTCCCTTGGGCGTTCAAGCCGCTTGAGCATCAGGTCACGGTCAATATTGGCCAGAACCGCC
>CAZAQK010000188.1:210-2465 GCA_964487265.1 uncultured Rickettsiales bacterium | reverse complement strand
ATGATCGGCAATCGCAACAGCAGGCATCTGCTGCTTTACGCACCACTTTACCAGATCTTTAATTGGAATAGCTCCTTCAAGGAGCGAGTAAGCGGAATGCACACGCAGATGGATAAAATCCGGCGTCATGCAATCTCCCCATCTTTGAGGCGCGCAATGCGCGTCATGCGCGCGGCAAGTTCCATGTTATGTGTGGCAACCAACCCTGCCAAACCACGCTCTTTCATGACTTTCATCAGCAGGGCAAAAACACTCTCCGCCGTGTGCGCATCGAGATTCCCGGTCGGTTCATCGGCAAGCAGCAATACAGGGTCATTCGCCAGCGCGCGGGCAATCGCCACACGTTGTTGTTCCCCGCCGGAAAGCTTGGCGGGCCGGTGTGATACACGATTCTCCAGCCCTAACATGCCAAGTAAATCCTGTGCCTTTTTTGCTGCCTGAGCAGTTGAAACACCCGCCACCATCTGCGGCAGCATGATGTTTTCCTGCGCTGAAAATTCCGGCAGCAGATGATGGAACTGGTAAACAAACCCAACTTTCACACGCCGCAGCATGGTGCGTTTGGCATCATTAGCGGTTGCTACATTTTCAGTATCTATCAGTACTTCACCGGATGTAGGTGTGTCGAGCATGCCGGCAATTTGCAGCAGCGTGGTTTTGCCAGAACCGGACGGGCCAACCAGAGCCACAATCTCGCCCTTGTTGATGGAAAGATTTAATCCAGCAAGTACAGGCAGCTTCTGCCCGCCCTGCTCATATATTTTGTTGATGTTTTTGAGGTTCAGCACATTACTCATAACGCAAACCCTCCGCCGGATTCAGGCTGGCCGCACGGCGCGCCGGATAGAGCGTAGCAAGGAATGAAATGAGCAGCGACATTGCACTCACAATAATTACCTCCGAGCCATTCACTTCCGATGGCAAATGCGAGAGGAAATACAGCTCATCAGCAAATAATTTATGCCCCATCATCGATTCCAGCCAGAGCTGGATATTTTCGGTGTTGAACGCAATGAGCAGCCCGAAAATGATGCCGATAAATGTACCCACCACGCCCACACTGGCACCGCAGGCAAAAAATATGCGCATCACGGAAGCACGGCTGGCACCCATGGTGCGCAATATTGCGACATCCTTGCCCTTCTCGCGCACCAGCATGATGAGGCTTGAGATAATGTTGAAGGACGCCACCACGATGATGAGCATGAGGATCAGGAACATCACATTCCGCTGCACCAGCACCGCCTGCAGAATATGGCTGTTGGAAGTCTGCCAGTCATAGACGCGCAGGCTCGGCAGCTGCTTGCTTATCTCACGTGCGTTGCTTTTCGCGGCACTTGGATTTTGCAATATTACTTCGATGCTGCTGGCATTATCCGCCCCATTGTCACGCAGCTTGAAATAAATCTGCGCTTCGGCAAATGGCATCACGATAAGCCCGTTATCATAGGAGAACATGCCGATGGAGAATATACCCACCACGGGGTATGCCTTCACTCGCGGCATCAAACCTGCAACCGTTGCGCGTCCTTCCGGCGATATGAGTGTTATTTCATCACCGAGCTTAATGCCAAGCCGCTCGGCCATGCGGCTGCCGATGACCACACCTTCGCCGGATTCCATGGCAGCAAGGCTTCCTTCTTTCATGCGCGTGGAAAGAAGCTGTTTATATTTCAGGTCTTCGGCGCGGAAACCAACGGCCATCGCCCCCATCGCCCTGCCCTTGTTGCTGGCCATGATCTGGCCTTCCACTTTGGGAAGTGCGCTTACCACATCCGGCAGAGTGGCCAGCTGTTTGCTTAATGCATCATAATCGGTAAGGCCTGCCGCCCCGTTGGCATATATCGTCACATGGCCTTCTAACCCCACGATGCTGCGGATCATTTCCGAGCGTACCCCGTTCATGACGGAAAGCACCACAATAAGCGTCATCACACCGAGCGCAATGCCCACCAGCGAAAACATGGCGATGACCGAAATGAAGCCTTCCTCGCGGCGGGCGCGAAGGTAACGAAGGGCAACCATGCGTTCAAAAGCAGTGAGCATAGGGCGGTTGGGCTGGGGGTTATACTATTACCCTAAAACTTATACGGCATTTGGCCAGCTTGGCAAATGCATTGATATGCGCTAGAATAAACCTATGAAAACACCCGGTCTCATATCCCGCGTTGCGGAAGTCATGGCCCCTGAATCGCAGGGTGCGCGCAGCACTGCCGCGGGCATGGAAGATGCCGGATATTCCGCGGTTTCTGTGT
>CAZAQK010000188.1:0-194 GCA_964487265.1 uncultured Rickettsiales bacterium | reverse complement strand
GGTTGCGCTGAATATGAGCGCGGGCATGGCCGCGCAGCTTAATGGCTCAGTGGCGGATGTTTCCCGCGCCGATCTGGGCAATGTGAGCAAAGGTATTCCGCAGGAAGCCCCAATGCCACAACGCGACCTTGGCCGCGATTCAGGGATGAGCTTGGGTTAGGCTGCTAACTTCCCGATCACCGCATCCATAGAAA
>CAZAQK010000187.1:0-2474 GCA_964487265.1 uncultured Rickettsiales bacterium | reverse complement strand
TAGTGAGGCGATGCTCGATGCAACCGTTGCCATGATGGAAGCCAATGTTCGCGGTGATCTCGATAATGTTACGCTTCAGACCGCACTTACTTCGGCGCTTGCCCAGCAGAAGCTGGTTGAAAGCCAGAAAACAGATGGTGTTATCACGCAGGCTCAGGCAGACCAGATGAGTGCAAAAGTGGTTGAAGAATTGAAAGCAGCAACGCCTGCAAAATCAGAAGAACCAAAAGTTGAAGCTCCGGCAGCAGAAGTAAAGCCAGCGGTGGAAACAGCAGAGAAACCGGCAGAACATATTAGTCAGGTTCAGGCAATGCGGGAAAAACTGGAAGCAGGAAAAAAAGATACCAAGGGAGACCAAGTGGCTGCAGAACGTGAAAAACAGGCAAAACAGGTTCGTGGTATTGCGTCGTAATGCATTTCGGTTGTTGCCAGAATAATAATTAAAATAAAAACCCCCCGCGTAACAGGCGGGGGTTTTTGTAAGGAAGAGAAAACGTGGTCAGTGCCGTAGACATTCGTGGGGGAGCGTACCACAATGTTGTTGATGCCAATAAGGCATGGCAGGCACTCGCTGGCCTTCAGGTAGAGCAGCTTGTTCCTTCCATCGTCAAAAAATTTGAAGCATCCAGCCATTCCGGCCAGATCGTTTATTTCGATCCCGAATCCATTAAAACCGATCCCGCAACCTACCAGTTCCGTTCCGGCGGCGATAAGAATGGCGTAACCAGCAAAGGCCGCTATCAGGTAAAGCAATGGGACCCGATACTCCACAGCAACCCCATACTGGTGCATGAACGGCTTGATGGCAGTGTGTTCGTAGCCGATGGTCATCACCGGCTCGAACTTGCAAAACGCACTAATGCTGAAGGCAATGGTCCGGGTAAGATTTCCGCTATCGTGCTGCGTGAAGCCGATGGTTACACACCGGAAGATGTACGCGTTATCGCCGCGTATAAAAACATGCAGCATGGCCGTGCCGATGTGGTGGATTCTGCAAAAGTGTTCAAGGAAGCGGCATCCGGCCGCGTGCAGACCATGTTGCTGCCACAGCTGCAAATGGACAAGGGCAACCTCACACTTTCATATCGCCTCTCCAAACTTTCAGATAAAGCTCTGGACCGCGTTGCCAAAGGCGATGTGCCAGCAGAAATGGCAGCACAGGTGGCAGACAAGGTTTCAGATCCTGCACGGCAGGAAACCGTGATGCAGAAGATCTATGAAAAACTGCGCCATGAAAACAAACCGCAACCGTATATGATGCATTTTTCATTGTCCCTGCCGGTGACCGCGGATGTTGCTGGTGAAGCCAGCAGAGGGCATGGTTTTGCAGCCCGTGAGGCCCAGCGAAAGTTACAGAATCGTGAAGCCAGAATAAATAGATAAAAAACAATGGGTTATTGAGTGCCGCAAGCATTGATATTCATTATTAAGTATTTTAGTATAGCCTTGATTAGAAACAGTTTTTATAGAGCCTGAAGTGATATGCCCGATCCGGTCGTAATCAGTATAGAAAGAAACCAGCAAATCACGATTCGTCCCGATGGTGGTGTGCGTGTTGGCATTCACGATATCGGTGTGAAAGTCGGCAAGGATGATACGCTTGTGCTCACGGGTAATGGTGCGGGTTCAAGCCTCGATATCGATCCGAAGTTTGCCCCGCGTATCAAGCTGATGACCAGCGAACCACTATTGATCAGGGGTTCTTTTACATTGTCGGGTGAAAGCATTCAATCTGCGCAGGCCGATGTGACGCCGATTGAACTAACCAGCATGACAGGCGTGGACAGCAAAAAAACAACCAACAATCCTGATCGTGCAGCGGCAGCCACCACACCAAAAGTCACCAAGTATGATCTCGCTACACCAGATGGCAAATTAACGGAAAACGCTAAAGCAGGTACCAAAACCCTTGCCTTTGGGAATGGCAGCGGCAAAAAGATCGTTACGGTGGAACGTGGCGCGCGCGTGGATTTTGTCAACAGCAGGGAAGGCAGCCGCCAGCTCTTTACATTTCTGGGCAGTGACAGTTTTTCAAATACTGATAACCGCTACAGGATCGCCCGTGGCGAGGCAATGAGCGATGTAAAACGTACGTTGGATATCGAAAGCCCGCTATCACTCAGCCAGTTTGAACGCGAAAAGGAAAAATACGGTATTCCGGGTGCGCAGCAGCGCGGCGTGGTGGAATATAAAAGCCCTGGGCGTGTGAATCTTGCGATGCCGGCAGTGCTGCCTTATGGGGTGACTAATACAACGCCTGCGACAGGTGATCCAGCTGTTGCAACAGAAGCAGCACCCGTAACCTCATCACAGGAATCACCGGAGCAAAGGTTAGGCCTGCGCAAAGAAGTGGAGAGTTTTGCCCAGCGTCATCTGGCGAATAATGCAACTAAAGCCATCATGAGTGGTAAATATGACCACGATGCCAAGGGTGGCCAAGACCTTAAGGTGATGTTCACGAATATCCAAAGCCA
>CAZAQK010000186.1:0-2489 GCA_964487265.1 uncultured Rickettsiales bacterium | reverse complement strand
CCCGCCGCCTGCGGATAGCGCAGCAGATCGAAAACCGTCAGTTCGACAGAGGAAATTTTCATGCGCCCCGTATCCGTCTTGTGATCGGCGATGCCAGCGGCAAGGGCAGACATGTCCTTGCGGTAATAGAAAGAGAGCGTTGAACGGCCTGCGGCGATGCGCGGCAGGCGCTTGTCCGTGATGACCTGAAACTCCATGACAGCCTGGTGCGTTGCGCCATGCAGTTCCGCTGCCTTGAGCAGCCCGACATAATAAGGCCGCCCCTCATGCCGCATCAGATCGTCGATATACCAGCCGGGTGGCGGCGCACCCCAGGACTGGTACTGCGGTGGCACAACGACATAGAAGCCTTGGCGCGGGCTGATCAGCTTTCCCTGTTTCTGCAGCCGTCCCGCCGCATCCAGAAACGCCCCTTGCTCGACCTGAAGCGTTTTCAAGGCGTCTTCGCGCGCGAAAACGGCCTGTCCAGCGGACAGAAGGCCGTTCACATAGGAAAACAGATAGTTTTTGGGTTTCTCCACAATCATGTCTGATTATCCGCTATTTATGCGTACATTTCAACATAAGAAAGTTACTATTTAATTATCATGTCTGATTATCCGCATAAATAGCGGAAAAACAGACATGAAGATGTGTGCTGTACCCTCCGTCTAGAAGGGTTACAGCCCCGACATTGCCGGATTATTCAAATATTTCAAAGCGAAAGCCATTTGCATCCGTAACCATGTAACCGGCCTGTAACCCGTTTTGCGGGCCTGTCGCTAGAAAACCGCCGGGCCTTGCCCGCCCGTATAGGTTTTCGGGTAGGAAGGACCCAAGATTTTATCAGGCGGCGTCATGGGCAGCGCGCGGCTGCTCAGTGTCACGCTCTGTCTGCCGTTGCGCGTCATCAACGCGCCGCTCGTCACGGTGCAGGATGCTGTAGGCAACGCCAAACGCCCGCAGACTATCGTGGAGCGCCTTCGCGTCCTTATCTTTTTCCCATGCGGCTTCAATCACACTGTCATTGCGTGGGTGAAAACGGGCAGGCTCTTGAAACAGATTTGTGCCATCGACCACGGACGGAATCTTCATGTCCATGATTTCACGGCTGGGCAGACCAATCCCCGTTGCATTACGAAAGGCATACAGCCTGTTGACGATGGAGGTGAGCATGGACGCCGCTTGCTGCATTTCCTGATCAAGCTCAGCCTCTATCACACGGCGCAGATCGCCGATGGCTTGACCCGCCGCCTCGTAAAGCGGCTTAACCTGACGGTCGAGTTCCGCCTGCTGCAACTCTAACGCCTGACGTGCAGCAGACAGGCGATCCTGTTGGTCGCGGACGGCGATCAGGTCAGTATCCAGCACTTGCGCATCGGCATCGCTGGCTTCACCAAGCAGGCGTTTAGCTTCAAGCGCCCCGGCTTTTTGAAGGAAGGATTTATGCTCGGCTCCGGTGCGGGCAACTTTCTCTTCGAGCGCCTCGAAAGCGGCAGCGATTTTCTTCTTCTGCGCGATATAGGCTTCAATCGGCTTGAATGCTTTGAGCGTGGCAGCGATCTGTTTTTGTGTTTCGGGTTTCATGGATTGTTCCTTTCAGGGGTGATGTACTGCCAAAAAGGCGGCAGTGACCTGACAGATGGGGCGCGATCTGTCAGCGCGGGAAAGAAATCTGGTTTGAGAGATGGGGATTGCAGCGTTGCGGGTGACGCATCGGTGACACTGAAATGACGGCAAAATGCATCTAACCCATTGATGGTGCTGAGATGACGCACTTGGTGGTCAACCCTTATATATGCAGGATAATGATGTGATATATATTGATCACATTTTCCCCCTATATCGCGATGGTTGGGGTGTGGGTGAATCATCTCAACACAATCAACAACATAAGCCTGAAATCGCGTCACTTTTGCGTCACCCATGCGTCACCTCCCATAGCGTGATTGTGCGTAGGTTGAGGCGGGCGCAGCTTGCTTGAGTGAAAGCCCAAGAAAAACACGGCCTGTTTTGGTGCGTTTGGATTCTACGCCTTGGGCATTCGCCAGCACCCGCTGCACAAACCCGTTGATGGCAGGTAGCTTGTCGCGGTTGAAACCTTCGGCCACCGCCCAGGTATGAAACTCGTCATAAACCGCGCGAGTGGTAATAGGGATGTTGCCAACAGCAAGCTTGATCTCGACGCATTCATCAAGCCACGCCAGCACCGGGTCGGCCCCCAAAATCCAATCAGTCAATGCGATTTTGCTGCTGGGTGGGATGGTGAAATTCCGTTGCCGGATCAGACGTGATGCCCCCTGAACGGCCCAGGCCAGAAGATGATCAGCTTCTTCGGAGGCGATACGCCGTCCGATGGCCTCGATACGCTCCTCAATCGGGATCACGCGGTTGAAGGTGATGACCAGCAGGCGACGCTGTACCCCGCGATCCATCCCGCCCTGAAACGGCGGCAGGGTGTTGGTGGCAAAAATATGCTGCGCGACAGGCCGGAACTCGACACGCGATTT
>CAZAQK010000185.1:0-2565 GCA_964487265.1 uncultured Rickettsiales bacterium | reverse complement strand
GCAAAATGCCATTTCACAGGTGCAGGCTTTCCGGGATACGGCGGAAGTAACCGGTCTCATCATCACCAAACTGGATGGAACGGCCAAAGGCGGTGTGGTAGTGGCATTGGCCAGGCAGTTCGGGTTACCCATTCATGCGGTAGGGGTAGGCGAAGGGATTGACGATCTCAATTCTTTTCAACCGGCTGAATTTTCAGGTAATTTGATGGATTTGGCGGCTTAGCAAAGCCAGCAACCTATTGATTAACTGTCTGGTAACTATTATACTATACAATTATTGTGGAATTATAGTTGGGTACGTATGCCCGCCCGGTTTTTCAGGCCGGTTTTCGTCAGGAGGATGTTATGCCGATTAATCCACTCTCAGGTTTTGGCACAGTTACACAGCAACAGAACTCGCAACGCATCAGCGACAGGCTGCAGCTTGCGGTTGCCAGTCTTGTCAGCGGCAAGAAGTTGAATCGTGCAGCAGATGATATTGCCGCGCTTTCGATCGCAACACAGCTGCAAACCGAACTTGCAAGCCTTAAGGAAATTTCCAGCAACGCAGCGCAGGCAACCAGCCTGTTGCAGGTTGCTGATGGTGGTGCCGAGCAGATCAGTGATCTGGTGCAGGAACTCAAAGATATTGCGATACAGGCGAAATCGCCGACGCTGAATCAGCAGAATCGTGATGCGTTGAACCAGCAGTTCCAGCAGATATCTGCAGAAATTGATCGCATTGCAGGTAATACAAAATTTGGTGGCAAAGCTTTGCTTGATGGCAGTGTATCAGGTGATAACTCGCTTTCCATCGACGATGTGCTTTCCGGCGACAGCGAAGACGATGCCAATGCGCTTGAGATCGAGAGCTTGACCACCGATGCATTGTTTTCCGGCCAGTCGCTTAACGTACTCACCGCTGATGGTGCCGAGCGTGCGATTGAAGCATTGGAACTTGCACAGGGCAATATCACAGCTACTCGCGCAGACATTGGTGCATTCCAGCAATCCGTGAGCTATCTGGCGGCTAGCATAGAAACCGCTGTTGCTAATCAGGATGCGGCCCGATCTGTTCTTGTGGATACGGATTTTGCCGAAGAGAGTACTATTTACTCGCTGCTTAATATCCAACGTGAAGCAAGCTTAAGCCTTGCAGCTCAAGGTAACAGGCTGCCTGCTGGACTGCTCAAGCTGGTCGAGTAGATTTCAGTAAAACAGAATAAAAAACCCGCCATGTGGCGGGTTTTTTTATTGGCCTACTTATTGTTCATGTCAATTTTTTCAGACATCTTGGGATGCTGCATCAGGCGCATACCCAGATAGGTGCACAGCCAGCACGCAATAATGAATACAAGCACCTGTCCAAAACCATCACCCGTTGGCACAAAAGAGGTTAAGATAATGCCTGCGGAAGGTACGGCAAGAACAGCTACCAGCAGTGTTAGCCACCAGAACATTCCGCTGCAGCCAGAGCCGCACATTTTAGAACCACCCATAATAGACCCCCATATTGTTAAACCAAAAGCACCGACTAATATTATACATTATTTACAGTATGTTGACAAGTGTCACCCTATCAACGCTTATCAAGCGGTATGAACTGACGTTGCCCAGAACCGTTAAATAGCTGGCGAGGGCGGCCAATTTTCTGTTTTGGATCCTCCATCATTTCCTTCCACTGTGCCACCCAGCCTACTGTGCGGGCTACTGCAAAGAGCACGGTAAACAGCTTGGAGGGGATACCCATGGCGCGGTAAATAATGCCAGAGTAAAAGTCTACGTTCGGATACAGCTTGCGCTCCACGAAATATTCATCAGAGAGGGCAATGCGCTCCAGTTCCACAGCGATCTTGAGGAGTGGCTCATTGATCTGTCCAAGCTCACCAAGCACTTCCTGACAGGTTTTGTGTAGTACTTTAGCGCGTGGATCATAATTCTTATATACGCGGTGGCCAAAACCCATAAGGCGCACACCTGAGTTTTTATCTTTTACTTTTTTGATGAATTCCGGAATGTTTTTCACATCACCGATTTCTTCAAGCATATTGATAACGGCTTCGTTGGCACCGCCATGAGCCGGTCCCCAGAGAGAAGCAATACCTGAGCCAACGCATGCAAACGGATTTGCACCGGAAGAGGCGGCCATGCGCACCGTGGAAGTAGATGCATTCTGTTCATGATCAGCATGCAGGATCAAAATCTTATCCATCGCTTTGGCGAGAATCGGATTTACGGTGTATTTCTCACATGGTGTTGAAAACATCATGTGCAGGAAGTTTTCGGTGAACCCTAAATCATTCTGCGGATAGTTGAATGGATGGCCGATGGAATATTTATAGGCCATGGCTGCCATTGTTGGCATTTTTGCGATCATGCGGTACATGGCAAGCTCACGCTCGGTTGCATCTCCGCTTTCCAGTGAATCATGATAGAACGCGGAAAGTGATGCTGAAGCACCCACCATAATTGCCATAGGGTGCGATGCACGCGGAAAACCACGGAACAGGAAGTGCAGTTGCTCATGCACCATTGTGTGGCGTGTGATGCGCTTTACAAAATTCTCTTTCTCCTTGGTATCGGGCA
>CAZAQK010000184.1:0-2579 GCA_964487265.1 uncultured Rickettsiales bacterium | reverse complement strand
CTGGGTGTGTAATTTCGAGGTATTTAAATTCCTATGCAAAAACGTTTTTTATTGCTGATCCCTATATTATTTGTGGTTGCCTGTTCCGGTTCCGAGAACAAGACGGAAGCTGGGCAGCCCATGGATGCCGAGGATGTTCGCCGCGCCGGCCGTGGAAAACTAACCGGTGAAGATGGTATTCTACTTTCAGGCGGCAAGAAAAGCGATGAATCCAACTCACCGCTTGGGGTGAACAGCTTCCTGTGGCGCGCCACGCTCGATACGCTTTCTTTCATGCCGCTGGTATCGGCTGACCCATTTGGCGGCGTCATCATCACCGACTGGTATGAAGACCCGAAAACACCGGGTGAACGTTTCAAGGTGAACGCCCTGATCCTTGATAAAACCCTTCGTGCGGATGGTGTGAAGATCACCCTGTTCAAGCAGAGGAGATCGGGTTCTGGCTGGCAGGATCAGCAGGTGGATACAAAAGTTGCACGCACGCTGGAAGATACCATTCTTACCCGCGCCCGCCAGCTGCGCGTTGACCAGATAAAGAAATAATATCCGTAATTCCCGCGGAACTAATTGAGACATATGAACGATACTGCTCGCTATAATTTCCGCGAATCTGAAGCCAAATGGCAGCGTCACTGGCAGGAAAAAAACACGTTTGCCGTGAGTGCTGATAGCAAAAAGCCTAAATATTATGTGCTGGAAATGTTCCCCTACCCGTCCGGCAACATCCATATGGGCCATGTGCGCAACTATACACTGGGCGATGTGGTGGCGCGCGTCAAACGCGCACAGGGTTATAATGTATTGCACCCGATGGGCTGGGATGCGTTCGGCTTGCCCGCTGAGAATGCCGCTATTCAAAATAAATCACATCCGGCCGACTGGACGCTCTCCAACATAGCCACCATGCGCGATCAGCTCAAAAAATGCGGGCTTTCCTATGACTGGTCGCGTGAGGTGGCCACCTGCCTGCCAGAGTATTACAAACACGAACAAGCGTTTTTCCTGAAGTTCCTTGAGGCTGGCCTTGCCTACCGCAAGGAAGCGGAAGTGAATTGGGACCCGGTGGATAACACCGTGCTTGCCAACGAACAGGTGGTGGATGGAAGAGGCTGGCGTTCCGGCGCGCTGGTTGAAAGGCGCAAGCTTTCGCAGTGGTTTTTGCGTATCTCTGATTTTGCCGATGACCTGCTGGCTGGCTTAGATGGCCTCAAGGAATGGCCGGAAAAAGTCCGCATCATGCAGGATAAATGGATAGGAAAATCGCAAGGGGCGACGCTGCAATTGGCAATTGGTGGTTCGCAGTTGGCAGATATACCTGCGGATCTGGAAATTTACACCACCCGTCCTGACACCATCTTTGGTATGTCATTCTGTGCCATATCTCCCGGTCATCCATTATCGCAAACACTTGCCGCGCATCACGCTTCACTCGCCACGTTCATCGAAGAATGCAAACGCATCGGCACCTCCGAAGAAGCCATCGAAAAAGCCGAGAAGAAAGGTTTTGATACCGGCCTCAAAATTATCCATCCGTTCGATGGCCGTGAAGTGCCGCTGTTCGTTGCGAATTTCGTGCTTATGGATTATGGCACGGGCGCGATCTTCGGTTGCCCGGCGCATGACCAGCGCGACTTTGATTTTGCCACAAAATACAAGCTGCCAATCCTTCCCGTAGTGAGCGGTCGTGTTGAGCCATTGAAAGAAGCCTATACAGGCGATGGATCGCTCATCAATTCCGATTTCCTGAATGGACTTTCGGTTGAGGATGCCAAAAAAAGCGCCATCGAAGCATTGGAAAAAATTGGCTGCGGTACTGCCAAGATCAATTACCGCCTGCGTGACTGGGGTATTTCCCGCCAGCGTTACTGGGGCTGCCCTATTCCCATCATTCATTGCGAAGTGTGTGGTGTTGTTCCGGTTCCGGAAAAAAACCTACCGGTGGAACTGCCGCGCGATGTGACGTTTGATAAGCCCGGCAATCCGCTGGATCACCACCCGACATGGAAACATGTGAACTGCCCGACATGCGGTAAGGCTGCGCGCCGCGAAACCGACACGTTCGATACGTTCTTTGAGTCCTCATGGTATTTTGCACGTTTTGCCACCACACCGGACGCCAACCCGCTTGCCAAAGATGCTGTGAAATACTGGCTGCCGGTGGATTGTTATATTGGCGGTATTGAACATGCGGTGCTGCATTTGCTCTATTCGCGTTTCTTCTGCCGCGCCCTCACCAAGTGTGGGTTGATGGACATCAAAGAACCGTTCAAACGCCTCGAAACACAGGGCATGATCTGCCATGAGACCTATAAGAATGCTGAGGGCAAATGGCTCTCGCCGGAAGAAATTTCCGGGCATGATGGTAAAATGGTTGAGGCCGCTACTGGTAAGCCCGTGACTGTTGGTCGCATCGAAAAAATGAGCAAATCGAAGAAGAACACGGTTGATCCGCGTCATATCATGGATAGCTACGGCACTGATGCCGCCCGCCTGTTCATGCTTTCTGATTCACCACCCGATCGTGACCTGGAATGGACAGACGCCGGCATAGAAGGCGCATGGCGCTATATAAACCGCGT
>CAZAQK010000183.1:0-2582 GCA_964487265.1 uncultured Rickettsiales bacterium | reverse complement strand
AGGGATACGCTGCTAAATATCCGCATACTGAAACTTTCAGCCAATGGGCGGACGCCACGTCAGCAGCACGGGTGCTTGAACTGGTGGATATGGCCAAGAAGGCAAGTGATACCGGTGCGCGTCAGATGGTACATTTTGCAAAGGCGAAAGCAGCATGAGTGGCTACACCGCTTTCATCTTTGCGCGTGGTGGCTCGAAAGGCGTACCGCAGAAGAATATTCATCCGGTTGCCGGAAAACCGCTAATTGCGCATAGCATTGCCTCTGCCCTTGCCAGCAAATCGGTAAGCCGCGTAGTAGTTTCCACTGATGATGCAAACATCGCCGATGCGGCAAATGCAGCAGGAGCGGAAGTACTGATGCGCCCTGCCGAGCTTGCCGCTGATAACACACCGGAAATACTGGCATGGAAACACGCCATCGACAGCAACCCGAAATTATTTGCAGGCAATAAACCTGAACCTTTTATTTCGCTACCTGCCACCTCGCCACTGCGCGCACCGGAAGATATCGATGCCGCGGTGGAAAAATTCCTGCATGGTGAATGTGATGTGCTTTTTGGCATCAGCCCTGCCCACCGCAATCCGCATTTGAATATGGTGACCATCAACGAGCAAGACTTAATCAACATCGCCATCAGTGGCTCGAATGCTGTGCGCCGGCAGGATGTGCCGGATATGTATGATGTCACCACCTGTGTGTATGTCGGCAATGCCGCCTATATCAAGCAATGTAGCAAGCTGATGGAAGGCCGCGTGGGGTATGTGATCATCCCGCCGGAGCGTGCACTGGATATTGACACGCATTATGACATGTATCTCGCCGAACTGATGCTTACCCACCCATACCACGCAAGGAAGAAATCATGACACGTTACGTAGCAGCTATCACCGGCGGTGCCGGCCATCTGGGACAGGCCGTTGGCCACAGGCTTGCTGAGCGCGGCGTTGATGTCATCGTGCTGGATAAGAATGCGCAGGCAGGCAATGATTTTGCAGCCTCACTCGTCAAGCAGTATGGCGGCAAACATTGCTTTATCGAAGCAGATCTGATGCAGCCTGAAACCTTTGCGAAAATTGCTGCAAGCATTGAAAAGCAATGTGGCCGGCTGGATTATCTGGTGAATAATGCAGCGTTTTATGATGCAACACCGGGTTGGGGCGTTCCTTTCGCTGAAGAAAGCTACGAAGCCTGGCAAAAAGTAATGCGCGTAAACCTGCTTGCGCCATTCTTTCTGGTGCAGGCACTGCATCCACTCCTTAAAAAATCTGATGATGCGTCGGTGGTGAATATCGGCTCGATATACGGTGTTGTTGGGCCTGACCATAGCCTGTATGAGGGCACGAAAATGACTAATCCTGCTGCCTATGCTGCAAGCAAAGGCGGCCTGCTTGCAACCACGCACTGGCTGGCCACCGTCCTGGCACCGTATGTGCGCGTGAACATGGTATCGCCGGGTGGCATCGAGCGCGGGCAGAACCCGCAATTCATTGAACGATACAAAAAACGCACACCGCTGGGCCGCATGGCAAAGGAAGAGGATGTCTCCGGCATTATTGCCTTCCTGCTTTCCAAAGATGCAGCCTACATCACCGGACAGCACATGCTGATAGATGGAGGGTGGACCGCATGGTAGCCACCGCGCAGCAGAACACGCTGGCGGCTTATGATGCCATCGCGCCCAGCTATGCAGAGTACTCCAGCACCCGGCAGGCTTATCTGGATGCTGTAGACAGGCTGGTTGCAGAACGCCTGAAACCCGGAATGCGCCTGCTGGATATTGGATCCGGCGACGGCAGGCGCCTTAAAAAAATAACCGCACAGGTTGGCATTACCAATGTTGTTGCTGTGGAGCCCAGCGAGAATATGTCCGCGCTATGTAGAACGGCAACAGGCTTTACAGTGCATAATGTATGCGGCGACCAGCTGGATCAGCTTACAGAAGAACCTTTTGATGCCATAACCGTTTTGTGGAACGTATTTGGTCATATGGCTGATTCTGATGCGCGCCTGAAAACCCTGCGCGCGATGGCAGCAAAATTGAAACCTGACGGTATCGTTATGTTGGATGTCAATAACCGCCACAACCGGCTTTCCTATGGAAGCTGGAATGTTTTCAAACGGCGTGTGATTGATGCGCTGGCTTTTGATGAAAAACGTGGCGATGCCCATTATGAATGGAAGATCGGTGATAAATCTTTCCCAGCTTCCGGCCATTTATTCACCCCACATGAGATCGAAAGATTATATATGCGCACGGGATTTTATGGCATTGAGCGTTATTCTGTGAACTACACGACAGGCGCAGTTTCCACGTCACCGTTCAATGGCCAGCTCTTTTACGTGCTGAAACTCGCTTAGCTATTTAGCAAACACCGTGTGGCGCAGTTTCCACTGGCCGTTTTCATATTTCCACAGATGCGGTGAGCGGAACTCATCGCACAGTGCCATGAATGTTTCGCGCGTCATGATGGGGTTTTTGAATTTGGATGCGATCTTCTTGCCGAATTCCTTCTCATGTATGGAAAGATATTCAAACACTTCCTTTTCAAAACGTGCCGGATATTCACCATCGAATTTTTT
>CAZAQK010000182.1:0-2601 GCA_964487265.1 uncultured Rickettsiales bacterium | reverse complement strand
TTCTTTTTCCAACTGTGCGCGGTCCTGCTTGATGGCATTGGTCCATGCTGCGTTGGTAACGCCGATACGCCGCCAATCCGGATCAAGATCATTAAAGAATGTCAGATTTTCATCTTCTATATCCATGGCCAACACACGTATGCCCTTTTCCTTGGCATCGGCAATCATCGTAAAATACGCAGCATCCACATCGTCGGATTTATTTGCAAAATATGCATCTGCGTTTTCATCAGGATGGCTGAGTTCTATATCCTTGTATTTTCTTTCGCGCACCAGTGTCCGTAATTCCTCAGAAGACAACGCAAGATATTCTTCAGCATCTTTTCTAGGTGCTTCTATATAGATTGTGTCAACGCCAGAGTTTTTAAATGTGCTAATATTATCTGAAACCAACCTGAATGAGTCGTCGAAGATATGTACATCCGTGAGTGCAACTCCAGGATTTTTTGACAACAAATCCGCAAACAGAGCAGGAGTATCCTTCGTGCTTGCATCAAGTGCAGTATTCTCACGCGGATAATTTTTATCTTTAAGAGGCTGTAGAAGGAGCTTATTTATGGCCGCCATGTTCATGTTTTTGGTGATTTCAGGGTTTGCTTCATCCCACGCCTTGGATTTTTCCTCATAAGCACTGTCAAAGTCCATCTGAACACCGAAACGACTGGAATCCAATTTCTGCCACCCTTCCAATATCGGAATGACGGCAACTTTCACTGCATCCGTTATCCTGTCTTTCAAGGGAAGTAGCTTGTCCGTGTAATCGCCATTTTCTGTTTCAACAAACTCCGTTCTCTGCAAAGCGGAGCGGACATTATCCAACACGCCAGGCTCAGGTTCACCCCCATCTGACTTGGGATATTTTTTATCTAATTCTACCTGAAAAGCCTTCTCTTCTGCAATATCACGTTTCAAAGCTTCTACTGTAGCACGGAGCAATTCTTTCTTTGCATCCGTGGGGAGATATGGATATTCAATATCCTTGTCTTTAAGCACATTGTCGAAATCAGTTGTGGTGACCTGCTCACCGCCGCGGATACGGTCGAATACTTCGTTATATCCAACCAGTATCGCTGCGCGTTTTTCAACCTGCTTATCCACCAGCTTCTGCAGTTCCGGCGTAAGACGGGCATAAGCACTCTCATCATCACCAGCTCCCATTTGCGGTGATGCAGGAGTAAGTTTCTGCGGATCCTGAATATTATCTGCCATGTGCCTATTATAAGGCTTGGCAGGCCTTTTTTGTATGACAATCCGGTTAAGATTAGCACTCCCCTATTGCATTAATGCGCTGAAATGGCTACAGAAGTAGGCAAACGCAGGTAACTATGAGCAAAGCCTTGAAAAAATCATCCCCTAAGTCAGCGGCCAAGCCCGCCTATAAACGTGTCCTCCTGAAACTCTCCGGTGAGGCATTGATGGGCCCTGAGAAATTCGGCCTGCATAATGAAACCCTCGAGCGCATCTGCCGTGACATCAAGGCCACGGCGGATATGGGCGTTGAGATCTGCATCGTAGTTGGGGCCGGCAACATTTTCCGCGGCATGCAGGGTGCAGCCAATGGCATGGAGCGCGCCTCCGCCGATTATATGGGCATGATCGCCACCGTGCTGAACGCACTTGCCATTCAGAATACGCTGGAACGCATGAACATGGATACGCGCGTGCTTTCCGCCATCAGCATGATGCAGGTGTGCGAACCCTACATCCGCCGCCGCGCCGAACGCCATATGGAGCGTGGCCGCGTCGTCATTTTTGCGGCTGGCACCGGCAATCCCTTCTTCACCACCGACACCGCTGCGGCACTGCGCGCCAATGAAATGGGCTGCGATGTGCTGATGAAAGCCACACAGGTGGATGGCGTATATACCGCTGATCCGAAGAAAGATAAAAACGCGAAGCATCTCGCTAAACTCAGCTACCATGAAGTGCTGGTGCGCGATTTGAAAGTGATGGACGCATCGGCCATTTCACTGGCGCGCGAAAATGGCATCCCTATTCTGGTATTTTCGCTCGCGGGCAAGGACTCAATCGCGCAAGCCGTGTGCGCCAAAGGCAAATTCACATTGATTACCGATAAGAAATAGGAGCTCACATGACCGCTGATATCAACGAACTTCGCCGCCGTATGGAAGGCGCGCTGAAATCCCTCCACACCGAATTCGGCAGCCTCCGCACGGGCCGCGCTAACGCCGCAATGCTCGATAATATCATGGTGGATGCCTATGGTGCCATGATGCCGCTTAATCAGGTTTCAACCGTGAGTGTACCTGAAGCACGCATGCTTTCTGTGCAGGTGTGGGATAAGGGCGTGGTGAAATCGGTGGAAAAAGCCATCAATGCCGCAGGCCTTGGTGTGAATGCCATTGCTGATGGCCAGCTGGTGCGCGTGCCGATTCCTGATCTTTCGCAGGAGCGCCGGGCCGAGCTTTCCAAAGTGGCCGGCAAATATTCGGAAGGTGGTAAGGTTGCCATCCGCAACGTGCGCCGCGACGGCATGGATGCTCTGAAGAAAATGCAGAAAGATGGTGAAATTTCTGAAGACGAACAAAAGAAACGTGAAGGCGATATCCAGAAACTCACTGATGAATTCATCAAAAAAAT
>CAZAQK010000181.1:0-2606 GCA_964487265.1 uncultured Rickettsiales bacterium | reverse complement strand
CTTGCGGATCAGGTAGCCTGTATATGTCGTAACCCGTGGGTCATCAGGCAGCTTGCGGTATTTTTCCCAGTGGCGTTTAAGCAGCGGGTTAGCATGCAGGTATCCATGCAGCAAATGATCTGAGTCCGGCTGCATGGAACGGAATTTCCAGCAATTGAAGGGTTTACCGTATCTGCCTACGCGGGTTCCGCCATAAAATATGCTGCCAGCCTGTCCTTCCAGTTTGAGCATAAGCGCAATAAACATAAATACAGGCAATAGCAGTATCAAAAGCATCAAGGCCAATATCACATCCATCACACGCTTTAGTGCGTAAGTCGGCACAAAATCGTCATTGGCGGGTAAGGCCATCCTCAGTTGCGGCACACTATTTATGCCATATGTCCGGGCACGGTTTGGCATCAGAATATCCGCTCCCGCACCGTTACACTATCACCCGGTAAAATGGGTGTAGTTTCCGTGGCATTCAAATGCTCCTTATCATGCCCCGTGCCACGATCTATCAGTATCAGGCCTTTGGCTGCGCGCGGTGTATAACCACCAGCACTGGCGATGGCATGGAACACCGTAAAATCCGGCTGCCATGCATATTTGCCCGGAGTACGAACTTCACCAAGTATATATACAGGGCGGGTCGACACAACATCCACCGTCACCTGCGGTGATGTCAGGTAACCACCACGAACCAGTGCTTCCGATATTTTGATCTGCAACTCATCTTTAATAAGGCCGATTGCCTGAATATCGCCGATCAGTGGAATCGCCACAAACCCATCAGCATTGACAGGATATTGGCCGGTGAGCACATCTTCCCCGTAAACGGTGAGGCGTATAACATCCCCGGCACCCAGCGCAAGCGACTGGCTGGCTGGCACTTCCATCGGCGCATTCTTATCCGCAGCCGGTGGCACAGCCACCACGGTGCAGGCGGCCAGGCACAGCATTATTGAACTTTGCACTATAAGCCGAATGAGCGTTGAATGTTTCAAGAAATGCGCCCCAGAGTTGTATCAGTATGAAGCTGATTAGGCGATTGCCTGTCTTATTACAAGACGTTTCTGTATCAAAATTTGTCGCGACAGATTACCCGTCACAAAACGGGTGCTAATCAGCCCCAGCTGCCAATAATGCCTAAAACCCTTGAAATCTGCGGTTTGCATGGTATTACTCGGGTAAATTACCCCCATTGCCACCTTTAAGGTGAGCATGCAATTTAGGACATTATGGCAGATCTATTCGCGAATAAAAAATCGGCAAAGGATGCATCCTATTCCGCGCAGGATATTGAGGTACTGGAAGGCCTTGAGCCAGTACGCCGCCGGCCGGGCATGTATATTGGCGGCACCGATGAAACCGCCATGCACCATCTGGTGAATGAAGTGTTCGACAATGCGATGGACGAAGCCGTGGCAGGGTATGCCAGCACCATTGAATTCGAGATGAAGCCGGATAATTTGATTGTCATCCGTGATGATGGCCGCGGCATCCCCATCGACCCGCACCCAAAGTTTCCCAAGAAATCCGCGCTTGAAGTGATCCTCACCATGCTGCATTCCGGCGGTAAATTCGGCGGCAAGGTGTATGACACGTCGGGTGGTCTGCACGGTGTTGGTATATCAGTCGTAAACGCACTTTCTGATTATCTGGAAGTAGAAGTGGTACGTAATAAGCAGATATACCGCCAGTCCTACAGCCGTGGTGAAGCCACATCGAAACTGAAAAATGCCGGCACCGACCCTAAAAGCAAAGGCGGCACCACCGTTGCCTTCACGCCGGATCCGGATATTTTCGGTAAATCCGCAAAGTTCAAGCCAGAAAAACTGTATAAGCTCGCCCGCTCGAAGGCGTATTTATTCCGTGGTGTTGAAATAAAATGGATATGCGATCCTTCCCTGCTTTCCGAAGGGTCCGAAGTTCCCGCCAAAGACACCATTCATTTCCCCGGAGGCTTAAGCGATTTCCTTGCACAGCAGATGCATGGCCGCATGCCCATCACCAGCGAAGCATTTGCCGGTGAGGCCGAACTGGCAGGCAAGATGGGCCGCATTGAATGGGCCATTGACTGGCCGGCAGATGAAGAAACATTCGTGAGCACCTATTGCAATACCATTCCCACACCTGAAGGCGGCACGCACGAATCCGGCCTGCGCTCGGCTATCACCAAGGGCATCAAGGCATATGGCGAGTTGACCAATAACAAAAAAATCGCCGCCGCCACGGGTGATGATATTCTCGGTGGAGCAGTCGTTGTGCTTTCCATGTTCATGAAAAATCCGCAATTCCAGGGGCAGACCAAAAACAAACTGGTAAATGTGGAAGCGGCAAGGCTGGTGGAAAACGCCATGCGCGACCATTTCGACCATTATATTTCCGGCAATCCGGAAAATGCCAACCGGCTTATGGCCTATATCGGCCAGCGCGTGGAAGAACGCCTGAAACGCAAACAGGAAAAAGAAGTAAGCCGCAAAGCTGCCACCCAACGCCTTCGCCTGCCCGGCAAGCTGGCGGATTGCTCACGCTCTGCACAAAAAGGCACGGAAATATTCATTGTGGAAGGTGATTCGGCAGGTGGCTCTGCCAAGCAGGCACGCAACCGCGAAACGCAG
>CAZAQK010000180.1:0-2616 GCA_964487265.1 uncultured Rickettsiales bacterium | reverse complement strand
TTGTCCCATATTAGTATTAGTGCTAAATAGCACTTGCTTCCATATTATCCATTTTGTATAACGGGTGCCTATGAAATTAGACGCGTATTTACAAAAAACCAAGAAAAGCATTGAGGAGCTGTCGCAGGAAACCGGCATTTCCGCACAAGCCATCTATAAATATTTGCGTGGGGAGCGCATTCCGCGCAAGGAATTCTTCACCAAGCTGGCCGAGGCCACAAACGGTGAGGTGACGGCCAATGATTTTCTCGACCTTCCGCAAACGGCCAGTAAGCCGGTTAAACAGGAGAAAGTGTACCCCATGAATAAGGCACTCAACAAAAAACAGGCAGCCTCCGAAGCACCGCTTAGCAAGCAAAAGCTGCTGAAACTTTACCGCGACATGCTTATGATCCGCCGCTTCGAGGAAAAAGCCGGCCAGCTTTACGGCATGGGGCTTATCGGCGGTTTCTGCCATTTATACATTGGTCAGGAAGCTGTGGTCGTGGGCATGCAGGATTGCATCACGGGTGATGACGCGGTGATAACCAGCTACCGCGACCATGGCCATATGCTTGCTTGCGGCATGGACCCGAACGGCATCATGGCGGAGCTTACCGGCCGCATCGGCGGTTTTTCCAAAGGCAAGGGCGGCTCCATGCATATGTTCTCCACTGCCAAGAATTTTTATGGCGGCCATGGCATTGTGGGGGCACAGGTGCCGCTGGGCACGGGTATCGCATTCGCCCACAAATACCGCGGAAATGGGCGTATTTCGCTCACCTATTTCGGTGATGGTTCGGTGAATCAGGGGCAGGTGTATGAGGCGTTCAACATGGCCTCGCTCTGGAAATTGCCGGTGATCTACATCATCGAGAATAATGAATACGCCATGGGCACCAGCGTGAAGCGTTCGCACTCCACAACCGAGCTGTATCGCCGCGGCGATGCGTTTGGCATTCCTGGCAAGCAGGTGAATGGCATGGATGTGCTGGCCGTGCGTGAAGCTGGCATGGAAGCGGTGGAATATGTGCGCGGTGGCAATGGTCCCTTCCTGCTTGAAATGAAAACCTATCGCTATCGCGGCCATTCCATGTCTGATCCCGCGAAATACCGCAGCAAGGAAGAAGTCGAAAAATATAAAGAGCAGCGCGACCCTATTGAAGGACTGAAGGGCTATTTGATGCGTGAAGGCATCGTGAATGAAGATGCGTTGAAGGATATCGAAAAAGAGATCAAACAGATCGTGAATGAATCGGCCGAGTTTGCGCAAAAATCGCCAGAACCGCCGGAATCTGAGCTCTGGACGGATATTACAAGCTGATGCGCACCGTGACTGTAATGATTGGATGTTTACTGCTTACCGCCTGCGGCTGCATGCTGGAGGATGGCGACAGCGCAAAAGTAGGTGATTACTGGCGTGGCTGTTGGGCCGAAGCAAAAGGAAATGAAAGATAAGAGGAATTATGCCTAAACAAACTGTACGTGAAGCACTGCGTGACGCCATGGCCGAGGAAATGCGCCGCGACGAAGAAGTATTCGTGATGGGTGAGGAAGTCGCCGAGTATCAGGGTGCGTATAAAGTGACGCAAGGGCTGTTGCAGGAGTTTGGCGATCGCCGCGTGGTGGATACGCCGATCACCGAGCATGGTTTTGCTGGCCTCGGCGTGGGTGCGGCGATGGTTGGCCTGAAACCAATCGTGGAATTCATGACGTTCAACTTTGCCATGCAGGCGATCGACCAGATCATCAATTCCGCTGCCAAAACACGCTATATGTCCGGTGGCCAGATAACATGCCCCATCGTGTTTCGTGGGCCGAATGGCGCGGCTTCACGCGTGGGTGCGCAACATTCACAATGTTATGCCAGCTGGTATGCGCATGTGCCGGGCCTGAAAGTGGTGGCACCGTATGACGCGGCATCTGCAAAAGGCCTGCTTAAAGCGGCCATTCGCGATTCCAACCCTGTCATTTTCCTTGAAAATGAGATCATGTACGGCCAGAGTTTTGATGTGCCGGATAATGATGATTTTGTGCTGGAGATCGGCAAGGCGCATGTGGTGCGCGAAGGCACGGATGTCACCATTACAGCTTTTTCCATCATGGTGGGAAAAGCCCTTGAAGCCGCAGAAAAACTGGCGGAAGAAGGCATCAGCGCTGAAGTAATCGACCTGCGCACCATCCGCCCGCTGGATGTGGAAACCATCATCGAATCGGTGAAGAAAACAAACCGCTGCGTGTCAGTGGAAGAAGGCTGGCCGAGTGCTGGTGTGGGTTCAGAAATTGCTGCGCAGATCATGGAGCAGGCATTTGATTATCTCGATGCGCCGGTGGCGCGTGTGGCGGGTGCCGATGTGCCGCTGCCATATGCTGCAAATCTTGAAAAACTGGCATTGCCGCAGGCTGCGCACATCATTGATGCCGTCAAAACCGTGTGCTACCGCTCGTGAAACGCGCCCTGCCAGCAATCTTGTGGATGATGATGGCAGGTGCCACGCAGGCTATGGCCAATGATGGTGCGCGGTCAGTGAATTGTGACCGCACGCCAGATTTATGTGTATTGATGAATTACAATCTTGCGGTTGAACGAGTGGGTGATACACAGCAGGTGATCGACGTGTTTCTTGCAAAAATGGA
>CAZAQK010000179.1:0-2630 GCA_964487265.1 uncultured Rickettsiales bacterium | reverse complement strand
TACGAGATCCGCAAAAATCTGCTCAAATTCGATGACGTGATGAACGATCAACGTAAGGTGATTTACGAGCAGCGCATCGAACTTATGGAAGCGGAAGACGTGTCTGAAAGCATTCAGGAGATGCGCGAAGAGATCAATAGCAGCTATGTTAGCACGCATATCCCGGCCAAATCCTATCCAGAAGAATGGTCGGCGGATGATCTGCAGAAGGAAATTTTCCGTGTGTATGGCCTGCAGCTTGCCATAGCTGACTGGGCGAAGGAAGAAGGCATTGCCGATGCCGAAGTGCTGGAACGCCTGAACAAGGAAACCACCGCGCATTTTGCCGCCAAAGTTGAGAAATACGGTGCGCCGCTCATGCGTATGGCGGAAAAGCGCGTGTTGCTGCAAACGCTCGACCAGCTGTGGAAAGACCATCTGTTGTCGCTCGATCATCTGCGCCAGGGCATTCACCTGCGTGGGTATGGCCAGCGCGATCCGCTCAATGAATACAAACAGGAAGCTTTTTCATTATTCGAGCAGATGCTGAATTACCTGCGTGAAGTGGTCATCAGCCGTATTGCACATCTGGATATCCATGTGGAAAAGCCGCAAGGATTGGCCCCCATGAGCGGCCCGCGCAAAACATTTGAAAGTCGCCAGGATCCGGCCGGTGGTGATGACGAGGAAGCAGCACAAAACGTGCCTGCGCACTCCGATAAGGTAGGCCGCAATGAACCATGCCCATGCGGTTCAGGAAAAAAATATAAACATTGCCATGGGGCGTTAGCGTAAATTTCAATGCCGCTTCTTAAACGTTTTTACCAGGATCCATACCTGCATATCCGCTCTTTTGCTTTGCATCTGCTGGCATCTGTTGCGTTGTGCGCGATGTTGTATAGCCTACGCACACCGGAATTCTTTTCCTATTCTTTTGCATGGTGGCATCCGCTGTTGATTCTGCCTGCTATTTATGTTGGCGGCTTATCAGCGGTATTCATTCACAATGCCTGCCATGGAAGCTTCAAACCGCAATGGATGAATAATGTTGCAGGTGAAATTGCTGGTGTGCACCAGCTCTGGGGCTTCATGGGCTGGAAGCTCATTCACCTGATGCACCACCATTATTCCGATGATCTGCGGTATGACCCGCATCCGCCTGCGGATTACACCTTCACACAGTTCATGAAGCACATGTTCCTGAAATCCTCGCAGAAGGTGACCGAGCGTTACCGTGAGCATTATGGGGAAACAAAACGCACTATTGTATTGCACCGTATTTTAAAGCCCGTGTTCCTTGCCATGGCTGCCTGCAATCTGCTCTTTTGGTTCTTGCTCTTGGGGCCGGCATTTTTCATGTGGTTGTATGTGCCGTCTTACGCTTTCAACCACTGGATATTTTCGCATGTGAATTACTATTCACATCCCAAAGATGAAAACGGCAAGACTTACGCCACGAATTATGACCACACGCTCTATCACAAGCTCGCCAACTTCCTGTGGTTTGGGCTGTATTATCACGGCAACCATCACCGCAAGCCGCTCTATTTCAATCCTAAGAAAGTACCCGCACGGGTGCCACGCGAAGAGCGCGAAAAGATAGCGGCCTAACGCACCGCTGCGGTAATCGGGCCGTCGGCGCGGCCATGGACGAACTGATCTACATATTCATTGCCGCTGTGGTCGATATTCTTCACATCGCCATTCCAGATTAGCTTGCCCTTGTAAATCATCGTCACACGCTCGGCGATGGTGCGCACGCTTGCCATATCATGGGTGATGGTCACCGTCGTGGCTCCCAGCTCCTTGGAGCATTTTACAATGAGGTGATTGATGACATCAGCCATGATGGGGTCCAGCCCTGTGGTTGGTTCATCGAAGAAGATAATCTCTGGATTTGCTGCAATCGCACGTGCAAGCGCCACGCGCTTTTGCATGCCGCCGGAAAGTTCCGAAGGTGAAAGGTTCGCGACATCCGCACCAAGACCTACAGATTTCAGTTTTTCCACCGCCAGTTCCTTGGCTTGCTTCCTGTTTACCTGATGGTTCTGCAGCAGCGCAAAGCTGATATTTTCCCACACGGGGAGCGAATCAAACAGCGCGCCGCCTTGAAACAGCATGCCGAATTTGCGCATGATTTCTTGCCGATCGCGGAAGCTGAGCTTTGTCACTTCCTGCCCATCGATCTTGATGCTGCCTTTATCAGGCGTTACGATGCCAAGGATAGATTTGATAAGCACGGATTTGCCCGAGCCCGACCCGCCAATCACTACGAGTGACTGGCCTTTTTCAATACTCAGGTCAATGCCATCCAGCACCACTTTTGGGCCGAAGGCTTTGTGTACTCCCGTAAGTTCAATTTTGGGTGCCATATCAATCCGTGAAGAAAATCGCGGTGAGGAAATAGTTGGAAAGCAGGATAAGGATTGATGCGGAAACTACCGCATGGGTGGTTGCAGCACCTACGCCCTGTGCACCGCCTTTGGAATGGAAGCCGTGGTAGCAGCCCATTAGCGTGATGATGAAACCAAACACGGAAGCTTTCACCAGGCCTGAGACCACGTCTTTCGTTTCCAGATATTCAAACGTGCTTTTCAGGTAAGAGCTTGGGTTGAATCCCAGTTCATGCACGGACACTAAATAACCGCCAA
>CAZAQK010000178.1:0-2645 GCA_964487265.1 uncultured Rickettsiales bacterium | reverse complement strand
GAAAAAGCTTTAGCTTACGCCAATGAACGCCGCCAGTTCGGCAAAGCAATCGCAGGCTTCCAGAGCATTGCATTTGCGCTCGCCGACATGCACATGAAAATCGAAATGGCACGCAACTACTTATATAAAGTCTGCTGGATGGCGGATAACCACATGCCATTCACCAAAGAAGGCGCAATGGCCAAGCTCTATGCCTCAGAAGTGGCAGGCGAAGTCACCGATATGGCCGTGCAGATACACGGCGGTTACGGCCTCATGGAAGAATATGATGTAGAACGCTTCTGGCGCGACCACCGCCTGCTGCGCATCGGCGAAGGCACGTCGGAAATTCAGCGACTCATCATTTCCCGTGCCATCGGTTGCGCGGATTAGTCGTACTGCCTAACCATTAAACCGGCGGTAAAGCTCTTTCAGCTCGTGCATTTTCTGTGCGGTTTTATCCTTGTCTTTGGATTTGAAGGCATCCGTCACGCACGCATCCAGGTGCGATTCCAGAATACTTGCCTCGATGGAGTTGATTGCCGAGCGCACGGCACGCAGCTGCGTCAAAATATCCGGGCAATACATGCGTTTTTCTATCATTTTCTTCACGCCTTCGATCTGGCCTGAAACACGGTTCAGCCGAGGCAGTTCCTTGGTGTGATCGGTAAACTGCATGTCGCAGCAGTCATCTTTCTTTTTGGTCATATGTTTATCCTATCCAATATGGAGCTACGAATGCGAAGAAGAACCCTACTGTGTAAATACTGACAGAGACAGCATAAATCACACCGCTGCTTTTACGCAGCTTTTTGCAGGCATCCGCCTTCACGGGATCAATGGGGCAAGGTGCATTGCGGCTCTGGTAACGCAGCCATCCCAACAGCGCAAGCATGGAACCTGCAAGGATAAACAATCCGATCTTGTTCTCGGAAAGCCATATCAGCTGCGGCACATTACTCACTACACCAGCCAACGCTGCCCCTGCCCCCAGCGTCACGAAGAGTGCGGGCAATGCACAGCATATCAACGTGCTGAATGAGGTAAAAAGAGTCAGAGTATTGATGATACCATGTTTTGCACTGCGCATAACTACTCCTGATGATGGATGGTTGTTGTAGTATAACCAGCATCGGTGATGACCTGCTTGATGGTGGTATCATCCATCGTCTTGCCGGATTTGGTGGTAACAGTCACCAGCTTCTTGTCGAGGTCTACCTTTACGGTGTCCACCACATCCTGCTTCTTGAAGCTGTTTTCGATGCCTTTCACGCAGAATGCACACACCAGCCCATCCACACCCACATGGATGGTTTCCGCCAGTGCCTGCGTTGCAAATAAAGAAGCCAGAATAGTCGTTGCTAGTAGTTTTTTCATAAAGAGTTCCTTTCGTTAAAATTGATACGTTAGATTAAACATTACATCGCCTTTGTTGCTTATGCCTGCCTCACCCAGTAATTCCTGGTTAAACAGCCGCACAAATGGCGTTACCACGACGTTGTCGCGCTCGCTGGGGTGGTGGTCTATCTGCACCATCAGCCATGTATGCACATCATCGTAATTACCCACGTAGGGCGCGACGCCCACACGTGCCTTATGTGAATAGGAGCGTTCGATATCCCCCGCATAGACGTAGCGGTTCTCATAGAGGAAATAGATGCGGCGGGTTTCCCAGTCCGCCTCCATACCCACTGTTGCCGCCGGATCCACATCATCACCATGCTGGGCGGCACCCGCGCCGGTTAGCAGGAACAGGTTCCCCTGCGAATCCGCTGCATTCCAGCGTTTGAGCAGGCGATTATAGGTTGCCGTATGCATCCATTCCCCATCTTCCCGCAAATATTCGCTGCGCACGCCGATGGCATAGCGCGCTGTCGGCGAATAGCTCAGTGCGTTTGCATATTCCGTGTGGTCGTTCATGGTCATGAACATCCAGCCATCGGTATACGAAACCGGCCGCGCCAGCACCGCAGGAGCCGCTAAAAAGAGGCCGATCGAAGAAACTACAGCAATACGCACAAATATACCCATAGGGGTATTATATACCTATGGGGGTATATGCTGTCAAGCGTGCATTTATGCTAGTAGGTATTCACCACCCATAAAAGCCACTTTCGCCTTGCCTAACACCGCATGGAACGCTAGGCTCGCATCTTCACTCTAGCATATTGATATTTATGAAATCTGCTGCCATGAAAACACCTTCTGATACCTTGCAGGATAATGCATCCCACCACCGCCAGCTGGCCGATGAACTTGCAACCTTTTTAGACAAGGTCAAAGAAGGCGGCGGCGCGAAGGCTGTAGAGCGTCACCACAGTCGTGGCAAGCTGCTGCCGCGCGAGCGCATTAACCGTATTCTGGATAGTGGCTCGCCATTCCTTGAGCTTTCCGCACTCGCCGCATTTGACATGTATAAGGAAGAAGGCGGCGTGCCTTCGGCTGGTGTGGTAACAGGTATTGGCCGCGTGCACGGGCACGAATGCATGTTCGTGGCCAATGATGCCACCGTTAAAGGCGGCACGTATTTTCCCCTCACCGTGAAAAAACACCTGCGCGCGCAGGAAATAGCCTTCCAGAACCGCCTGCCCTGCATTTACCTCGTCGAGTCTGGCGGGGCATTCCTGCCCATGCAGGATGAAGTCTTCCCCGACCGCGACCATTTC
>CAZAQK010000177.1:0-2655 GCA_964487265.1 uncultured Rickettsiales bacterium | reverse complement strand
TCTGATAGGTGAATATCTGGAAGCGGTTCGGAAGGGTGAGATCAAACGCCTCATCATCAACATGCCGCCGCGCGCACTCAAATCAACATGCGTGACGGTGGCGTGGCCGGCATGGCTTTTAGGGCATGATCCCACCTGCCGCATTATTGCGGCGAGTTACAGTGCGTCACTAGCCATCAAGCATTCGCTGGATACGCGGCTGGTGATGAATGCGCCGTGGTATCAAAGCGTGTTCCCGAAAACACGCCTTGCCAGAGATCAGAATGAGAAACGTAAATTCGTAACCACACGCAGGGGCTATCGCTTCGCAGCGTCTGTTGGAGGCAGTACAACGGGCGAGGGCGGTAATATCCTTATCATGGATGATCCGATGAATCCGGCGCAGGCGATGAGTGCTGCAAAACGCGAGGGTGTGGTGGAATGGTTCGGCCATACCTTTGCCAGCAGGCTTGATGATAAAAAGAAGGGGGCGATCGTGCTGGTTATGCAGCGTCTGCACCCGGATGATCTGAGCGGATATTTACTGGCCAAAGGCGGCTGGCGGCATTTGTGCCTGCCGGCGATTGCAACAGAAGATACGGTCTATGATTTTGGCCGGCTGAAGAAAACCATGCGCACAGGTGAGATGATGCACCCGCTGCGCGAAGATCAGCAGATTATTGAACAGGCGAAAGCTGAACTGGGGAGTGGTGTGTTTGCTGCGCAGTACCAGCAGAGGCCGGTGCCGCAGGAAGGGCGCATGGTGCGGCCATGGTGGTTCGCGCGGTATAAGCAAGTGCCGGAAGATTGCACACGTATTGTGCAAAGCTGGGATACGGCCATCAAAAGCGGCAAAGGCAATGATGCCAGCGTGTGCATTACCTTTGGTGAGCTGGATGGTAAAAGCCATATGCTGGATGTGGCGGTGATGCGCGTTGAATATCCTGAGCTGAAAAAAATATTCATCGGTTTGGCCGAGCAGTGGCAGGCGGATGCCATATTGGTGGAGGATAAAGCCAGCGGTCAGCAATTGTTGCAGGATATGAAACGCGAAACGCGGCTGCCGCTGATCGCCATAGTGCCCAAGGCTGATAAGGTAACACGCTTTGCCGCCGTTTCAGCCATGTGTGAGGCAGGCAGGGTGTTGCTGCCGGTGCGGGCGCAGTGGCTTGCGGCATTCGAGGAGGAGCTGTTTTCATTCCCCGAAGGCAGGAATGATGACCAGGTTGACGCATTTTCGCAGTATCTTGACTGGCTCAGGAAGCACAAAACCACCCACCTGAATATCAAAAAAATATAGAAAAACTGCGGCTTACAGCGTGACAGAAAAATAATTTCTGATTTTAACGTATTATTAAATTAGCGGCCTTATTATCATTAATAATAATGAATTGGTTAATTTTAGAGGATCGTATGTCACAAGATGTTATCAGTCACTGGGTGGAGAAGGCCAAAATGGCCGAGGCCGCTGCTGGCACCGAAGGTGGCGTGCGCGTTGTCCGTCGTGAAGAAACACAGAGCCGTGGCAAACAGATCATGGAAATTGCTGAAAAGATTCGCCCATGGCTCGCCAAGATGTTTGAAGGCGTGCGCGATGAAAATGGCATGCTGGTGCAGCCGGCGCGCGTGCGTGGCATTGCGTTGAATGTGGCGCAGAGTCTGGTCAAGGATCAAGAACAACAAGCTGGTGCATAAGATACCGGTATAACTACCGCAACAGGGGGAATTATGGTGGATTTGAAAACAATAAATACGAAAGCATTACAAGAAAGATTATGGGCTATAGAACCCGATTTAATGGATCAGGTGGATCCGCAACGCGTGGATTCATGCCTTGCCGGGGCATGTGATGCACTGCATAGGCAGCCAGCGACTGAACGTAAACGTTAATTCCTTTTCCCTAAGGAGATATTGAGAAACTGTCATAAAAAATTCACTGAGCTGTCACGATAGTGACATGTAAGGATGCTAGCCTCCCTTTAATACAGGGAGGCTTTTTTATGACTGGGGAAATATCTTCTGATGATCTGGCCGGGCGGCTCAATCAACGTATGGAAGAGCTGATGGTCGAAATTCTCGAAATCAAAGTCTATCTGGCAGAGCCGCTTTCCAAAGAGGGTATGGCCATGCTGCCGCTGGGGGTGATGGGTGAAGTCATGTCATCCGAGTTGGAGCAGGAAAGCGCAGGCCTTGCCGAACGGGCGCATTACATTACGCGTGATAAGGGCGTTGACCAGTGGGAAAGGCTGAAAGCATCAATCTACCTGCATAAAAAACTCGCCATGCTGGTAACGCTTACACGTATTATCGAGCAGTTGCCTGCCGCCAGTACGCAGGCAGGGATTGCCGTTGGCAACCTCACGCGCCGGATTGCAGAACAATGCCAGAAAGTGGATGCAATGCTGAATGCACTGGTTTCAGAAAGTATCAATATTTCTACGCCAAAATTGGCAAAAATATAATTTTCACTTTTCCTCTTCCGGTGTGTCACGCTTGAGCATAATTCTATAAATATACGCTCGAAAAAGTGTGATTTCACACTTGTCATCCCTGCGAAGGCAGGGATCTCACTATCCACGGAATAAATAGCAAAAGAGATTCCCGCCTACGCGGGAATGACAACAATCCTTAAATTAAACCGGAGGTATTCATGAAGGCATCTGTCCATGCTGGCCA
>CAZAQK010000176.1:0-2669 GCA_964487265.1 uncultured Rickettsiales bacterium | reverse complement strand
ACGCATCGGAACCGCGTGATGTATCAAATGCTTCTTTAGGCTCAGCAGATACTGCTGTAGGAGGCATATGGGACTGTTTCTTTTTCGTTTCTGGCCAGTGCTTATTCCGCTGCTTGTATATCTGCTCTGGTACTGGAACACTGGCAGGAAAGCGGTGAAGGCTGGCAAGGAAAAACCCAAATTCCGTGATGGCCCGTGGTTCTGGATCGTACTTTCCAGCCTTGCCATCGGCTTTGGCTGTTTCATTTTTTTAGGTGCCACAATTGAGGGAACCAAAGGCAATTATGAACCGCCGCACATGGAAAATGGTGTGCTGGTGCCAGGAAAAATCAAGCCATGACGAGTACTACCATTACACCCGAATGGCTCTCATGGCCTGAGACCCGAGCACTAATGCGCGCACTGGAAAAACACAGCTCGCAGTGTTGTTTTGTGGGTGGTGCGGTGCGCGATGCGCTGATCGGCAGGGAAGTACAGGATGTTGATCTTGCCACATCACTGAAACCTGAACAGGTGATGGGCGTGCTGAAAGCGGCGGGTATTGTGGTGATTCCCACGGGCCTGAAGCATGGCACCATCACGGCAAAAATTGGTCATAAGCATTTCGAAATCACGACACTCCGGCGCGACACAGAATGCGATGGCAGGCATGCCAGCGTTGAATATACCGATGACTGGAAAGAAGATGCCACTCGCCGCGACTTCACCATGAACGCGCTATACATGACATTCGGTGGCGAAGTGATGGATCATATCGGCGGCATGCAAGATGCCCAGAATGGCTATGTCCGTTTTATTGGTGATGCCGGTGCACGCATCAGGGAAGATTACCTGCGGATACTCCGCTTCTTCCGCTTCTTCGCGCATTATGGCAAGCCCCCCGCCGATGCAGCCGCACTGCATGCCTGTGCCGAACATGCCCAGGGAATTGAATCGCTTTCCGGCGAACGTATCCAGCATGAGATGTTCAAGCTGCTTGCTTCCAGCAAGCCTTACTCAGTGTTGCACCTGATGGAAAAAGCCAGTGTACTTCCGGTGGTGTTTGATGGCATCACGCCGCACATATTGCCGATTGAAAAACTTGAAGCAGCCGAACTCATGCTGCATGAGCAGGCGGATGTGGAAACGCGCCTTGCGTTGATGCTGGACGTATCGGCCATTCCTGCCATCTGCGTGCGCTGGCGACTTTCCAATGCATCACGCGAAATGCTTGAGATCATCCACACCCATTTGCCGGTGATGGATGAAATTGCAGGCGATATCCGAGCCCAGAAAAAACTTCTGCGCACCATAGGCATCACGCCATTCAGGCAGCTCGTGCTTGCTTACGCAGCATATGCTTGTCATCCTCAGCGGCACGCAGTGCCGTCCGGGGATACATCTAACAAAAATATGGATTCCCGGATATCGCAAGCTGCGATCCCGGGAATGACGAATCTGAAGGAAATGCTCACGCTCAGCGAGCATTGGGTGGCACCGGAATTTCCAGTGGATGGCGATATGCTGAAAGCCCACGGCATTAAAGAAGGTGTAGCGATGGGCAAAGCCTTGCGTGCATTAGAGCAGGCATGGGAAGAGAGTGATTACACGCTGACCAGCCAGGATTTACTTAAACAGGTAAAGTAAGCGGACTATTTTTCTTCCGCAGCTTCGGCGAAGGATTCACCGTCCGGATTTTCTTCCAGCGCATAGCCAGCTGAACGCACGGTGCGGATGAGGTCTGGCTGCTTGCCATCATAATCTAAGCCTTTGCGCAGGCGGCGCACATGCACGTCTACCGTGCGGAGCTCCACGTAAATATCATGGCCCCACACCGCATCAAGCAGTTGCTCGCGCGAGAATACACGGCCGGGATGTTCGAGCAGGTAACGCAGCAGTGAAAACTCGGTTGGGCTTAAATGGATTTCAGTGTTGTTGCGGGTCACTTTATGGCCGGATACATCCATGGCAATGCCAGCGAAGGATAATGTTTTTTCCGAAAGGGCGGGGCGGAAGCGGCGGAAAATGGCGCGGATGCGCGCAATGAGTTCAGCCGGTGAGAAAGGTTTTACGATGTAATCATCCGCACCGGAATCGAGGCCGCGTATGCGATCACCCTCTTCGCCGCGCGCAGAGAGCATGATGATGGGGATGGATTTGGTCTCAGGACTCCAGCGCAATTGCTTGCAGATCTCGACGCCGGACATGGAAGGCAGCATCCAGTCAAGCACGATGACGTCCGGCTTGTAATCCTTCACCATGGCAACGGCTTCTTCACCATCACCGGTGGAATAAACGCGGAAACCCTCACGCTCCAGGTTATAGCGCAGCAGGGTGACGATCGCGGCTTCGTCTTCAACAATCAGTACAGAAGTTTCCAAATCGGTCTTCCTTTTTGCTTTTCATTGCCAGTCAGGCACTCTAGCATAATAGTTAAGTGTGGCAACATACTCGTTCAAAAAGATTAATTTAAGGTTGAAACCATGAATTCCAAACTGCGCCTGATGCTTGATCTGGGCCCTTTGCTTGTTTTTTTCGTTGCTTCTAAGGGGTTTGGCTTGCTGGCTGCCACTGCGGCTCTCATCGTTTTTACTGCTGTTTCACTGGCCGTAACCTATCATCTGGAAAAAAAAATCGCCATCATGCCGCTGGTGTCCGGCATTGCGGTCACGATATTTGGCGGGCTCACA
>CAZAQK010000175.1:0-2669 GCA_964487265.1 uncultured Rickettsiales bacterium | reverse complement strand
GCAGATATGTTCATCGGCCTTGCGGCAAAAGGTGCCGTGACGCAGGAGATGGTGAAATCCATGGCGCGCAACCCGATTATTTTTGCCATGGCTAATCCTGACCCTGAAATTACACCAGAAGAAGTGCTTGCCGTGCGCAAGGATGCCATCATCGCCACCGGCCGTTCTGACTATCCGAATCAGGTGAATAATGTGATGGGCTTCCCATATATTTTCCGTGGCGCGCTTGACGTTCGCGCTTCGCAGATCAATGAGGAAATGAAGATTGCCGCAGCCGAAGCACTCGCACAGCTCGCACGTGAGGATGTGCCGGAAGAAGTCTCGGCTGCCTACGGTGGCCGCCATATGGAATTCGGCCCGGATTATATCATCCCTGCCCCGTTCGACCCACGGCTAATGACCACCATTCCGGTTGCGGTTGCCAAGGCCGCCATGGCTTCTGGCGTTGCCCGCAAACCCATCATGGATATCAATGGTTATGTGAAGGAACTGGCTGCCCGACGTGACCCGACCGCCAATTCCATGCAGTACATCTTCGATAAGGTAAAGGCTAATCCGCAGCGCGTTATTTTCGCGGAAGGCGAGGAAGAAAAGATCATCCGTGCAGCCGTGCAATGGCGTGATAATGGTTACGGTAAACCAATACTCGTTGGCCGCACCGAGCGCGTGACCGAGCTCATGAAGAAAATGGCCATCCATAACTGGCAGGATATTGAGATTGTCAATGCGGCAGTAAGTCCGCATGTGGATGCGTATATCGACCATCTCTATCCGCGCATGCAACGTCAGGGGTTCATGTATCGCGATGTGGCGCGCATGGTGAAGAACGATCGCAATATCTTTGCATCCTGTATGCTCGCCTGCGGGCATGGTGATGCGATGATCACAGGCGTTACCCGTAATTACAACGTATCGCTCGACAACATCACCCGCGTGATTGATGCCAAACCGGGCGAGTTTCTTTTTGGCCTCACGCTCATCGTTGCCAAAGGAAAAACCCTGTTCTGTTCCGATACCGCCGTGCAGGAACTACCTGATGCGCAACAGCTTGCGCATATCGCCAAGAAAACAGCCTATGCAGCCCGCAAGATGGGGCATGAGCCGCGCGTGGCACTTCTATCGTTTTCCACTTTCGGCAACCCGATGCGTGAGAAAGCAGCCCGCATTCGTGATGCTGTAAAGATACTCGATTCCATGAATGTGGATTTTGAGTATGACGGGGAGATGTCTGTAAGCGTTGCGCTCAACAAGGAACTGATGAGTCTCTACCCGTTCTGCCGCCTGTCTGATTCGGCGAACGTGCTTATCATGCCAGCACTGCATACTGCGCATGTGGCATCCAACATGATGCAGGAAATGGGCGAAGGCGTAACCATCGGGCCGGTGCTCATGGGACTTACCCGCCCGGCACAAATCGCCCGCATGAACGCATCGGTTTCTGAGATCATGAACCTGACGGCGATCGCAGCACTGGAAGCCATCAACGAGCAGGAAGGCAAAGTAGATACGCTCCGCAAGGGCCGCAAGGCGAAAGCGTAAGTGCCGCAATATCGCGCGCTTTCAGGTTTCCTGCTGTTAGTATTTACCATTGCAACAACTGGATCCATCATCACGGCACCTGCCATACCCACATGGTATGCAACTCTGGTTAAGCCGGAAACAACGCCACCAGACTGGTTGTTTGCCCCCGTATGGACGACGTTATATATATTGATAGCCATTGCCGGCTGGCGCATATGGCGATTGTTTCCGGATGTGAGTTTCGTTGCAAAATTTCATTCTCCCCTTATGCGACCTTACTGGATACAATTGCTACTCAATGCACTCTGGACAGTGGTGTTCTTCGGACTGCGCTCGCCCATGCTCGGGGTAGTTGTCATCAGCCTGCTGCTGGCTGCTATTCTCTGGAACATCGTCAGTTTCAGCCATGCCGATAAAACCGCGGGCTACCTGCTTATTCCCTATGCTGTCTGGGTATCGTTCGCGCTGCATTTGAACCACAGCATTCTGGCACTCAATTAGACCTGTCAAAATCCTCGCTGCGCCATTTATATTGTGCGGCAACCAGCATCGCCTTGAACAGGCGAATACATAGCAATGACCCTATGATTATGAAAGGAATCCAGAGTGAAGCATGCATCCAGAAGGGCGGCTCGTACCTGATCTCTACGATGGCGGAAAAAATACCAACCAGTGCCCCTACCAGCAATATGGCAAAGAAAGCCGGACCATCGCCCTGCTCGTGTTCTTTAAGTGCAAGCCCACATTCACTGCAACTATCTGCGACAGCCAAGAAACTTTTATAAAGTTTTCCTTTGTGGCAGCGTGGGCAGCGAAAGAGCTTAATGGTGCGCCACCTTAATGCCGCCCGACATTATGACACGCCATATGCCATAGCCTGTAGCTACAAGCGTGATCAGGAAAAGTATAAGCATGTTGGTGCCTGTAAATATTGCGGTGAATGCAGGCATCAGTTTGTTCGCCATATCCACATAGACAAATGCAAACAGGAACAGCCACACTACGTCAACAAAATGCCAGTACCACGCAGCGAATTCAAAGCCCAGATGCTGGTTCGGCACGAAGTGGCCTTTTTTTGCACGCGCAAGGCAAAAACCAGTGCCCCTACCAGCAATATGGCAAAGAAAGCCGGACCATCGCCCTGCTCG
>CAZAQK010000174.1:0-2734 GCA_964487265.1 uncultured Rickettsiales bacterium | reverse complement strand
AGCGGATCCTGCGCAGTTTCAATCAGAAAAGCATCAGCCTTACCTTCGATCAACCCGTGCGCCTGCAAAGCGAATGATGCTTCCAGCACGTCATAATCAATATGGCCGAGACTTGGCAATTTTGTGCCTGGCCCGATTGCGCCTATTACAAAACGTGGCCTTCCATCATGCGCAAATCCGGCGATCGCTTCATGTGCCAATTCGCAAGCACGACGGTTGATCTCCACGGTTTTGTCAGACAGACTGAATTCACCAAGCGTAAGGGATGAACCGCCAAACGTGTTGGTTTCCAATGCGTCAGCTCCAGCCTCCAGATACTTATGATGCACATTGCGTATAAAATCCGGTCGAGAAAGATTCAGGATTTCCGAACAGTTCTCCTGCCCCCAATAATCCTTTTCAATATCAAAGTTTACACCCTGGATCTGCGTACCCATGGCGCCATCCAGCAGCATCACCTGTGATTCGAGAAATTCAGCAAAACGGCTCATTTTTCCTGTTCCATGGGCATGACAAGTTACGAATATGTGCTATATAGATGCTTATGGCTAAATCCACAACCCAATATACCTGCCAGTCCTGCGGCGCAATCCACCCTAAATGGGCAGGCAAATGCGAAGATTGCGGCGAGTGGAACACGCTGGTGGAAGAAGCCGGTGCTGAGACCACCCCCAAGGGATTAACCAGCGGAAAAGGCCGGAAAATTGAGTTATCCACCTTAGATGAAAGCACGCAGGATGCCGCCCGTCAGCTAACAGGTATTGGCGAGCTGGACCGTGTACTAGGTGGCGGGCTGGTTGCCGGAAGTGCCATTTTAATCGGCGGTGACCCCGGCATCGGTAAATCGACCATCCTGCTACAAACAGTAGTTGCGGCTGCCAAAGCAGGTATCCCTTGCGCCTATATTTCCGGCGAGGAATCGGTAGCGCAGATTTCCCTGCGCGCTAAACGCCTTGGTCTTGCCACACCGCAGGTGAAGCTCGCCTCCGCCACTTCGGTGCGTGATATTGTCTCAACATTGGATGGAGTGGATGCCCCCTCACTCGTGGTGATCGATTCGGTGCAGACCATGTATCTCGATAACCTCGATGCTGCACCGGGCACAGTTTCCCAAGTTCGCGCTGCAAGTCATGAGCTTATCAAGCTTGCCAAGAAACGCGGCATTACGCTGTTCCTTGTTGGCCATGTCACCAAAGACGGACAGATCGCCGGTCCGCGCGTGCTGGAACATATGGTCGATACTGTGCTCTATTTTGAAGGCGAACGTGGTCACCAGTTCCGCATCCTGCGCTCGGTAAAAAACCGTTTCGGCGGCACGGATGAAATTGGTGTATTCGAAATGACGGATATGGGACTCAAAGAAGTTACCAATCCTTCTTCCCTGTTCCTTTCCTCGCGTGAACACCCTATCAGCGGTGCGTGCGTGTTTGCCGGCATGGAAGGTTCGCGGCCTCTTTTGGTTGAAGTGCAGGCGCTGGTATCACCCTCTTATATGAGTTCGCCGCGCCGTGCCGTGGTGGGTTGGGATTCAAACCGGCTGGCCATGGTGCTTGCCGTGCTGGAGACCCGCGCCAATATCCGGTTTTCTGACAAGGAGGTCTATCTCAGCGTAGCCGGCGGCATTAAGGTTTCCGAACCAGCGGCCGATATGGCCGTGGCAAGCGCGCTTATTTCTGCGTTGTATGATGCCCCCCTCCCCGAATCCTGCGTGATGTTTGGTGAAATTGGCCTGTCCGGTGAGATACGCGCCGTCGCCCGCGCCGATGCCCGCCTGAAGGAAGCTGAAAAGCTCGGCTTTGCTTCCGCATATATCCCTAAATCCAGTGCATTTAAGGGTTTGACCCTTGGCATAAAACATGTAGATAGTGTATCCGCTTTGGCACGGGAATTATTTGGTTCCGGTGCGGTGAAGAAAAAGGCCATTCCAGCATGAGGCGCATATCATGATTGAGACCAACCTGAATGTGTTCGATGCCATCGTACTTGCCATTATCGGCTTCTCCTGCCTGTTCGCTTTTTTCCGCGGGCTGGTGCGCGAAATACTTTCCCTGGTCGCGTGGATCGGTGCCGCCATTGTCACCATGCATTATTTTCCACACGTAATGGAAATAACCAAAACCCATTTCAAGAGCGAAGCGATGGCTGCAGGTGCAGCCGTAGTCGGTCTTTACATCGCCGCTTTGCTTGCCTTCAGCATCGTCAACTGGATGATCATCAAGGTCATCAAGCAAGGTGGTGAAGCTGGCATGCTCGATAACATGTTAGGCCTTGGTTTTGGCGCGCTCCGCGGTGCTTTCATTGTATCGCTTGGATTTTTTATGCTGACGCTGGTCATGCCCGAAGATGAAGACAACATGCCGAAATGGCTTGCCGAATCGGCAACAAGACCTTACGTAGCAAAAAGCACTGCCATACTGGTTAGCATGGCACCTGAATATATGCGTGATGTGTCCAAGCTTAAGGAAAAAACCGAGGCCTATGCGGAAGAGAATAAAACCTCTGCTTCCGATGAATTATCGAATGCCGACCAGGAATTTGAAAACATGATGAGAAAGAGCCAAGCTGGACAATGAGCACACCTTTTGATGATAAGCTGCACGAAGAATGCGGCATTTTCGGCATCACCGGACATGCGGATGCCGCCGCCCACACTGCGCTTGGATTACATGCCCTGCAACATCGCGGACAAGAAGCAGCAGGCATTGTAAGCTGCGATGGCAAACAGTTCTACACA
>CAZAQK010000173.1:0-2761 GCA_964487265.1 uncultured Rickettsiales bacterium | reverse complement strand
CTGAATTCCGCTTCAATGAATTAGGTCAGGCCCAGCCTGCCGCCGCCACCAATGCTCAAGCTGCAACAACAGAACAACCTGCAGAAACAACCCTGAAACCACGCGCAGCGCCTGCTGCCGAAACAACGCATAGCGATGCCGATGCTGCAGAAACCGTACAACCAGCAGATGATGGCAAAACCACGGCTGGTGATGGCGTGCTGCGTGTGCCAGACCCCAGCGAAGCAGACAGCATGAACACCCCGCGTGATTTGTATAACTATGCGTTCCGCCTGCTGAACCAGACGCGTTATGAGGAAGCGGCAGATGCCTTTTCCAACTTCACCAAGAAATATCCCAAAGACCCGCTGATCGGCAATGCCTATTACTGGCAGGGTGAAACCTATTACATCCGCCGTGACTATGTGAACGCGGCCGATGCTTTCCGCCAGGGTTTTGAAGCATTGCCGAGTGGCCCCAAGGCAGCTGATAATCTGCTGAAGCTCGCCATGTCGCTGGATGCGCTCGACCGCTCGAAGGAAGCCTGCGTGGTACTTGGTCAGATCACCACCAAATTCAAAAAAACATCCATCAATATCGTGGACAAAGCGACCAAAGAACAAAAACGCATGGGCTGCTAAAGCCATGCAGGCAGCACCGCTGTGTTACAGGAACACGTAGGAAAACTACTTGGCCTTTTTGTAAACCCGCCTGCCGCATTGGCCGTTGCCGTTTCCGGCGGGTCGGACAGCATGGCACTCCTGCTGCTTGCGGATGTGTGGACAAAACAAAACGGCGTGGCCCTAACCGCACTCACCATTGACCACCGCCTGCGCATAGAATCTGCCAATGAAGCAAAGCAGGTAGCCAGCTGGTGTGCAGCCCGCGGCATCACTCACCACACACTCACATGGGAAGGTGAAAAGCCAGAAAGCGGCAGGCAGGAAGCCGCCCGCAATGTACGTTATGAATTACTGGCCAACTGGTGCAAAACATCCGCAACACAATACCTGCTGACTGCCCACCATCTGGAAGATCAGGGAGAGACTCTTTTTTTTCGGCTGGCGCGCGGCAGTGGTATCAAGGGGCTGGCTTGCATGCCCGTTGCATCGCAGGTTTATGGCATCACCCTGATCCGTCCATTACTGAGAAGCACCAAACAGGAACTACAGGAATATTTGAAGCAGCATAACCAGACGTGGCTGGAAGACCCGACCAATCAGCGGATGGATTATACCCGCAACATCATCCGGAAAAACCTGGCAGGAACCAACCTTGCTAAGCGTGCGGGCCATATTGCAAATGCACTGGGAAAATATCGTAACCTGTTGGAAAATAAATTAGCTAGTTACTTAACTAATATTGTTTTTGTATCACCTGCCGGATACGCCTCCTTCGCTGCCGATGCGTTTAAAGACCTCACGGAAATGATTGCCTGCGATGCTCTTGAAACAATTATTCTGCATGTGTCTGGCAGCACCGAACCACTCCGCGGCCATGCCGTGGAAGCCTTGCGGCTTGCCATGCGTAACCCGCAAACATTTAAACGCACTGCACTGGGTGGCTGCCTGGTGGGTTACCAGCCAAAGCATGGCAATTTCATTATCAGCCGTGAACCCAAGGCAATGCAGCCTGCCAAGCTCCTGAACGGCCAGCCATGTATGTGGGATAATCGCTTTGAAGCAAACTGTGACGGATTTACCATTCGGGCACTTGGCGCAGATGGCCTTGCGCAGATGGGCCGCAAGACTTTACCGGAGCCATTTAAGGATTTGCCAGCTCATGTACTACATACGATTCCTGCCTTCTGGCAGCTTGAAGAACTCGCCTGCGTACCCCATATAGGATACACTAAGCCGCAATACGCGCATCTTCGCTGCTTTGCTACCTTCAAACCCGCAAAAGCACTTGCTGCATCAGCGTTTTACGGTATGACTAATAACAGGAATTTTTAGACAGGAGTCGATGCTAGTGCCCGGTTTTGGCAAGAATATTTTCGTGTGGGTGGTTATCGGTTTTGTGCTGATAGCCTTGTTCAATATGTTCCAGGGTGGCATGGAGCAAAGCGGCCATAGCCGCCTTGCCTTCTCCGATGTACTGGCCAAGGTGGATGCCGGTGAAGTATCCGACGTCACGATACGCAGCGGTGAAAAAAGCTCTACCATCGTAGGGCATCTCACAGATGGAACGGCTTTCTACACACAGGCTCCTGATTATCCTGGCCTCGTAGACAGGTTGACCGATAAAGGCGTGAAGATCACCGCCTCCGCTGATGATGGCAAAATGGATTCCTTCTGGAGCGTGCTGATCAGCTGGTTCCCCATCCTGCTGCTCGTAGGGGTATATATTTTCTTCATGCGCCAGATGCAGTCCGGCGGTGGCAAAGGCGGTGCGCTTGGTTTTGGCAAGTCGCGCGCCAAGCTGCTGACTGAACGCACCGAACGCATCACGTTCGAAGATGTGGCAGGCATTGAAGAAGCTAAAGATGAGCTGGTAGAAATTGTCGACTTCCTGAAAGACCCGCAGAAATACCAGCGTCTCGGTGGCAAGATACCCCGGGGGTGTTTATTAGTTGGCCCGCCAGGTACCGGTAAAACTTTGCTGGCACGCGCTATTGCCGGTGAAGCGAAAGTGCCGTTCTTCACCATTTCAGGTTCGGATTTTGTGGAAATGTTCGTGGGTGTTGGTGCATCCCGCGTGCGTGACATGTTTGAACAGGGCAAGAAGAATGCACCGTGCATTATTTTCATTGATGAGATCGACGCAGTAGGCCGCCATCGCG
>CAZAQK010000172.1:0-2829 GCA_964487265.1 uncultured Rickettsiales bacterium | reverse complement strand
ATTCTGAAGGAACAGAAAAAACAGGTGGATAACAAGGAAAAAGCTGATGCAGGCCGTGCTAAAACCGCTGTGGATGCAGTAACCAGCGCCAAAGGTGACAAGGAAGCGCAGGAAGCCGTGCTTAACGAACAGATCAGCAAAAAACTCGAAGAACTTGGTATTGCTGATCCTAAGCAGCGGGCCATGATGACTGCAGACATCAAAGCGAAATACATGGATGCAAGCTTCCGCGAAGTGTCACCTGAGGAAGCTCGTGCAACTGTTGCCGGTATGGTCGGCACCGATGATCGCGTGAAAGCTGGCATGGGTGATTTCGCTGCCCGCATTCAGGAAGGCGTGCGTGATGCGATGGGTAACACTGCCACATCTGATAATACTAGAAATGCTACAGCCCCTGCCGGTGCTGGATTGGCCAATACTGCACCAAGCCCTGAAAACGTCATCGATGTGAAAGAAGGCGAAAAAGTGCAGATGGTGAAAACTGAGAATGGTGTGAAAAAATACCTCTCCGGCCAGGATCAGGAAGGAACCCTTACCTATGGCGAAGAACCAAAGAAAATTACACTGCGACTACAGGATAAAGATGGGGATGTTACTGGTCTTGTAAAAGGTAAAGTTGGTGTATATGACGCGCACTTCAATATTGAAGAAGCTACCAGCAAGTTGCCTGATGGACGTCTCTCTCCTAAAGCCGGCACGACGTATAACCAACTTGCCTTAGACAATAATGGTATCGTTGAAATGAAAGGTCCATTATTTGATGCGGCACGTAAAGCTGGTGCTACTGCAAGTAATGAATATGCGAAACCACAGGATATAAAACTGGAAGTTGCTGACAATGATTCTGTGAAAGCAAATATAGGAACAATGACCATCAACGCTGGTGATAAAGCAGTTGCCGCCAAGGTAGAACTGCAAGGCAGCAAAGATGCTGATAATAAGACTGTTACCTTTGAGAAAGCATTGTTCAAAGATAAAGATAACAAATATATAACTGACAGCGATGGCAAACCAATCGAGGCGGCACTGCCAGATAATAGCCTGAAAAACCTGCAATTACTAGAAGGCAATAAAGTTGCGCCAATGTCCGGCGATGTAGACAGTAATAAAAAGTACGCAGTAGAAGGTTTGCGTAATACAGTCGTACGTATGCAGGCAGATATGGCAGAAGCAAAGTCTATGTCTGATAGTTTATCAGGAAATCCAGATCAAACGTCTGCTGTCATTAGTGGTAAATTCAACACCAGGCTCAAGGAACTTGGTGCAAGTGAAATTGAAGCAGCTGCTATGTCTGCTCAAATTACCGATAAGTATAAAGACCCTGACTTCCTTAAAAAATCTCCTCAAGAACGTATACAGGAAGTAACTGGCACGTTTAAGTCCGGAACGCTTGATAAGCAGGAAGCAAACGCCTTTGCACGCAACATGGATGGTGTTATCAGCACCAGCCTTGCTGCAGAGCTCAGCAATGGATCTACAGCTCCTGCTGTTGTCCCTGCGGTTGCTGATGCTGCTGCTGCGGTTGAAGCAGGAAGAGCTGCAACCGGTGCCGGTACGTCTGGCCCTGCGGCTGCTCCTGCTGCTGGTACGGATGTTGGTGTGGCACAGACCGGCGGCACTGGCCCTGTGCAAAAACAAACAATTCGCTAATAAACTCTTAGCCAAACAAAACCGCCCGCTAAAAACGGGCGGTTTTTTTATTTGTCACCTTTGTCACCCCGGCGTAGGCCGGGGTCTACGTTTACCTAAAGTTCCAGCATATAAACGTGGATACCGGCCTTCGCCGGTATGACAATAAAATGACATTATGCAGCCTTCCTGCTTTTAATCAGCTCATCGACAATTTCAGGATTAAGCAGCGTCGAAATATCGCCGAGGTTCGAGGTGTCATTTTCGGCTATCTTGCGCAGGATACGCCGCATGATCTTGCCTGAGCGTGTCTTGGGCAGTGCGGGCGTGAAGTGGATCACATCCGGTGTTGCGATGGGCCCAATTTCCTTACGCACCCAGCCTTTTAGTTCCTTCTCTGTTTCCGCATCAGGCTGTACGCCAGAAGCAAGTGTTACATAGCAATAAATCCCCTGCCCCTTGATATCGTGCGGATAACCCACCACCGCCGCTTCCGTGACATTCGCATGGCCAACCAGCGCGCTTTCCACTTCTGCTGTGCCGATGCGGTGGCCGGAAACATTCAGCACATCATCGATACGGCCGGTTATCCAGTAATAGCCATCCTTGTCCCGCTTCGCGCCATCACCGGTGAAATACATGCCTTTATATTGCGAGAAATACGTTTCCTCGAAACGCTTATGGTCGCCATATACCGTGCGCATCTGCCCCGGCCATGAATCGGCGATGCAAAGTATTCCTTCGCATGCACCATTCAATTCCTTGCCGTTATTATCAACGATAACAGGTTTGATGCCAAAGAATGGCAATGTGGCTGAGCCGGGCTTGAGTGCCATCGCGCCGGGCATGGGTGCGATCATGTGGCCGCCGGTTTCCGTCTGCCACCATGTGTCAACGATCGGGCAACACCCCTCGCCCACCACGCGGTGATACCACAGCCACGCCTCGGGGTTGATAGGCTCTCCCACACTGCCAAGCAGCTTCAGCGATTTGCGCGAAGTTTTCTTCACCGGCGCATCACCTTCACGCATCAATGCGCGAATCGCCGTTGGTGCCGTATGAAAAATATTCACCTTATGCTTATCCACCACCTGCCAGAAACGCGAGGAATCAGGGTAATTCGGCACACCTTCAAACATCAGCGTAATTGCACCGTTTAGCAGCGGGCCATAGACAATATAGGTGTGTCCCGTGACCCAG
>CAZAQK010000171.1:0-2847 GCA_964487265.1 uncultured Rickettsiales bacterium | reverse complement strand
GGTTCTTTAAGGCGGCTATGTGCCTCCCACTGTAATTCAACGATGCGTTTGGCGTAACCAAGAAATATCTCGCCCTGCTCGGTAAGTTTGACGCTGCGGCTGGTACGCTCGAATAGTGTGCAGCCAAGCGATTCTTCAAGTTTTTTAACTTGCAGGCTGACAGCGGATTGTGTGCGCCCTACAGTTTCCGCCGCATGGCTAAATGTACCGGTTTCGGCGATAGCAATAAAACTTTTGAGAGTGAGTGTATCCGTATGAAAGGGCATATTTATTAATATAACTCATAAATTATATTAAAACAATTAATTTTACATATCAATAAAATCGGCTGAAAATAACCCTGTAACCTTAAATACCGGAGCGTTATGGAATTATTGCAGTTAATTTCACAGAATATATTGTCACCCGCTATCCTATTCTTTGCACTCGGAATTCTAGCGGGCTTTTTCAAATCCGACCTTGAAATTCCTGACAGCATCAGCCGCTACCTTTCCATTTATCTGATGATGGCCATCGGCTTCAAAGGCGGCGTGGCAATCGCCAACACACATGACCTGAACGGTGAAGTGATATCCGCTGTCCTGGCAGGGCTGGCGGTGGGGTTCCTGCAGCCTTTCCTTGGCTATGGATTGCTTAGGATAACCACAAAAATTGACAGCCCGACGGCAGCAGCGGTGGCGGCCCATTATGGTTCTATCAGCATGGTGACATTCGTCACCGCAGCCACTTTTCTAAAGGCACATGATGCTACCTATGCAGGTTATATTGTAGCTATACTCGCATTGATGGAGGCTCCGGCGATTCTTTCCGGCCTTTTTATTGCGCACCGTGCCAGCCCTAAGACTCGCACACATGCTAAAGAAGAAAAGAAACTTGCCCGCGAGATTTTTACTAATGGTGCGATCTTGCTGCTTTTTGGCTCCTTCCTGATCGGTTGGGCAACGGGGCAGCAAGGTATGGACAAAATGGAAGGCTTCTTAGTGACGCCATTCCAGGGTATCCTTGCACTCTTCCTGCTCGATATGGGGCTGATGGTTTCCAAGAACCTGCATCACCTCAGGCACTTCACCTGGCCGCTGGCTTTGTTTGGCATCTATATGCCGCTGATTGGTGCAGGCGTTGGTCTTGGTCTAAGCTATCTGATTGGTCTTGATGCTGGCACCGGAACGCTCTTTACCGTGTTATGCGCGAGTGCTTCCTATATCGCCGTGCCTGCGGCAATGCGCCTTGCGCTGCCAGAAGCAAAGGCTGCGATTTATTTGCCAATGTCACTGGTCATTACATTCCCCTTCAATGTCGTGCTGGGGATACCGCTTTATTACGCATTGGCATCAACCATTCTTGCAACCAGCTAACTAAAGGATTCCTCATGAAAATAGTATGCTGCTACTGCATGAATTATCCTTAAAGCCCCTTGTGCTTTGGCAGGGGAATGCGGTTCCGGCCACAACAAATCACAAAGCAAGAAATTCCGGCGGCGCAAAAGGCATGGGTTGATGAAATCGTGGCTATATTAAGAGCATTTGCACTAATAAGGATCTCGATCAGCCAATTCTTTATCAGTAGAAATTAATGTAATTTTAACAACCTTTAGTTGATAATAGCCGTGGGAGAACATCTATGTCCACGACTGAACAGAAACTGCGCATATTGCTGGTTGAAGATTCCAGGAGTGAGGCGGCCATTGTGAAGGCACTGCTTTCACAGGTGGATGGCGGCAAGCTGGAAATACATAATGTGGGCACATTTGCCGAAGCCGAACTGGCACTGCGTGTAAAAAAGCATGATGCGGTATTACTGGATCTGGGGCTGCCGGATTCAGAGGGTACGCAGTCAATTGCGACGCTCAACAAAGATTTTCCTGACCTGCCGATCATTATATTAAGCGGCCATGAAGATGAGGTGGCCGTGCTGCGCTCGCTGAAATATGGCGCGGAAGCATTTCTCATCAAAAGCCAGACCTCTGCCGATGATATATGGCAGGCCTTGATGTCAGCGATCTTCCGCAAATCGCTGCATAAGTCGGCGGCCAGCCCTTCCTGATCTATACAATTATGGCTAGAAAATCATTCGTGATTGCTCACGCCTATATACCTGTCAAAAATTAACCATTTTTCTTCTGTATCAATACGGGATATCAATATAAATCATATGGTTATATTGATAAAATGCCACCTATTTTTTAACTTCTGTTAAGCCCCCGGGCGTATAGTTAGTGAAAATACTCAACTAATACGTTTATCAATTACGTTTAAAGGGGCAGACAATGGCAACACCAATTACACAGCATAATGAACTCGATGCAGACCTGTATGAGAATAACCAGCAGGCGGTGGATCAGGATAATATTGCCGCAACCGGTAATATCAATATCGGCCTGATCGTGGATTATGATGCCGAGGCGGAAAAACGCGCCACCGGTGCTACGGAATCGCAGAACATGCATGCCGGCCTGTCATCGCTGACGGGTGGTGCTGCAGCAAAACCATTGACCGGTTCTGATGGTGGCAGCAATTTTGCGTACGAGCCAAAAATAGAGAATGTTGCGCAATCCATTCTGCCAACATCGACACGCACGCCTTTTGGCAATAGCGGCGATGGTGCAGCGAAGGCACTCTTTGCTGATACGGCACCTGCTTCTTCATTTGATGGGGGCGGTGGTGCAGCAAACAACCTGAATACTAACATATCCAGTTTCAGCAACATTGCTAACAGCAATACTACGAGTAACACCAATAATACTAATACGACGAACAATACATTCATCGATCCCGGCGATACCATTACCAACATCACGGAAGCGGTTACAAACCTGGGCGATGTCATCAATAATACGGTTGATAACAC
>CAZAQK010000170.1:0-2860 GCA_964487265.1 uncultured Rickettsiales bacterium | reverse complement strand
CGCTGGTATGGGCTTCTACGGTTATGGTGTAATCCAGATAGTCGATCTGTTTCAGGGTTTCTGTCATCTCAAGCAGGATAGGGCGTTTGGTCTCATCAAATTCCACGGAATTGCGCTTGAAAAACACGCCGCCGGCAATTTCCATGGCGATGCTTTTATCGGTCTGCTCGATAGCAACATCCCGGAATACTTGGCGATTTTCGATGACCGCCTGCAGGGAATTAAACACGCCGGCAAAGGGTGTGGACATCTCAACACTGCCAAACTGGTTGGCCAGCCCTTCGGTTATTTTGGAGAATTTATCGCGCTTGGGTTCAGACACCGAGACGAAAATAATGAAAAAGCACATGAGCAGCGTGATCATGTCGGCATAGCTCATGAGCCAGGAATCGGTATTTTCCTCCTGCGTATGATGGCTGCTGCGGCGATGCGGGAACATATCAGCTTATCATGGCCGATTTTTTGCGCTCTTCATCCAGATTGAAATGGATGGCCGGATTCAGGAAGCTGTTTAAGCGATCCTGCATGTAGCGCGGACTTTGCTTTTCGGCGAGCAGTACGAGCCCTTCCGTCATCATATAATTGCGGAAGCGCATGATTTCTTCTTTCTGCATCATCTTATCGGCGGCGGGCAGGCAAACCAGACGTGCCATAATGATGCCGTAAAGCGTGGCAAGCAGTGCCACGGCAAGGCCAGTGCCGATCTTGGTCATATCGCCCTGAATATTCTGGAGCATGATGACCATCCCCACCAATGTACCCACCATGCCGAAGGCAGGGGCAGTGGAAGCCATATTGCGCAGCACGGTGACCGGCGTGATGCAGCGTTCAAATTCGGATTCCACGGCAGTATCCATCATCTTACGAATAATTTCCGGTTGGTAACCAGTGATGACGAGGTCCACCCCGTAGCGCAGCAGCGGTTCCTTGATCTTCTCACCGGCTTCGCTTTCCAGACCGGCTAAACCCCTGGAATGCACCAGATACGCCCATTTGATAAGGCGAAGAATTTCCATGTTAAGCCCTTCACGTGTGGCTTTTGGCTTATGCAGCATGTGGCGGATGGCCTGAAAGGCTTTGACCACATAATTCGCCTGATAGCTCATGAAGGCATTGGCGATGGTGCCGCCAATTACGATCAGAAAGCCTTCCGCACTGATAAAGGTGAGGTAATTGTCGGTGCCGTGGGCAATAGCACCCAGCACCAGCAGGAAGCCGAAGATGGTTCCGGCCACGGTGGCAAAAGAAATAGTTTGTACAACGCGTTCCATAGTATGAATTGAAATGAAATTGGCTTATATATCCTTTGTTAATAAAAGCATGTTAGTGTTAAGAAATTGCCAAAGAATCGTTAGATTTTGGTGAGGAATACGTGAAAAAAGAACCTAAACCCTACCTTCCTGTCATTGGAATTACACTCGATTATGAGGAAGGCGGTGGTTACTCCAAAATGCCGTATTACGCCATCCGCGAAAATTACTGCCACGCGGTGAGCCGCCATGGCACTATTCCCCTGCCGCTACCGCATGATATTGCTTATGTTGAGCAATATGCCGATATGATCGATGGGCTTATCATCACCGGCGGTGCGTTCGATGTGTCGCCCACGCTTTATGGCGATACCACAGTGCATGAAAAAGTGGTGCTTAAAGATAAGCGCACAAAATTTGAATGGGAAATTGCGCGCCTGATGCTCGACCGCAAAAAGCCGATACTGGGTATTTGCGGCGGCGAACAGCTGCTCAATGTAATTTTAGGCGGCACGCTGATCCAGCATATTCCTGACAGCATCGAGAATGCACTGGAACATGAACAAAAAAATCCACGCTCGGAAGCAGGGCATGATGTGGCGATCGTCAAAGGCACGCTCCTGCATCGTATTGTTGGCAGCGACCGCATGGCAGTCAACACCGCGCATCATCAGGCGGTGGATGAGGTGGCCCCAGGTTGCATTGTGAATGCACGCTCATCCGATGGTGTGGTGGAAGGCATCGAATGGCCGGAACACCCATTCTGCCTCGGTGTACAGTGGCATCCTGAATATGATGTGACACCCGATGACCAGAAGATCATGGTGGCTTTCCTTCAGGCCTGCCTGTGAACGAAACATCTGAACGTATCGCCAAGCGCATGGCGCGGGCTGGGCTTTGTTCCCGCCGCGAAGCGGAAGTTTGGATCGCTGAAGGCCGCGTATCGGTCAATGGCAAAAAAATTTCCTCACCTGCACTCAATGTCAGTGGGTCAGACAGCATTAAAGTGGATGGCAAATTGCTTGCCGCCAAGGAGCAGGCGCGTCTTTGGCTGTATCATAAACCCACAGGGTTAGTTACCACACATAAAGACCCGGAAGGCAGGCCAACCGTATTCAGCGCGTTGCCTAAAGATTTGCCACGTGTGATCTCTGTCGGGCGTCTTGATCTGAATTCCGAAGGGTTATTGCTACTCACCAATGATGGCGATCTGGCGCGTAAACTGGAACTTCCGGCAACCGGCTGGATACGCAGGTATCGCGTGCGCGTGTTCGGCCACATCACGCCTGCCATGATCTCTGAGATGAAAAAGGGAGTGGTATCAGAAGGCGTGCATTATGGCCCGGTTGAGGCGGTGGTGGATGGCGGCAAGGGCGATAATGCGTGGCTTACTGTGTCACTGAAGGAAGGCAAGAACCGCGAAGTGCGCAAAATATTCGAGCATTTCGGCTGCAAGGTTTCGCGCCTGATGCGCCTGTCTTACGGCCCATTCCAGCTCGGGAACCTTGAAAAAGGTGAGGTGAAGGAAGTCACTGGCAAGGTGCTGAAATCATTTATTGGCGGATAAAAATTTTTATTTCATCTTTACGCCGTTGCCCTTATTATTACAT
>CAZAQK010000169.1:0-2955 GCA_964487265.1 uncultured Rickettsiales bacterium | reverse complement strand
CCGCGCTGTTCACCTGCATATTTTTCTAAAATAACAGGAAGTGTAACAGCGACCAGCAATCCAGTAAGCCCAAAAGCCTCACGCCATGATGCGATACGCGTTTGCGCAGCAGGATCCTTTGTCCATAAGCTTCCTAATGTATTCAGGTTTATACTCATGACACTGTAAGCCGTTACGCTCAGTGCAATACAGCATGCAAACCAGACTGCCGGACTTGCAGGCAAAGCATTGAACAAACCATAAATACCGGCGCACAGAGCAATCCCGGAAAGACCAAATATCAACGATGAATGATTCCGATAACGATCGCTTATACTGCCAATGACAGGATCTTGCAGCGCATCAAACAGACGAAGACCAAGCAGCAAGAAACCAAGCAGGGAGAGCGACACGCCATGTTTGGTTGCATAATAATCTGGCGCAAGTACATAAAGAGGGAACCCTGCAAAGGCAACGGGAACTGCAAGCAAGCTGTAGCGACATAAATCTGACTTGCTTATTGGGGCTTCACTCATGATAGACCAAGCAGCTTCTGCCTGAGATCAGGTTCTGAGGTCTTTTCCGAAAGCCAGATATTCGCAAACCAGAGAGTAAATTCAGCATCTTTGATAACGCCAATTTCCTTGTCTGCATTATAAAAGACCGTTTCCTTGCCTGGAAGGAAAATGGCAGAAAGTACGGTGCCATCTTCAACATTCGGGAATATATTCTTCATCTGTGCATTCCATGCGGCAAGCTTGGCTTCATCCTGAAATCCCTGATTGCGAATTTCTATCACTGAACGTTCAGCAATATCGCTGCCATCGATTTCCCGCATGTAATGAATAGAAAGCGCAAAAGGCTGCCTGTGGGTTAGCCTGCCAGCGGGGGCATAAAGTATCGCTTTGTAAATATCCCAAAAAGCCATCGATAGTTTGCCCTGCCCAACTATTCTGGCATCCGGAATAGTCCTTATGATAGGCTCTGCTGCAAAAGCTGGCGCAGAAACTGCAATTGCAAGTAAAAATACTTGTAGTTTACGCAGCATGCTGAAGCTCCATTTGCATGACATCTATACGACCTATTCTGAAACTTGCGATACAGGACGTTAAATAAAAACGCCACATGCGTATGAACTTTTCATCAAAACCAAGCGCCCTAACCTCGGCAAGCCTTGCTTCAAAACGCTCAAGCCAATGCTCTAGCGTGCGGGCATAATCCTGGCCGAACGCAAATCTATCCGTAAGTTTAAGCCCCGCTTTTGCACTTTCCTCCTGAAAGCGAATTGGCGATGGCAACATCCCACCAGGGAAAATGAATGTGCGTATGGCATCACCGCCTTTACGATACGCGCTGAAATGCTCTTCGCCTATGGTGATAGTCTGAATAACTGCTCTGCCTCTACTAGCCATAAGTGATTTCAGTTTTCCAAAATAAACTGGCCAATATTTCTCTCCCACGGCTTCAAACATTTCGATGGAAACAATAGAATCGAATTTTCCTGATTGAATGCGGTAATCTTCCAGAGCAATGTTTGCTTTGCTGCCAAGACGATTGGCCGCGTAAGCATGCTGTTCATGCGATATGGTCAGGCCTTTGATGGCATAGTCTCTGGATTCAAGCGCACGGTCAGCAAATCCACCCCAGCCGCAGCCAATTTCCAGTATATTGCCAGAGCCAGGCAGACGCTCAATGATGCGGTCATATTTACGGTGCTGCGCTGGAATTAGGGCTTCATCTTCTTTTGCAAAAATTGCCGAAGAATAGGTCATGGTTTCGTCAAGCCACAGCTTGTAAAAAGCATTTCCCAGATCGTAGTGAGCATGGATATTACGACGGCTGCCCTTAATGCTATTCTGGGTAAAGAGATAGGCAATCTTAGTTGCGATCCGTGCCAAAACCCCACCGTATATGTATTTATTTAAGAATGGTTCATTTTGCAGGCCAAACATAAAGAGATCCGTGAGATTATCGCTGGACCACCAGCCATCACGATAAGCTTCGGCAAAGCCAATATCGCCGCTTGCTGCCAAAGCAGGAATCGCGCGCCAGTCGTGAAGTATGATATCGGCATTTATACCTGAATGTTTACCGCTGTAGCTGTATGTTTTGCCATCGGGTGTCGTAACGCTCACAGTGCCATATTCAATATGACTAAGCGTATCAAGAAAACGTTGGGTGATCTGCCTTGGGAACATAACAATAAACCTCTTATCTTCCATCATTTACCCTAACCTAACCAACCCATGACTTACCTCTTGCTTACATTTTGGTAAGGTCGCCTGAAATTGTTAATTTCTCAGGGAGCTGTTTGGGTTTGGGAATATAACGAATCCCTTTGATAACCAGCTTCATGGCCTGCCAATGAATCAGGAAAATAGCCTTTAGCGTAACAAGCGGATGCGACCAGAACGCAAGAATCAATGCTAATCGGCTTAAAGGGGATAGCTTTCCGGTAAGCGATGTAAGCAACTGCTTGTTGTTGTGCTTATCGTAATAATCAATCCAGATGCCAAGCTTTTCCTGCTGCACATCAAAGCGAAAGCGATAATGGCCATCGCGTTCAATAAACGGGGAAACATGAAATAGTTTCTTAGCGTCCATCCACTCATCGGCTTTAATAATGCTTTGATCACGGTTAACGCACAGATAACTATGCTGTTCGCCAAATGTGTTATGCACTTCGCTGATGACCGCGCGTAGCTGCTTCTGGTCATCCATACACAAATAAAAGCTTACCGGATTAAAGACATAGCCCATCACACGTGGCATGGTTATCAGCATAATGTGGCCAATATTTCCGTGCACCCCACATTGGGCGAGTATATCTCGTGCCCATAGTTCAGGTGACCTGCCATCACGGTATCCCAGGTCATTGGCTGGAAAACGCTGCACCAAGCTGGGGACTGGTCTGGCTGGTAGCGGTATAGCTAAATAATATACACGGTACGTAAAGCTGTTTTCTTTTGGGAAGAG
>CAZAQK010000168.1:0-2988 GCA_964487265.1 uncultured Rickettsiales bacterium | reverse complement strand
AAGAAAACGACGACAAAGAAACCAGCGGTAACGACAAAGGTTGCCACGCCTAAGCAACAATCGGTGCAGCAGCCACAACATCCGCCACTAGCGCCGCGCATGTGGGGGCTTGGATTATCGACCATGGGTGCTGCGGGTATCAGCTATTCACCGGGGCCGTGCGCGTCTACGCCGATGTCGGAAGTGCCGTGGATGGGTATGGGCTTGTTCAGCGCGCCGTCAACGATGGCGACTATGGGGGCGAAAGCAATCACCAGCCAGGTTGTGGCAGCGGTTAAAACGGTGCCTCTTCCCGCTTCGATTGGCCCGCTTATTTCGGTAGCGCCCACTGGGCCGCTCGCGCCTTCTGCACTCGCGATGCCGTGGAATCAGTGGCTGTCGTCACCGACACATTCTTAACCAATTATTAACTATTGGACTGAAAAACCTCAAATTTTAGGTATTAATTCATTACATTAACCCTGAATCGTAACAAAATCGTAACAATTCTGTGGTAGGGTGAAGGCTAGGAAATCCGGGGTTGAACAGGGCAAATGGCGAACGAGAATAACACTCAGTCAGCAAAGCAAGAAGCGACCGTCCTCGAGATGGGCCAGCAAGCTGAGAAGTACAATCTGCAAATCGAGATAAAAGCTCGCATCGAAGAATTGCAGCGCGATTATGCCGACAACCCAGCGGTACAAGAGTTGGCGGGCGAATTAGCATCAAGTATGGGTGCTGGCAGCACGCCAGATAGTTTGCGTAGAGCGATCAATCGCGCGATTGAAGTTGGTAATGCGCTCAAGGCGCAAGCCGAAATCAGCAAAGAGAACAGAAAGGAAGCGTTGAACGACGCAATCACGGAAGCAAGTTACGGTAAAATTACCGATGCGAATCGTCGTGATTTCTTCAACAATTTGTTGGGTAATGGTTATTCCGAGACGCAGCGTGATTTCTTCAACGGCGTGATGAATCATCAAGGTGCGCAGGACATCATTAATGAATACAACAAAAACTCGCCAGAAGCGAACGAAGCAGCGAAGAAGCGCGCGCAAGAAAACAAAGAGTTCCTGAAAGAAGCGAAAGACGACATGGGGGTCACGTGGGACCCACGTCAGCAAGCATTTGCTTCAATGCTTGAGCGTTGTAATTTGCTAGGTGATCCGCGTGCGCATGATTGGATCGTTGCGTTGCGTAATGATGAAATCACTGACGAAATGTATAAAGAGGTGCGCGGTGCGGCGACCAAAGCAAGTATTGGTTGGGAAAAGCTTCGTAATGCGCAGATCGAGGAATTGGCGAAGACTCGCCCGGCTGAGGCTGCGTTCGCGCGGGAGCATGCAGAAGATTTGTGGGCGCACTACCAGAAATACCAAGAGACCTATAAGACTGAGGAGTTCCAGGATCTCTATAAGAGATACAGTAAGAACCCTGAAATCTTCAACAGCCTGACTGACGAAGAGAAAAAACAGATCGTTGCACATGACGTGATTATTCCGACGCAATTGCTTGGCATGACCAAGGGGATTGCTGAAAGTGCAGCACGCATCGATACATGGGCAAAAAAGCTGGAGTCTTCTAAAGGTGAGGGGCTTTCCGGTGATAGCAAGAAGGTCTATGACGCGTTGAACGGCATTACCGATCCCCATCAGCGTCAGGAAGTGCTGGTTAAGCTGGCGATGGAACTGGACGGGCAGATTGCGAAATTCTCCCAAAACGAAAAGGCTTTTGAAAAGGCGCGTGCGGCGTATCTGGCTGGATATGTCGATGACAAAGCATCGGCGGTTGTTCAGGGTGTCGACAGCAAGAGCCTGGTCGCTGTAGCGAAGACGGAGCCGGTGACAAAGGCCATCAAGACCAAAGAAGAATACGAGAAGACCCACGCGACCAATGATGTGGAAGCGGATAAAAAGGCCTTCTTCGCTGATATCAAGACGATGCTGACTGCGGAGCGAAAGGCTGCTGAGGCGCAAGCGGCTAAGGGTGAGACGGTGCGCTACCCGTTCACTGCGACGCTTTCGGAAATCAGCGGTTATCAGGTTTATTCACCCGCGACTATCGCATTGGTCGATAAGATCAAGAGCGGTGCGTTGAAAGATGGTGATGAAGCGTATCGTCAGTGGCAAACGATCAAAGACAAGGACTACGACGCGACTGTTGAGGGCACCAAGAAGAACATCAGCGAACAGCTCAAGGCCGACTATCCGGGCCTAGTCGCACGTCTGAACCGTGTGGATTTCGAGAAGAATGTCGATCCGCTGATCAAGCAGATGAACACGGATGGGAAATTCGCGGATTATGCGCGTGGCCTGGCCGATGATATGGTCGGCAACAAAGCTGCCGGCATCAAGCCGAAAGATTGGGGCGCATTCACGGATAAAGAGCAAGCAACGCTCGTTGCCTATATGGCTAAGAACCCGGTCCACATGGCGTCGGATTCGCTGTGTAGCTATGGCCCGGGCGGCGTGTGCCATATGCCGAACCGTGATAAAGGCGCGCATGAAAAAGCGGGTCTTGCCCAAGGAAACGAAGCGACCAAGGACACAAAAGAAACCAAGCCTACGACGCCTTATACTTCGACGCTGGTGACCGCTGTGGTGGCTGTGAATCCGATCGTGCCGACGCCGGCTCAGGATAACAAAGTTGCTCAGGAAGCAGTCAAACAGGCGGAAGCGGCTGCTACTCAGGCGGCTGAAGAGAAAAAGGCAGAAGAAAAAGCGGCTGCTGAGCCAGCGCCGGAGCCGATCTACGAGTTCCAGGGCGTGAAGTTGCCGAAGGATCTGATCAAGCAATATTCCGGTACGCATATCTCCAACGAGAATTCGGGTGAGCTTCCTCCGGGAACTCAAGGCGAGAAGACACAAAAGATCGTGGAGCGATAGGGCTGATAGCCTCTTTCCATTCCCCTGAACCTATGCTAAACCGCGCTGATGCAGCAGCAAGAGCACGCATCTGAATATGTAAAGCATGTGGACCTGACGCCGCCGAACGGCGCGAACAAGGTGCTCA
>CAZAQK010000167.1:0-3022 GCA_964487265.1 uncultured Rickettsiales bacterium | reverse complement strand
GGATAACATCATCCGGATATATTCATCCTTGGGCAGCATAGTGGTGAAACGCACATTGAATTCCTGTATGGCGGCGCGCAAAGCAGCGACTGTTTTATCCCATATCACAGTGTCGGTAACCGGCAGCATACAGCCGAATTCGCTGCTGTAACGCACGGGGTTGCAGAATGTTATTTGCATACCGCAGTTATGTATTGTGCGTATGAGATGACCAAGCTGTTCAAGCTCATGGTCTGTAAAACGAATCGGCAGGCCTTCAATGAGCAGGCCGTCAAACGGCGTATCCGCACTGGCAAAACAGGTAAGATAGGCAAGTAATGCGGGAGCGGTGTACCCTTTCAGCAGGGACGGCGCTATACATGCATACGCAAGGCCGTTGTCGGCTATGACATTCTCTGGCTTTTCATATTTGGCATTATATCTCAATTCGCCATGCTTGATATGGGCGATGGGGGCATGGCTGCGAAAGGCATCCAGTAATTCAGCCGATATTTTGTCCAGCTGGTTGGTAACGTCATGCACATCCAGCGTATAATCATCCAGGCTTTTGGCACTCACGGAAAGCCCGCCTTCATAGTCAGCATCGTTTGCAAGTGAAAGCCCTGCCCGTAATATATTGCGCACCAGCTCCGGCGCATCGTGCAGGGTGCGCATGGCACTCAGGAACACAATTTTCTGGCCACTGCCAACCTGAAAATAGCCATTTCTTTTCAGGTCATGGGTAAGAAGCGTGGAATACCAGGCAAGTGAATCAGTGCCGCCGCACACGATGGGGGTGTTGCCGGCCTCCAGTATCGCACGTGTGGTTTCCAGCAATAATGGATAGTGCTGCGTAATATTAAAATCGATACTATCGATGGTATAGGGCTTGCTATTGTTATGATAACCAATTTCGGCTGCAAGCGCATCGAGCAGGTTGTGGGTGGGTGTGAGTAGCCCCTGCTGGTTACGGGTTGAGCTTAGTGTCCCGCCGGTTTGTATCAGCACCGCTTCACTCATTGAGCTGCATCCACATAAGGGTTGTTAGGCATATAACCGTATGAAGCGGCAATGGCAGGAAACCTGTTTACCGGCGCATCCAGAGAACTTTCCCATTGCCTGAAATAATGTTCATTGAGATCGCTCTGCACATCGGTCTGCACGGGCGATGCGGGCATATTTATAAACTGGTAAATCGTATCCAGCGTTATTTGCGGCTTGGTCACCAGGTCTTCGTAGCGCAGCAGCAGGGATGATTTCAGGTATGGACGGTCGCGTTCCATGATCTCATGCGCACTCTGCCAATGGCTCAGCAAATCTGCCAACGATGAATGCGACCATTTTTGCGTGGCAAGTGATACCGCGATCGGGTGGCGCACAATAAAAACAAACTGGCTTTCCGGAAACATCGCCTGCAGGAAGCGGCTGCGAATGATGTTAGGCGGTGATTTTTCAAGCAGCACTGGTTTGCGCGTATCCCAGTATCTGCTCCATTCGGAAGATAGTATCTGGCGGTTACGTTCAGTGACCAGTGGTGATAATTCGGTAAGCTGCGCATTCGGATCAAAACAGAATTTACCGGGGCCGCCGAATACGCGGCCAGCGGGATAAACACTCTGCAGGTGCTGGCCTTCATCTTCCGGTGCACCGGTATTACGGAATCCGCTGATATGCGGATGGGATGCAAGCAGGCTATGCAGCAGCGAGGTGCCGCTCCTGTGCAATCCGCAGATGAAGACGTGGCGCGTCACTTCTTCAAATAATCTTTGTAGGCTTCGGTGACACCGTCGATACGCTTTTTGATAGCATCGCCCATAATATCCTCCATCTCCTTATCGAACTGCAGGCCAACCGTCTTTCCCTCAAGGGAAAGTGATGTGCTGTGCAATGTTCCCGCAACACTGCCGGAAAGATGATAGGCAAGGTTGGCAGTAGTGCCGACCAGCTTAGCCCATTGATGGTCACCTGCTTTAAGCAGTGAAATACTTTGCCAGCTTTCCTTGAACTTGAACTGGTAACGATGATAAAGCGCGAGCGAGAGCTTCACGCGCTCGCGGTGCGTAAGGCCGGTCAGTGCCGATTGCAGGATGCGGTGATAAGCCCAGTCAGCACGATATTCCGGGTGGATATGCAGGGCAATGTCGGTCAGCAGGCAGAATGCCATGCGCAGCCTGCGTTCCTTCTCAGATTCATCTTTCAACAGCGGCGACATCCAGTTGAACAGCTCATTTGCATAGGCTGTTGAACGCCCGCCTTTGGTTGCAAATTCGGTGCAGGATGCAAGCAAGCCATCCTGATCGCGGATATACGGCGAAAGTTTTTCGTAGAGATATCCTTCACGGATACCGCTGGCAGAAAAGATGATGAATTCCGGTTTTGTTATTGTGATGATCTTTTCCAGTATGATGGCAGCACCCGGCAATTGTTGTACACGGCGGGCGGCAACATCTGGCAGTTTTTCGAGCTTGTCGTTACTCATCGTGGCAATGCTTTGCACGAAACCCAAGATCTTTTTTGCATCCACTTTATATTCATGCAGTATGCGCAACGGGTGGTCGGTAGCGGTCATATACATGCGGGCCAGCGCGCGGAAGCTGCCTCCGATGGCATAAAAATTCGGCACCTTATGGTCGGAAAGCCATGTCAGTTCCGCGAAGCGTTTATCCACCAGCTTGCGCAGTTTGTCGCGGTCGCCTTTGGTCTCATCAATCATGCGTAAGCTGCCAAGCGCAATGCTGGTATGGTCTTCGATCTTACCATCATCCAGCCACACAAGTTCCAGACTGCCACCGCCCAGATCGCCGGTGAGTCCATTAGGTTTATACATGGATGAGCACACGCCATATGCTCCAAGGCGCGCTTCTTTTTTGCCGGAGATGACATCCACATCGATCTCGTAGGTCTTTTCAAGGTACTTCACGAAAGACTGGCCATCCTTAGCATCGCGCACCGCCGCGGTTGCCATCACATAAAGTGATGTGATTTCCATGTTACGGCCCATGGCAAGGAAGCGGCGCAGCGTGTCTTTCGCCATTTCCACACC
>CAZAQK010000166.1:0-3026 GCA_964487265.1 uncultured Rickettsiales bacterium | reverse complement strand
TGCAAACCTCGCGGATTCACAAAGCTACTGGTCAAATTCTCAACAGATGGCGGCTATGAATTGGGACAAATCTGCAGCGGTGACAAGTGCGGCCAAGCCCAGCAACAGCTTCCTGATTATGATGCGCTAAGCGCAAGAAGCGCCTTGATTGCTGCGGTGCAGCATGGTAACGGGTTATCATGGATTGGGACAAGCTCAGAGTATTCCATACGGTCGGGCTCCACAAAAGCCTGACGCGCGCGGGTGAGGCGCTGAATCTCAGCCAATCTGCCATTAGCCGCCAAATTTCGTCGCTGGAAGAAAAGCTCGGCATTCCCCTTTTTCACCGCCATGCGCGCGGGTTAATATTGACCGAACATGGCGAGATTCTGTTCCGCACCGTTTCTGAGATGGTCACTAAACTTCAGGCCACCGAGGTCTCGCTGGCGGATGCGACGCTGAAACCTAAAGGCCCCTTCAAGCTGACTGTACCAGTCACGTTTGGCACGTTGTGGCTTGCGGCACAGATGAAGGAATATTGCGATCTCTATCCCGATATTCAGATGACCCTGACATGTGAGGATCGCGAACTTGACCTTGCGAAACGCGAGGCGGATGCAGCGATTCGTTTTCAGCCCACGCGGCACCCAGATTTAATTCAGATCCCGATTATGAAGTTGCAAAATTCGCTCTATGCGTCGAACGATTATCTGCGGCAATATGGGGTGCCTGCATCCATCCATGATTTGGCAAAACACCGGCTTCTTGGCTTTGACAGTTCTGCGAACATCATGCCGTTTCCCGAGGTCAATTGGCTATTCGATTTGCAAGCAAAGGGCGGGCTTACCCCCTATTTCACGGCAAACTCATTGCTGGCGCTACGCACGATGGTGAAGCAAGGTATGGGCATTGCCGCACTTCCCAACTATCTGATGCATCGCACGCGCCATGTTAGCCGTGTGCTGGATACGCTTCCTGGGCCGATTACCGAGGCGTGGTATGTCTATCCGGTAGAGCTCAAAAACTCGAAGCGAATTAAGGTGTTTCGTAGTTTCATCACCGAAAAAATCGCGCAGAGCAATTTTTAGACAGTCCGGTGATCTAATTTTGGGGGCGCTGGTGTTGTAATTCGCCAACGAATAATTCGCTGCCAGAGCATGACCGGCGGTTAAGCCAGTGAACATAGAAATATAAGCTATCCCCTTTAAACCCCGCTATCCCCATCTAACCAAGCGCGTAGGTCTGGCGAAATAGTAATAAATCGGTCAGGAACTTGATCGTAGCCTGCGTTGAGACGGTTAGTGGTAGATTTGACGAGGATGGAGGTGGTTTCCTCGCTGCCATAGTCGGTGGTAGCGCCAAGGTCAAAGATGCCGGTCGTTGGAATGCGAACCGTCTGCGTGAAGGTAAATTGCGGAATAAAGTTGACGCTGCTTATAATCTGATTCGGTATTTGGCTGATGGCGGTTTGGCTGACGGTGAAGATGCCATAGCTGTTGGTGCGAATGTAGTTGGTAAGGCGGCTTAAGGGGTCGGTCGCGGTGGCGGCGATGGTGTATGTGCCTTGCGCGCCGCTATAGCCCACAGGCGCATAGGCCCAGCTGATGAGCGGGATATCGGCAGGCAACAGGTTATTGCTACCAGTAAACGTTGGATCGGGTGCGCCAAAGGCTTTGCTGGCATTGTTGGTGGTGACGGTGAGTGCGCGCTGACCCACGCTGATGGCGCTTGCATTGTTCGCATAGGTGAAGCCATAGCCAAGTGCGCTGCTCAAGGTGCCACTGCTATAGTTGACGTTGTAGTTGCCGATGTCGCGGCCTACCGTGTAGGTTGTCGTTCCAGTGAGGGAACCGCCCAGTGTATCGGCGCTGCTATCGCTGCCCAGATATCCCGTGAGGCCATAGCCATAGCCAACAAGCGTTGCTGCATCACCATAGGTGATGGTCTGTGCGCTTGGTGTGGCGGTGAGTGTAGGCGTCACACCATAGGCAAAGCCATTGCCGCTGGCGGGCAGTGTCATTGTTGTTCCAAGTGTCGCGTTAAACGCGCAAGCGCCCGGCGATGCGTAAGCACAGCTGAAGCGGCGGAAGCTGCTTGTCATCCCACCAAGTGCATCATCCGCTGGATTGGTGGAATAGACCAACCACCGCCCCGAGGGAGTAATGAGCGGCGTTGCACTCCCGCTACTGTTGATGAAGTTGCGTCCTGCCACGAGAGTGAGGGCATTGCCGCTTCCCGAAGCGCTGAGTGTTCTGCTTGCCGCTAGCGTAATATCCGAGCTCGCGCCGCCACTGGTAATAGAAACACTGCCAGCATTGATGCTAGGTGCCACAATACTGCCCGCGCTGGTGGTAAGCGTTGTAGCGGCGGTGCCGCTGTTGAGGGTGAAGGCGTGGCCGAAATTGATGCCATTCGTACCGGTGAGAGAAATAGCACCGTTGTTGGTGGTGATAGTGCCGGTACTAGCGGTGGCGATTTGGTTGCCGGCGGTCAGCGTCAGGCTGCGGTTGGCGGTAGTAAAATTGAGCGTGTCGCCTTTCAAGTCGAGGGTGATGTTGTTGGTGGCGGCAAGGGAGACGTTAGCTGATTGGCTGAGGCGTTCAAGGTAGCGCGTAGTGAACACAGAGTAGCCATTGCTCGCGGTGGCTTTGGCAACTTCGGTCGCGCCCGTGCCGGGTGGCGTCAGCGCAATGCCCCATTTCGCTGATTGGTATTGCTCCATAAGGTTCGTTGCATTGGTAGAAAGTGCGGTCTTGTATAACAGAATATCCATGTAGTCAGCTTTGAGCGACCCCGAGCCACTATTATGAGCACCTATTCTTAAGGGGTTGGGTGTTAGCCCAATCCCTGTATCTGCTACGCTCGCTTCTTGGGCGCCGTTCACTTTCAGGCTGATAGAACTGCCAACCGTTCTGAATCCACCAAGCAACGTGGGAACGCTGCTAATATTTGCGGCACCAACACCCTCACCACCAGCGTGAATGTATCGGCCAGCCTCGCCGTCGGCGCGCGCATTCGTTTAGGTGCGGCAGGTAGTGTCACCGCTG
>CAZAQK010000165.1:0-3045 GCA_964487265.1 uncultured Rickettsiales bacterium | reverse complement strand
GCCTTGCCGCTGGATGTGCACCTGATGATTTCGTGCCTCGATCTCATCCCCGAATTTGCTGCAGCTGGCGCCGATATCATTACCATTCATGCAGAAGCCACGCCGCATCTGGACCGCGCGATCGCGCAAATTAAGGCGCTGGGCAAAAAGGCAGGCGTCTCTATCTGTCCGAGCACGCACGAGTCGGTGCTGGAATATGCGATGGGGCAGGTGGATTTGATTCTGGTGATGACGGTCAATCCTGGCTTCGGTGGCCAGAGCTTCATCCCTAGCCAACTGCGAAAGATTCAGGCCATCCGTGCAATGATTACGGCTTCGCGGCGCGATATTCTTCTGGAAGTCGATGGTGGTATTAACGCCGAAACAAGCCGTCAGGTGATTGCAGCTGGCGCGGATGTGCTGGTGGCGGGCAGCGCAGTGTTCACGGGTAACGCGGCGGATTACGCAAAAAATATTGCAGGTCTGCGGCTATGAACCCAATGATCGAGCGCATTGCGCGCGATCATCGCGCGGCGGTGGATGGATTTTTGGAACAGCAGGGTGACTTGCTGGTGGCGTTGGCGGCAAGTTGTGCGCAGGCGATTCAAAATAATCGCAAACTATTGTTTTGTGGCAACGGTGGCAGCGCCTGCGACGCGATGCATATCGCGGGTGAGTTTGTGGGACGCTTTGTAAATGACCGTCGTGCACTGCCTGCCATTGCGCTGTCGGCCGATACAGGCATCGTCACTGCCATCGCCAATGACTACGCCTATGATTACATCTTTGCGCGGCAGGTCGAGGGACTGGGGCAAGCGGGCGATGTATTGATCGCGATGTCTACCTCGGGGCGTAGCCCCAATGTGATTCGGGCATTGGCGGCGGCGAAAGAAAAAGGGCTGGTCACCGCGCTCTTCACGGGCGAGAAATATAAGGCGGGTGTGCAGGCGGATGCGGATTTTATCTTTGTTGTTCCGTCGGTTATTACGGCGCATGTGCAGGAGGCGCACATGGTGGGCATGCATGGGCTTGCGAGCTTAATTGAGGCGACGCTTTTCCCGAATAGCTAAAAATCGAGATGATTTAACCATTTATTTAGAGTTCGGGTGTAGTCTTGGTTCTATACGACTGCTATAATAGCGCCGCATGCTTGAATGTGGCGCAGGGAGTGACGAGATGAACCACGAGACGAAACTGGCAGAGATGATTGCGACGCGCCTGTGCCACGACCTCACCGGCCCCATTGGGGCGGTGAATAATGGGGCAGAGTTCCTCGATGAGGAAGGCTTCGACATGCAAAACGAGGCGGTGCAGCTAATTCTGACCAGTGCGCACGAGGCGGTTAACCGTCTGCAGTTCTACCGTCAGGCCTATGGCCGCGTAGGGGAATCGGGCGAATCATCGCTCACGGAAAAAAAGAAAATCACCACGGATTTCTTCTCCTCGACGAAGGTGAAGATCGATTGGCCTGATCAATATACGGATTCCTGCGGCGTTTCAGTGAGCCAGAAAATGTCGCGTCTGCTGCTAAACATTTTCATTATCGCGGGTGGTAGTGCCATCCGTGGCGGCGTGCTCTCGGTGCGCGTGGGAGTGAATGAAGCAGGTGAAAAACAATTCGATGTGAGCATTGTGGGGGACACCATTAAACTCGATGCTGAAACGCAGGCGATTCTTTCGGGCAAGACGGAAGACGCACCGTTGTCGCCTAAGACTGCCCAGCCCTATCTGGCGATGAAGCTTGCACAGGAAGCGAATGCGACCATTCAGTTCACGCTGGATGTAGGGACACTCGCATTCCGCATAACGCAGCCGCAGGTTGCACTAGCGAATGCTTCCTGATGCTTCTTAGCAACGGCCGATAAAAATCACAACGTCCTGACGCAGCTGGATTTGCATGGCCGCGTGATTGCACTTTTCATTTCATCCTACGCGGGTAATATGAGAGCCTAATAATAAAAAAACAATTTGGCTTACTCACCTCGCACAAGGAACATCATTCTATGGATGATTTGATTGGTGAATTCATTACCGAAACCTCGGAATCACTAGCGGTTCTTGATTTAGAACTCGTGAAGCTGGAGCAAAACCCGAACGATCAGGCCATTCTTGGCAATATCTTTCGGTTGGTGCACACCATTAAGGGCACCTGCGGGTTCCTTGGTCTGCCGCGCCTTGAGTCGGTCGCGCATGCTGGCGAGAACGTACTGGGTAAAATTCGTGACGGTGAAATTGTGGTCACCCCAGGGGCGATCTCTCTCGTACTCGAGGCGATTGACCGCATTAAAGGTCTCATTGAGCACTTGGCTGAAAATGGTAGCGAGCCCGAGGGTGAAGACCAGGATCTAATTCGCCGATTGAATAAATTTGCCGAATCGAATGGAGCAGAGAGTGTCGAGACTGCAGGCGCTGAAGTTGTCTCAACGCCTGCGCCCAAAGCGGCGGCGACCATTGAGCCGCGACTGGATGGCATGTTCTCGCCGAATGAAATGAAAATGGTTTCTTCAACCAATGCAGACACGCTGGATGAGTTGGAGCGGGCGTTCGCCGCCGCCAGTTCGACCCTTGAGGGTGGGCTTGATTTCACGAAGGCGCCAGACACCTACTTAGTGCCGGATGAGCCGGCGGTGGCCGCTGCCCCTGCAGCGCCGGTGGCTAAGCCGGCTATTTCCGAGCAGGCGAAGGAAAAGGCAATCAAGCAGGGTCTTGATACCGATGCAAAAGAAGGTGGCGCAAATGTCGCCAACCAGAGCATCCGTGTTAATCTGGAGGTGCTTGAAAGTCTGATGCAGATGGTGAGTGAGCTTGTGCTTACCCGCAACCAGCTGCTGCAGGTTGTGCGTCACCGTGACGACCGTGAGCTGAAGGCGCCGTTGCAGCAGCTGTCGCAAATTACCTCGGAGCTTCAAGAAAGCGTGATGAAAACGCGCATGCAGCCGATTGGTAATGCATGGTCGAAGTTCCCGCGTCTCATCCGCGATCTGTCGATGGAATTGCACAAGAAGATCGAACTCAAGATGATTGGGGAGGCGACTGAGCTCGACCGCCAACTGCTTGAGATGATCA
>CAZAQK010000164.1:0-3063 GCA_964487265.1 uncultured Rickettsiales bacterium | reverse complement strand
GTAGAATTCTACCGGGAAGAAGTGCCAGGGTTACGAAATTAAGCGACCATCTCTATCCTATTGCTGCACGCACTTGGCGCGGTGATTACTTCAATGAAATAAAAGGAGGCCCCGACAATAAATGCGGCTATGCCGCGATCATCAGGGCAACCGTGACTTCGGTCACGGGCCCGCAATAGGTGCGAAAACGCTTAAAATGGCAACGATTGATGATGCGGAACAAAGGCATAAAATTACTCTATTTTAATACCCAAAGAAGTCAATCAAAATGGGTCAGGGAAAAGGCCTGTACCGAAAAATAGGACTCATTAAAAATCCTATCAGAAAGACGAGGCTGCGGATCAATATTACTACTCGTCGCCTTTCTAATTGTGCCGCTAGTCAGCCTACTTGTGGTCGTGAGGATAATATCTCCCGGCTTCAATATGGCGTCGTTTAAGCTGTTTCAGGGAAGCTACTCCTCTAATACACTGTTTTAGCCACGGACGCGCTGGACGAAGCGCTTGAGTGCAACGCGATCTTCTGCTGCTAGATGAAACGAAGTTGTGGGGTACTCTGAACAGATTGTTCGGCTGACTCGCCCACTGCCAATATGTGAGATCAGGATCGTTAGGGCAGGATTGAATCGGCGATACGACCAGCCGCTTGCTGCATGCATGTCTGCGACGCCGACTGAGTCATCGCCGGCAAGAGCGTTACTTGCCAGCTCGATTGCATCCATCATTGGGTCATGGCCTGAGACGATAGGGTCGAACGTGACGTAAAGTTCATTGGTTGGCCTGAACAACGGCAGCTGCATTCCGGAGAATAGAGTAGTCGTGCCGAAACCGTCCGCTTCGAGCTCGGCCATTGCCTCTGCTAGGTCGCGTACCGAAACGTTTTCAAAGGCCACGACAACTTTGTCTTCCTCGATATGCTGGCGCATGCCATCCTGGCAATGCGATGCTACCCACCATCCTAGCTTTCGAGCCAACGGGGACAGATCGAGATCCAATGCCGCAAGCTGGTCATCGAGAGCGGTCTTAGTCTCGCGCACCGGGCTGGCGACGGGCTGTATCACACCGATAGTCGGGGAAGCAGATCCTCCGAGCCATCCGTCCAGACGGTCGACCACTTTTTGAGCAACGGCAACGAACTGCCGAATATCTTCGCCTACAAGATGCACGGTTTCGCCAAGACGCGCATCTTCGGCATAAGTTGCAAAGCGCTCGTCCACCACGCCAAGGTTGTGTCCGATAATATGGCGCTTTTGAATGTTCAGGCTCAGCACCTCGCGGTCATTGGCGGAGAGCCCATCAAAAGGGTCAAAGCCAAGGTCTCCAAAGCGCCTCGTTGCAATCTCGATGTTCTGGAAATCGTTCTTTACTTGTTTGAACGGCGCAGCGTCGGATGGCCGTTGAGACATGCCGTACAGGTAGACGGTTTTCAATGTCGCTTCGAACGCCGTTAGCACATCCTCGTGCGCATTGCCGAGCAGCCGGTAAGCCAACTCGTCCATATTCTCATCCAATGCTTCCGCTAGGTCGATTTGCGATCCAACCAATTCTCCTTCGCGCGCAAAATGAAGTCGTAAGTTCGGCGCCCCGCAATCGGGGCAGAATAGGCCGATCGCGAACACGCCGTAATCTCTGCCACAGTGGTCGCAGATGAGTTCGCGCAGAAGATCCTTGCGGGTGAAGCGGGGCTTCGGTCGATAGCGTTTTGGGCTTGTCTTGACCTTAATGAATCCGCGTGACTGGCTGCCCAACCCTTTGAACATCTCGGAAACGGCATCTTCGATGTCGCGCTGAGCGGCATCTTTGAAAACCTCGATCGCCGCTTTAACGTCATCGGGATGCGTGAAGTCATCGTCTTCAGCAATAGTGCCGCTGTACGGGCATACCGTATCGCGGATGCACGCTAATGAAGCGGCGGGATGCAGGCAGCCTCGTTGATGATTTGGCGAGGCTGCCATCTCTTACTCGGGCAGAGCTCGTCGAATCGTGGGGAAGCATTTATGGTGCCGCACCGCCTTGCAATATCAGCCGATCGCTTATGCTGCGCGCATTGGCGTACCGGATGCAGGAACGGGCATTGGGCGAGCTAAAGCCAGCGACGCGTCGCCAACTGCAGAAGTTTGTTGAAGACGGGAACATTAGTGCTCAGCCAGTAACCCATCCGCCTCTTGGCTATGATGTCATGGACAAGAAGTTGATTATAAATCCTGCCGAGACCGAGATAGTCCGGCACATATATGGGCGCTATCTAGCGCTCGGCAATGTCCGACAGCTGTGCGACGAGCTTGCCAGGCAAGGGGTTGCTTCAAAAACAAGAAGCAGCACAGTTCGGCCCGGTGGCGGATCATTCTCGCGTGGCGCGCTCTATCATCTGCTATCCAATCCTATTTACATCGGTCAGGTAAGATTCAAGGGGGCCATACATACGGGCCAACATGAAGCTATTATTAGCAAAGAGCTGTGGGACGGCGCACAACAACAGCTGGCCCAAAACAAACAAGGCGTCATCGAGAATTACTGCAAAACAGAAACGGGTTTCTTGCGGGATAAATTATTTGATGCCGTCACTGGTGAGGCGTTGGTAGTTGCGCATGCAAAGAAGAAGGAACGCCGGTACCGGTACTACATTTCACAATCCCTAAAGAAGCTTCCCAAAAGTGAATCCCAAAGCGGCTGGCGTTTGCCAGGGCCTGTTATTGAGAAGACAATTCGCAGTATTGTCAGCGGCATATTGAATAATCGTGAGTTGCTGGTTGATGCTCTGAAATCTGAAATAATACCGTCGCACCATATACCTGATATCCTGGCGCGGGCTCACAAAGTCAGTGAGCACAATGAGTCTGCGCTTGATGCATGCATTGCGAGGGTGAGTCTACAGCCTGAGGGCATCGACATTCAATTATCCCTAGCATCCCTTATGCCACCGAATCTTGAGGCAGGGGATGTTGGCCTTCGGCATCATGTCCCCATACAAATGAAACGGCGTGGGAATGAGATGCGGCTGGTTGTCGAAGGTGGGCTAGTATCCAATACGGCTGTTGATGTCACCCTTGTCAAAAGCATCGCC
>CAZAQK010000163.1:0-3074 GCA_964487265.1 uncultured Rickettsiales bacterium | reverse complement strand
ATATTTTATCCAAGAAAAAGCGGCGCAATATCACTACTGCGCCGCCTATTGCATTATATCAAATTATTACCGGCGTTCGCCCATGAAACGGAGCAGATGCAGGAAGATATTGATGAAATCCATATACAGGTTGAGTGCACCCATAATAGCCATCTTCGCAGCCAGATCGCCTGAGCTGCCTATCTGGTAATACATGGCTTTGATCTTCTGCGTGTCATAGGCAGTGAGGCCCACGAAGATCAGCACACCGATCACAGACAGGGCAAAGGCAAGGCCAGAGCTCTGCAGGAAGATATTCACCAGCGAGGCCAGGATAAGACCAATGAGACCCATGATGAGGAATGAACCCCAGCTGCTTAAGTCTTTCTTGGTGGTGTAACCATACAGGCTCATAGCACCGAAAGTACCAGCCGTTACGAAGAATGTGCGGGCAATGCTCTCACCTGTGTACATAATGAATATACTGGAGAGGGAAAGGCCCATCGCCACGGAAAATACCCAGAAAAGTCCCTGTGCGAACCCTGCCGAAATACGGTTAAGGCCGAAGCTCATCCACATGACAAGGCCAAGCGGCAGAAACGCCACCAGCCAGCCAAGGCCGGACATGCCATAGCCGCCATTGGCACCCTGCGTGTAAAGCATGCTCATCATGGCCTCTGAATTGGCGGTGAAAAGTGCCACAATGCCGGTTAGGGCAAGGCCACTGGCCATAAAATTATAGATACGCAACATATAGGCGCGCAGCCCCATATCATACGCTACAGCTTGTTGCTGGGCGCGTGCCTGGGTGGCTGCAAACGGATCATTAAATGCCATTTTGGTCCTCCTGAAGTTAAATGACGATGTATTATATGGGTAAATGCGAACGGTTTTCAAGCCAAACCGGACAAAAAGCGACATAAGACACTATTTAGGCTTGAACTATGGGTGGTTTAGCTATAGAAAGTCCATCCTCATTCCCGGGCGAGGCATTGCCTTGTGGAGTGAATAATGTGTTTTTTCTGAATATTGAAAGGATAGAAAATGCCCAAATTGAAAACCAAATCTGGTTGCAAAAAGCGTTTCCGCTTTACCGCAACCGGCAAAGTCATTGCCTCCCAGGCTGGTAAACGTCACGGCATGCGCAAGCGCACCAACCGTTTCATCCGCAACGCACGCGGCACCACCATCATGGACGAATCAGACCAGCATCGTATTGTTCAATACATGCCATACGGTGGAAAATAAGGAGATAGACAATGTCACACGCACAAAGTGGCGCGAACCGCGCTCGTCGTAAAAAAATCATCAAAATGGCGAAAGGCTATCGTGGCCGCGCCAAGAACTGTATCACCGTTACACGTGAGAAGGTGGAAAAAGGCCTTCGTTACGCTTACCGTGACCGCCGCAACAAGAAGCGCACTTTCCGCAGCCTGTGGATCCAGCGCATCAACGCCGGCGTTCGTGAGCACGGCATGGTGTATTCACAGTTCATGAATGGCCTGATGAAAGCCGGTATCGAGGTAGATCGCAAAGTGCTTTCTGATCTCGCTACCCGCGAACCAGCTACTTTCAAAGCACTGGTTGAGCAAAGCAAAGCTGCTCTTTCTAAAGCCGCTTAATTCCTTTTGTCATACCGGCGCAGGCCGGTATCCACGTCTATGCCGGAGTCTGTGTTTACCATGGATTCCGGCCTTCGCCGGAATGACGTATGAACACTGATGACCTACGTAAAAGCTCTCTTACTGCCGTTGAATCCTGCACATCAACTGCCGGCCTGGGTGGCTGCAAACGGATCATTAAATGCCATTTTGGTCCTCCTGAAGTTAAATGACGATGTATTATATGGGTAAATGCGAACGGTTTTCAAGCCAAACCGGACAAAAAGCGACATAAGACACTATTTAGGCTTGAACTATGGGTGGTTTAGCTATAGAAAGTCCATCCTCATTCCCGGGCGAGGCATTGCCTTGTGGAGTGAATAATGTGTTTTTTCTGAATATTGAAAGGATAGAAAATGCCCAAATTGAAAACCAAATCTGGTTGCAAAAAGCGTTTCCGCTTTACCGCAACCGGCAAAGTCATTGCCTCCCAGGCTGGTAAACGTCACGGCATGCGCAAGCGCACCAACCGTTTCATCCGCAACGCACGCGGCACCACCATCATGGACGAATCAGACCAGCATCGTATTGTTCAATACATGCCATACGGTGGAAAATAAGGAGATAGACAATGTCACACGCACAAAGTGGCGCGAACCGCGCTCGTCGTAAAAAAATCATCAAAATGGCGAAAGGCTATCGTGGCCGCGCCAAGAACTGTATCACCGTTACACGTGAGAAGGTGGAAAAAGGCCTTCGTTACGCTTACCGTGACCGCCGCAACAAGAAGCGCACTTTCCGCAGCCTGTGGATCCAGCGCATCAACGCCGGCGTTCGTGAGCACGGCATGGTGTATTCACAGTTCATGAATGGCCTGATGAAAGCCGGTATCGAGGTAGATCGCAAAGTGCTTTCTGATCTCGCTACCCGCGAACCAGCTACTTTCAAAGCACTGGTTGAGCAAAGCAAAGCTGCTCTTTCTAAAGCCGCTTAATTCCTTTTGTCATACCGGCGCAGGCCGGTATCCACGTCTATGCCGGAGTCTGTGTTTACCATGGATTCCGGCCTTCGCCGGAATGACGTATGAACACTGATGACCTACGTAAAAGCTCTCTTACTGCCGTTGAATCCTGCACATCAACTGCCGCGCTGGAAGACCAGCGCGTTGCACTGCTTGGCAAAAAAGGAACGCTCACGGAAGCACTCAAAACACTCGGTCAGGCTGACCCAGAAACCCGAAAAACCCTTGGTGCTGAACTCAATAAAATCAAACAGGAAGTGAGCGAGGCCATTGAAGCTAAAAAAGCATCACTCGCGGATGCCGAACTTTCCGCGCGCCTTGCCAATGAGAAGATAGACGTATCGCTTCCGGCGCAACCGATACCCCAGGGGCGTATCCACCCTGTTACGCAGGTAATGGAAGAGATCACCACTATTTTTGCTGACCTTGGTTTTTCCGTGGCCGATGGCCCGGATATCGAAGATGATGATCAT
>CAZAQK010000162.1:0-3135 GCA_964487265.1 uncultured Rickettsiales bacterium | reverse complement strand
GCCCCGTTTTGGAGCCGACATACACCACAGGGTTTCCAACGCCGGCAGCGGCGGAGTAAAATATCTTATCCGTATCGGCAACGCCCACAGTCATCGCGTTCACTAGAATATTGCCATTGTAGGAAGGGTGGAACGTGCATTCGCCGCCCACGGTCGGCACACCCACGCAGTTGCCGTAAGAACCAATGCCTGCAACAACGCCAGACACCAGATGTTTTGTTTTCGGATGATCAGGCGCACCGAAGCGCAGTGCATTCATATTCGCAACTGGCCGCGCACCCATGGTGAAAACGTCACGCAAAATGCCACCAACGCCAGTTGCCGCGCCTTGGAATGGCTCGATGTAAGAAGGGTGGTTGTGCGACTCCATTTTGAAAATTGCCGCCTGCCCATCACCAATATCAATAACACCGGCATTCTCGCCCGGGCCGCAGATGACCCACGGTGCTTCGGTCGGCAGTTTTTTGAGGTGCACGCGCGTGGATTTATACGAGCAATGCTCAGACCACATCACCGAAAAAATGCCAAGCTCAATGAGGTTCGGCTCACGGCCAAGAATTTTCAGGATGCGCTGGTATTCTTCCGGCGCGAGCCCGTGGTCGGCAACGATCTCAGGGGTAATGGAAATTTTTTGTGCAGCGTTCGTTTTCATGCGGCATTTATTAGCATGGCTGGCAAAATATTAAAGCGGAAATTCGTATTTCAGGAAGAACTTGAACGAGCCGTCCTCGGCGGCGTGCGAGGTACCCAGCAGGTAGCCCACCTGATAGCTCAGGTTGGGCAATATCCTGCCGTAAAACATCGGGCCGATGCGGTGAGCCTGGCTGTTATAATCCGGCATGTCACTGATCTCGCCGAAACTATTATATATCTCGATCCCTGGCTGGATATGCGGGGTTGCCGTATAGCGCACCTGCCAGCTGGTGGAAAGGGTTGTGTCGGTCGATGCATCCGTGCCGATCTCCTTGGAGAAATTGGTGTTCTGCATCACCGTGATATCGCCCAGTTTTTTAGCAAAAAGGAACTTTGCTTTCACCGCCTCGGCACTGTCGGGGTCGTGGTTCCATTCATAAGCAATCTTGAGTGCGAAATCCAGCCAGTAAGTGTCCGGCTCAAAGAAACGGAATTTGCCTTCCACTTCTGTGGCGTCATAATTATAGCCGCTGTTCGGCGCATCTTCCATGTCACCCTGAAGCTCAAGGGCGAAGCGGTCAGTCACGCCATAGGCCATTTTCACGGCATTGATGATTTTACCATCGCGCGATGCGCGGTCATCCACATCATAACGGTTGCGGGATTCGATCTCGGCAATGCCCTTTTTGATATTCGGGCTGCTGACATTGAATATCGCGTAGGCCGGTGATGCACTAAGTGTGGCGGCAGCACATATACTGAGCAGGGGTATATTTTTCATATACCCAAAGAAACGTAAAGTGCAGGTCAATGCAAGTAAATTACGCGTTGGCAGCAGCGTGTGTGGTGTGTGGTTTACAGTGCAGTAATTTCTGCATAGCAAGGATGACCAGCAATGTTGCCACATAAAACACGCCCTGTATGCCGCTTGGGCGTTCTGTGTATCCAAGCATCGCATGCAATATTTTTCCAAGCATGCTGCTTTCGGAAAGGATGGCACTTGTATCCCACAATTCCGGCACCAGAACAGGCACGGCATCAGCTGCCGTTAAATATCCCGCCGCGTGCGCGCTCATGCCGCAGGCAAGCAGTATCAGCATCCAGCCGGTTACCTTGAACACATATTTGGTACTGATTTTAATTAACCCGAAATAAATCGCAAAACCCAGCGCACCAGCGGCGATTGTTCCGCCGATCCCACCCATGGTGATGGCAAGCAATGATTCTTCCGTGCTGCTTAAAATGCCATACATGAAGAGTACAATTTCCGCACCTTCGCGCCACATGGCAAGGCTTACGATGATGGCAACTGTGTAAAGCGGCGTTTCACCATCGGTGATAGATTTGCCAGTGTCTTTTATCTTCTTCACCATTTCGCGCGCATGCGTCTGCATCCAGATCACCGTCCATGCGATCATGACGCTGGCGGCGAGCAACACAGCGGCATTGAACATTTCCTGACCCATGCCTTCCATGCTTTCTGAGATGTTATCAGCAAACAAAGCAACCAGTGCGGAGCCTAAAAGTCCGCCTCCAATGCCAATCCATACCCAGCGGTTACGGCCAGCAATGCCGCGTGTTGCCGCCAGCACCACGCTCAGGATGATGGCGATTTCCAGTATCTCGCGGAAGAAAATGAGGAAGGTAGGGAGCATGGTTAGCCCCGCCGAATGGCGGGGTCAGGCATCCCGCAAAATGCAATATTCAATCTAATCATAAACTCACTAAAATACTACCAGACCCCGCAACAAGTGCGGGGCTGTAAATCATTTCACAATCAATTTCCCCTGTGCGGTCTTTTCATTGAACTCATCAAAGAATTTATATTCGCCAGCTTTGAGCGGGCCGACATTGATGGTGGCTTCAGCACCGCCTTTGATGATCTTTTCGCGTTTGAAATCATCACTTTCAAATTCGGCGGGAGTTTTATCTTCATTTTTTACCAGCAGTTTGAATTTCGTATCGGCTGGTGCTTCAATTGTATCCGGCGTGAATTTATGGTCTTTCAGCGTGAGTGTGTATGTTTCAACTTCTGCAATGGCAGGAGCTGAAATCAGGGCGATAGAGGCAAACAGGGCAAGTTTTTTCATGGGCGAACCTTTACGCAAGTGATAATCATTCTCAAAGAATGCTTTTCTACCTTCTTTGCCTTGCGGAGTCAACCGGAATTCCTTAGATATAGCCCATGCCAATGACCGCAAATGAAATTGAAACCAAAGTGAAGGCTGCACTTCCCGATGCGCAGATCGTGCTGGAAGATATGGCAGGTGATAATGATCATTGGAAAATCACGGTCACATCCGCCCATTTTCAGGGTAAAACCCGCGTGGCGCAGCATCGCATGGTGATGGATGCCATCGAGGGCATGGGCACGAAGCTGCATGCGCTGGCAGTGGTGACTAAGGTGGCTTAGTATCAGTTAGATGGTTTGGTACGTGTGCCCGTGCGGCAATCGATTGTAATTATTCCACCCGGTTTTGGATACATAAAGACACACTCTGC
>CAZAQK010000161.1:0-3138 GCA_964487265.1 uncultured Rickettsiales bacterium | reverse complement strand
GAAGCCACCAATTTATTCAGTGATTCATTTGTGATAGGCAGGTGGAAACCTGCAGCATCGGCAAACCCATTCGTCTCATCCTTCAGGTAATTCTGATGCGATGGCGCAAGACCTGTTCTGGTCAGGCGTGGGTGGCCCTTAGTATCATAGGTGACGTGCCACATGTGTTCAGAGCCAGACATTAACCAACTCCATGGCCGGCAGTGGTTTGCATAGAATTAGAACGCTGCACGACCTGGCCGCTTGTTGGCAGCTGTGCATTGCCGTCCTTGAAAGCGACACCCATACCAGCCAGCGTATCGCCGAAGCCCTTCAGCGCCGCGTTCAGCGTCTGTGTGTCAAGATTCTTGCCGGCGAACGCGGTCAGCGCGGCTGCAGCTTCGTCTTTGCTGATCTGGCCGTCGTTGTTCGTATCCATGGTGGCCAGCGCAGATTTCATTGCTTTCTCAAAACCCTGGCCGGCGATTTTCAGGTCGAAAGTGTCGATTCTGCCGTTGCGATTGCGGTCTGTTACAAAATCCTGTGGAGAAACAAACCCGTCGCCGTTGCGGTCCATCGCCCGCAGTGCATTGCCCGCCGCTTCATTAAGAACAGGATTTTCCTGCGCGGGCGCAACAGGCGCAGGCGGAGCAGCAGGTGCCGGTGGTGTCGGTGCAGGTTGTTCAACGGCTGGTGGCGCGGGTGGTGTTGGACTGTCCGGTAGTGTAAAAACATCGACAGGCTTGGTTACTGGTGGCGCAGCTGGGGCGGGTTCGGCAGGAGCAGGCGTGGCTGGTGCTTCGGCAGCGGGCGCGGGTGCCTGCGTAGCAGGCTGCTGCTGTGCCTCTTTGTCTGCGGCGGCTTTTTCCGCTTCCGCTTTTTTAGTATTGTAATCGCGCACCTTGTTTTCGTGCATCCGGAATTCTGCTTCAGCTTGTGTCAGGATAGAATTGTTGCTTTTGGCGTCGTTGTAGCGGTCAGCGCGCTCCTGTCCGCCTGCTAAAAAGCTGCCGCGCAACCAACCTGGCATAGAGGTATCGTTAGCGGCCATGGTTTTTTCATTTTCCAACTTGGCCGCATTCATAGCCATGCGGTATTTCATCATGTTTTCCGGTTTTGTCATATCGATCTTGTCGAATTCGGTAGCAACGTCAAAGCCATCAATCTTGCCGCCGGGAATATGCTTCGCCACCTGATGCTTTATGGCAGCGAGGTGTTTGTAATCCGTCATCAGCGGCTTATCTATCACTGTGCCCTCAGGGGTGCCGTTCGGAACGACTTCCGTTTCCACTTTGCGGAATTCCTTTTTGATCTCCCCGGCCTTGAAGCGCTCTTCCTCCTGCTTGTTGATGGCTTGCGTTTCTTTGTAAATATCACCGATCTGTTCACCTTTCCCGCCATATGCCATATCAACAAGACCAGATATACTGACTTTGTCGATATTCTGTGCCATGTTTTCCTGACCTGCTAGCCTTGCAACTCCGCTGACCATGCCAGATACTGCCTTGAGCGGATCAAAGTTAGCGACCGTATCCAGTGCTGTTCCTGCTACGTTGTCGGTATTTAGCTCTTTTTTGCCAGTCAGATAATCTTTAGTATCCATCACAACGGTGGCAGCTGCGTTGACTAACGCCATCTTGCCGGCAAAGCCAGTGACGCCACCAACAGCGGGTCCCTTGCTACCCAGTGAGGCGCTGGTATCTACAAATGTACTTATTGCTACGCCCGTATTAACAGCACTTGCAGTACCTTCACGCGCAGCGCCGGCGAGCCCATCTTCCTTAAATCCCTTGTATGTATCTGCGGCCATACCCAGCGCATTTCCGGCAACACCAAATTTATTGGTCAATCGCGAATTGCCAACCGTATCAACGGCATCTGCTAAAATAGCCAAGGTGTTAATGACTTTTTCATCAGTAGCCATATCGGGATCTTTTAGTGCGTTTGCGCGGCCAGCAAGGCCCGCGGCACCAAGACCCTTGATGGTGCGGCCACCGGAATCCGGAACGGTGCTGGTGGCCGGCTTAGTGGCTTCAGGCTGGGCAGTGGTTGCTACCTTCGTCGGTGCGGCACTCGCTGCGGCAGGAGAAGTCTTGGAAGCAGCGGGCGTTGCGGGCGTGCTGGCCGCAGGCGTATCAGTAGTGTTGGCTGGTTTGGCAGGTGTTTCAGCGGCAGTAGAAGGTGAGGCAGTACCAAGTTTCTCAGCGGCCCTAGCTCTGATGTTGGCTTCATTCGCAGCTCCGGTTGCTGCTATCTCTGCTATTTTCTGTTTGGCGGCGTCTATTTCTGCGCGTGCCTTTTCTGCATGCCCTAATTCCGCCTCACGTGTTTTCTGTGCCAATTCGAGGTCTGCTTCTGCACCACTAACAGCCTGTTCGGCATTTTTGACGTTTTTTTCTGCTTCGCCATATTCTCTTGTGGCTTGGGATGTCTTCTCAAATAATGACGCCAATTTATTATATTCTGCTTCTACTGCGGCTCGTGTTTGCGAAAGTTCTGCTACCGCCACTACATCCGGAGGGAAACCAGCTTTCAGATCCGCACATTTCTGCGTGTAATATGGGTCACGAGGGTCCAGCGCGTTAAGCTGCTTTTCATACTGATACAGATCTATTTTCTGGTCAGTAGTCAGGTTTTTCTTTGTGCCATAGTCTTTCTGTAACTTTGCAAGTTTTATATCGTATACCTCTGTTGCGTCAGCATAGGCTTGTTTAGTGGCTTCATATGTTTGTTTGCTGGTATCTCTGAGTGCTTTCTTTTCTTCCACCGCCACTTTCTTTTCCGCCACCTCCACTTTCTTTTCGGCAATAATCTCTTTCGTCACCGTTATCTCGGGGACTTTCAATTCGGGCGAATCCTGCGCCACAGGCTTTGCTGCTGCCGTTTCCGCATCGCGGCTGGCCTGTACGTATTCAGCGGTCACTTTCGTATGGGCATCACGTGCTTCGACAAATTCTTTGTCAGCCGTTTTCAGATCGTCGTTTGCTTGCTTAAAAGTAGCCTCGGCTTCTGTGTAGGCCTTTTTATTAGCATCTAATTGAGCGGCGCTACGCACTTGCGGGTCGGTGCGGGCATCCAGGTCTGCGCGCGCTGTTTTGTAAGCCTCGCTTTCCGTTCCCAGTGATTGCAGGTTCAAGCGGTCTGTCTGGTATTGGCCCA
>CAZAQK010000160.1:0-3144 GCA_964487265.1 uncultured Rickettsiales bacterium | reverse complement strand
GCCACACTGGCATGCATGGCAAAAACAATATATGGGTTCCAAGGTTCCGGCACGCAAGCCAGGCGGTGGTAAGGCCAAGCCACTGGAAGATGCTCCCGGCAGTTACGTTAAGGTTTTAAGCTAGTCGCTGCCGGCGTATCACGAACGCGATCCTGCCAGTTTTCATGCTTTATCTGAGCCTCTTTGGCCAGCATACGGCGCGTATCTTCCACATCCACACCAAACCAGCCTGCCGTCATTTCCGTTGCTGGTTGAAATATCTTACTGGTGGTGAACGTATCCCACTTACGTGCCGCTGCCGGCATGATTCCACGAGCAGCCACTACCGCTGCTGCCGTGATACTGGCACCGGCAGCCTTGCCAGCCAGCATGTGAGATAGTGGCGCATGATTTCCCATCGCACGCTGCGTACCGAGATTGATGGCGATGGATGATGCCGTCCAGACCAGTGCCTGCGGCAGATGATGCATTTCATAATCATAGAGCAACGCTGCCTGTGCCTTGGCTTCCTCTGACTGCGGATCAATGCCGCGCTCATGCGCCCATTTGCGCGCAGCCTTTTTCGCGCCACTCTCGAAAAAACCGCCAATCACCGGTTTCAGCACGGCACCTATGCCGTTCAGCATGGCCGGCGCATAATATTGCAGCGCAACCGTAACCGGCACTGCGCCGAAATCCCCGGCCAGTTCTCCTGCCCACCAATGGCTGAATTTTGCTTTATCTTTATGATGAGTATGTTCACAGGCCTCATGTCCATGCGCATGATCATGGCCATGATGATGGCCATGATGATGGTCGTCTGCATGATTATGACCACATCCAATTGAAAATCGCTTGCCGAGATAATCCTGTGTCCATTTTCCGACAAACGGGTCAATAAAATCGGTAACCGTGCAGGCGATGGCATGGTTTATGGTGTAGGCAATATCCTCGGAAGGCGGATAGGCCGGTGTTTTTTTGATATTATTTTCTATCGTCATCGGGTGATTTGTTATAACATAACAAATACAATGTCCAGCTTTTCCGCTGGTTTGTAACGTTGAAATTGCTATATCCTGACATAGGAGATATTGTTTATGGCACGGCCCTCAAAGCACACTATTCCGCCTTCCGAGATGATCCTGCGGACATTGCGGAAATCAAAGGCCCCCATGAGTGCCTACGAGATACTGGGCAGCATCCGCGCATTTGGCGTTAAAAGCCCGCCGATCGTGTACCGCGCGCTTTCTTCCTTGCAGAAAACCGGCGACATCCACCGCATAGAGCAGCTTAATGCCTACGTAGCCTGTGACTGCACCAACAACCATACCCACGCCTTATCGGTGCTCGCAGTCTGCACCACATGCCAGTCGGTGAATGAATTACATGACCATGCTATTATTCATCATCTGGAAGCGTTGCGGAAAAAGGGCCTGAACATTCCAGACGGCGCAGTGATGGAAATTCCCGTCACCTGTAATGATTGTCTAAACTAGCCGCGTATCTCAATGAATGCTTCGCGACGCAGGTTGCGCATGTATTTCTCTGCTTCCAGCTCCATCTTCTGCTGGAAAAGCAGATTGGCCAGCTGCTCTTTATCATCGATAGTGTCAGAGGCTTCGCGCCTATCGCACAGCATATAAAGCCTGATGCCTTCCGAGCTGGCGAACGGCGTTGAAATATCCCCGACATTCAGATTCTCGGCAATGATCTTGATAGCAGGCGGCATATCCGACATGCGCTTCTTCGTCAGTTGCACATCAATGTCGAAGTCGCCAAAATTACCGATATTGGCTATGCCCTTTTCCTGGCAGGTCCCCGGGTTTTTGGCCACTTCTTCGCCGATCTGAAGCAATACATCCGCCTCCTTGGGCGATGCGTCCTGTTTCAGCTTGAGTAATATCTCCTTCATCTGCACTTCTATTTCTTTAGGTACCACTTTTTCGAGCGACCGTGTGTCGTAAACTTTCACGATAGTGTAGCTGTCATTGGTACGGATAGGCGAGCTGATAGAACCACTCTGCGCATTGGCCAATGCCCTGCCGATGGCGGGATCCAGCTGCTCCGGCTTCACCCAGAATGCTTCCGGTTTGCCACCTATGCCGGAGAACTGCCGGTATACTTCATCAAAGCTTGCCCCGCCGCGTATCTCACCGGCAAGACGCGCCGCCAGCTGCTTAACCTGCGGCTCACGCGCTGCCTTATCGATCGGCAACACCAATGCAACGATCTTCAATTCCTGCTTCACCTTGGGTTTGGGAATTTTGATGTGGGCGAGCTTGACTTCTTCATCGCTGATTTTCACCAGCGGGCGCACTTTGCGCGAAACCAACGCACTCCATGCCAGCTGTGCTTTAACCTGCTGAGTGAAGGTCTCATACGGCACGCTGTTTTGTGAAAGCATCCTGGCGATCGCGCCTTCCGACATGCCACGCTGTTTTTCGATGCTTTTTACCGCACGCGCCACCTCATCATCAGTAATCACTATATCATTACTGGCGGCACTCTTAAGCTGCAACCTCTCATCGATAAGAGCGCGTATGATCTGCGGGCGTATGCCATCACGCACGGCCTGCGTGTTGGAGAGACTCGTCGTGGTAATCACAAATTTGATACGGCTGTTTATGTCATAGGTGGATATGGCTTCCTCGCCTACCACCGCTTCAATATCAAGCCCAAGGGCAGATGCCTTAGGTGCCTGTGCGCGCACAGCTGGCATGCTTTGGCAATAAATGGCAATCACTGTAATGATTAAAAAACGCAGATTCATATTAGCCTAGTTGAGATTCTTGAATGCAATCCTGAATAGAAATGTCGTCGTAGGCTCGATATCACGATCGCGGGTGAAATCCTTGCCAACAATGCCGCTTATCATGGTGCATTCATCCATATACGTCAAACCCGTATTCATGGATACGAGCTCATCAGTCTGCAAGTCATGGTTAGTAGTTGTATTCCATGCCCATTCTTTGGTCAGGTTGACGGTCGTGGTACCGGCAAGCTGCTCTTTTGTCGCAAGAACAGGGTCGTTCTGCAGCGACAGATAGGCCACCGTGAAGGCAACCGGATAGTAATTAAATCCGGCATCGATCTCGCTACGCTTTGGATTCAGCTCGTCCTTATCAAGGCGGAAGCGATATGCCATATTGAATGGATAGGCAGCAA
>CAZAQK010000159.1:0-3171 GCA_964487265.1 uncultured Rickettsiales bacterium | reverse complement strand
TGTGATGGCCCTGCGACATTACAGGAAACAACTGCTGTTGTTGCATTTATCCATTCCCTTGCGCGTTGGTATGATGCAAATGCCGATTATGACCAGGTGCATCCCGCACCGCAAATGTGGATCATGCGTGAAAATAAGTGGCGAGCCACACGGCACGGACTGGAAGCCTTATTGATAAAAGATCAGGGACAAAACCTTATCTCCCTGCGTGAAGATATGGCAACATGGATGGATCGTATCTGGCCATTTGCTGAAAAACTCGGATATCAAAATTATTGGCAGAACCTGAAAACCATCATGGAGCAGGGCAACAGCACACAGCGGCAGCTTAAGATTTTTGATCAGTCCTCATCTACACAGGCAGTAACGCAGCATAATACAGAGGAATTCAGTGCAGGCGTTCCGAACTACATCGGGTGATTAAGCGCAGTAAATACTGCCCCCTGCGATTTACGGGCTCTGACATCCGCCAGTGAGATACCATGCAGGTAATCATGGATATTGCGCTCAAGCCCTTCCCACAGATCATGTGTAAGGCATTTGGCGCGGCCAGACATGCAGCCACCCGGTTTTTCATGCGCGTTGCAACGTGTCATTTTCATGGTTTCATTCACTGCTTCGATGATATCTGAGATAAAGATCTCGTTGGCCGCTTTGGAAAGCACATAACCACCACCCGGGCCACGCACAGAATTTACCAGCCCACATTGACGTAGCTTCGAAAATAATTGCTCCAGATAAGGAACGGTCATTTCCTGCGAATCCGCAAGCTCGGACAACGCAACTGGTTTGCCCTCAGGCCTGCCTGCAAGCTCCACCATCGCCATCACCGCATAGCGTGCTTTGGTGCCGAGTATCATTTATTTTCCCACTTGCTGGCAGAACCAAACAATGACATTTCATCCGCTTCCAGCTCCGTCACACGCCGTTTCAGTATTTCAATCTCCTCATGCATCTGCTGCATCGTGCGGAATACAGGGTCGGCATCCACCTCTTCCGATGGTGTGCCATAAGCATCAAAATGCATCGGTTTACTGGCAGCGCGCTTGGTGGCACGCTCGGTCAGTGAATGCGCCGGCACACCAACCATCACTGCACCTGCCTCAACATCCCGCACCACTACGGCATTGGAACCAATGCGAGCCCCATCCGCCACTGTAATTGGCCCTAAAAGATGCGCCCCTGCACCGATAATTACGTTATTGCAGATCTGAGGGTGGCGCAATGCGCCCTTTTTATCACTCTGCGGGGCAACGCCACCAAGGGTTACATCATGATAGATGGTTACATCGTTACCAATACTCGCGGTTTCGCCTATCACCACGCCCATGCCATGGTCTATAAAGAAGCGGTCCCCTATTGTTGCGCCGGGATGAATATCAATACCCGTGATAAAACGGCTTATATAGGACACCAGCCTGCCTAGTAATTTTAAACGGGCCCTCCATAACCAATTGGATAACCTGTGTAAAATAATGGCATGAAAGCCGGGATAGCACAAAATAACCTCGAGGCGGCTGCGCGCGGCAGGGTCGCGGGAGAGGATTGAATCAATATCATTCACAATTTTCTTGAACATTGGACACCAAATTCAATATAACTACGCGTCATAACTCAACATTGCCACTCTTATACACATGCCAGAGATTATTATCAACGGTTCTGAAGGCCGCATTGAAGGCCGTTATCACCACAGTGACACCAAGGGAGCACCTATTGTTCTGGTGCTGCACCCGCACCCGCTTTATGGCGGCACCATGAATAACAAGATCGTTTACCGCCTGTACCACACCTTTGTACAGAATGGTTTTTCTGCCCTGCGGTTCAATTTCCGCGGCGTCGGCAAATCACAGGGTAAATATGATGAAGGCGTGGGCGAACTGACGGACGCAGCCTCCGCGCTGGACTGGCTGCAGGCCCAGAACCCTGACGCCCCAACCTGCTGGATCGCAGGGTTTTCCTTTGGTTCATGGATTGCGCTGCAACTACTGATGCGCCGCCCCGAAATAGAAGGCTTCGTGGCCGTTTCCCCACCTGCAAACTTATATGATTTCTCGTTCCTCTCCCCTTGCCCGTCTGCTGGCCTCATTACGCAAGGCGATAAGGATGATGTGGTATCCGAAGATGCCGTAAGCAAACTGGCCACCAAACTCGCCGGCCAACACGGCACGAATGTGGAATATAAGATCATTCCAGGGGCTGACCATTATTACCGTGGTATAGAAGAAGACCTAGGCAATGTTGTGCATGAATATGTTGCCCGCCGTATGGCTGATTTCACCCTGAAACGCAAAGTGCGGCCAGATAGAAAACGTAGACAACTTCCAAGGGATTAGAGAAATACCCTAGATTGCACGTAAATATATATTTATTCCTAGACGCGGATTTATGAGGAATAATCCACTGACGCATTGTTTGCCAATCTGAAGGCTCAGGACAGCAAGAACAGTATCGGAGTTCGGAAATTTTTCTATTAATGCTTTCCTGCATCGAGTCCACGTACCATCTGCATCATTGATGTCTATACATTTACATTCATCTAGCTTTGGGTATTCCGGTTCTCTTACTTCTACTTCGGCTGTTCCGCGCCAATCCCACATGTCGCCATAACCGCTCGGTTTGGTCTGAGCTGCTGCCGAACCTGTTAAAAATATCATTGCTGCAAAAAAGCTTAAAAGACCTGATTTGATCATTATTTATCCCCCATGTTTTATGTAATCTCGTTTAGTGATTATAACACATAAGAGTTACCGTTTTATGACAACAAAAAGCACCTATTAAGGTGCTTTTTTATGAAAAATCAGCCGGTTGACGTTTAAAACGGAATTTCGTCATCCAGCAGTTCGCTGGCTGATTTTGAGCCGCCGGAGGCTGGCTGTGATGAGTACCCACCGGAGCTGCCTTCGCTCATGCCACCGCCGTCACGCTTGCCATCCAGCATGGTGAGGCTGCCGCCATAGCCCTGCAACACCACTTCGGTGGAGTATTTTTCCTGGCCGTCTTTATCCGTCCATTTCCGGGTCTGGAGTGCGCCTTCAATATATACCTTGGCACCTTTTTTCAGGTAGTTCTTCACTACATTCACAAGGCCTTCATTGAAGATTACCACACGGTGCCACTCGGTTTTTTCCTTGCGCTCGCCGGTGTTACGATCTTTCCAGCTTTCAGAGG
>CAZAQK010000158.1:0-3174 GCA_964487265.1 uncultured Rickettsiales bacterium | reverse complement strand
ATCAACTTCAATTGCCAGAGGCTGCATGTAACAGCTGGCGTACGCTTTATGCAGGGGTTGGCGAATTACGCGATGACCTGATGGAGCATATCCGATTGGAAAATGAGTTTCTCTTCAAACAAAACGTCAGCAGTGCCGAGCATGGTTGCTGCGGCGGGTGCGGCGGCAGGTGATCTATGACCAGAAGCCAGAGCTTGACAGGAGTTGAGCGGACATTCGCTAAGAATGAGGTGATTGTCAGTAAGACTGACACCAAAGGCATCATCACCTATGCCAATGAGGTTTTTTTGAAACTGGCAGATTACAGCCTTCAGGAAATTCTCGGAAAACCGCATAACATTATCCGGCATCCAGATATGCCAAAACTGGTCTATAAACTACTCTGGGAGCGTATCAAAAGCGGCAAGGAAATATTCGCCTATGTGGTAAATCGCTCAAGAAATGGCGATCATTACTGGGTCTTTGCACATATTACCCCATCGTTTGATGCGGCAAAAAATATCGTTGGCGCACATTCAAATCGTCGCAGCCCAGACCCGCAAGCGATTCAAACGATTACCCCGATTTATCAATTGTTGAAACAGTAAGAAGAAAAACACCCCATGGCAAAAGACGGTATGGCAGCTTCACTTGCGCTGCTCAATTCTGTCCTTGCTGAGAAAGGAGTCAGCTATGATGAATTTATCCTCTCTCTCTAAAACGGGTTGGCTTGGCATTTTATCAACCATCGCTATTGTTATTGCTCTGTTTCAGCCCAACTATGCCGCGCCGCTATTATGCATCGGCGTCATTTTTCTCGGTGCGCAAGCCTACTACATACACAAGATGAAAGTGATGGCGCATGTGATCGCTGAAATTACGGGGCGGTGTGCGGCGGGGGATATGGAATCACGTATTCTGCTTCCCAAAGAACGCGGAGATCTCGCTAATATGATCAACCGCATCAACGACAGCATCGACATGGCTGATGCCTATGTGCGTGAATCGCTGGCGACACTGGAACATGCAGCAGAGGAAAAATACTACCGCAAAATCGTGCTGGTGGGCATGGATGGCTGCTATAAAAATGGTGCTGAAATTATGAATGGCGGCATGGATTCCATTCGCCGCAATATGATTCGCTCCGTGCAGAAAGCAGCGAATAAACTTGAGGAAACCGTGAAGAAGACGGCGAATGATCTCGCCGCCTCCACACGCCAGCTGCAAGCAATGTCGGATATGCTGTCCACTGTTGCAGAAAAAAGCTCCACGCAGGCAGCCGGTCTTACTAATGCCAGCGATGATGCTTCCAGAAACGTAAGCACCGTCGCGGCGGCTGTGGAAGAACTTTCCGCGTCGATTGGCGAAATAAATCAGCAAATCAACCAATCCAGCACGATTGCGCGTCAGGCAACGGATAAAGCAACACAGACGAATACGGTGCTTGCCAACCTGACCACCGGCGCGGAGAAAATTGGCGGGATTATTGACATGATTAACGGGATTGCGGGCCAGATTAATCTTTTGGCTCTCAACGCAACCATTGAGTCTGCTCGCGCGGGAGAAGCTGGCAAGGGCTTTGCAGTTGTCGCATCTGAAGTCAAAACGCTTGCGAACCAGACCACAAAAGCAACCGTGGAAATTACTGAATATATTAATGCAACACGCGAAGCTATTCACCAGACCACGGCATCGGTAAGAGAAATTGCGACTGTAGTACAAAAAGTCGATGAAATTGCCACCGCCATCGCCGCAGCTATGGAAGAACAAACTGCAGCCACGCGAGAAATATCAAACTCGATTCAAAAGACGGCCCAGAATACTGCACAGGTTTCAAGCGCAGTGAGTGATATGTCTCTTGCTGCACAACAAACAGGAACAGCAGCAAAAGACATGAAACAGTCGTCTTCGGATTTGACGGCGCAGTCTGGCATCCTGCATCGTGAGATTGATAGTTTCATCGCTGAAATTCAGAATGCGGCTTAGCTCCTAAAGGCCACCCAACGGGTTAACACCTAATAAGCGCTCGTGAAGCAGCAGCGCACCCACATACAAAGCCAAGCTGGCGATAATTCTCACGAAGCCTATCTCTTTGAAAGTGATGAGGCTAATACCTTTTGGCATCTTCAAAAATGGTATAATGGAGGTGTTTTTAAGCAATACAGGGGATGATTGCTTCATCTGCAGGGTATTTTTAACCATCGCAAAAACCGCAATGATAATCATGCACACAAACAGCAGGACGCGTTTTGTATCTCCAACGCTTAAGAGGTGTAGCAACGCCCACAGCACGATCCCAACGCTTCCCGGAAAGCGACTCACGCGGTAAATACCATATGGCACCGATGTTTTTGGGTATGGCGAACTAATGCGGCAAACCATAAAGAAAAAGGCAATCAGCATGCAGGCAACGACCCATGGCCTTATGGCCAATACCGGCTCATAAAGCGGGATATAGTCATCAAACTGCTGGTAGCTGTGAATCACCGCAAACAATGCGGCCAAGGAAATAGCGGAATACAGCGTATAAAAAAGTGGTTTGGGAAAGAAGCCGACCAGCTTTTTTCTGACCTGCGGCCATGAGAGTAGCGCATGTGATAAAAAGAGTAGCGTAAGGCTGATGATATAGTGTGTCATGGCGATAAATTAGTCGATTCTAGGGGCTTGCATTTGACCTGCATCAGTTTTTATTCTGTGCCGCCGTGCAATATAGCCTACGAAAAAACATAAAGAAACACCATGACACCAGAAGAACTCATTCTTACCGCCCTGATTTTTATCTCCGCTACGTTGTATTCTTCGGTGGGACATGCAGGGGCATCGGGCTATCTGGCGGCGATGGCCTTGTTCGGACTTGCCCCGGAAACCATGCGCCCCACTGCTCTTGCGCTGAATGTGCTGGTGGCCTCACTTGCAACCTATCGCTACACACGCGCAGGCCAAAATGACTTGAGGCTGCTGGTGCCGTTTGTGGTGGCCTCCATACCAGCTGCGTTTGTCGGAGGGATGATTCATGTCCCCTCTGCTTTTTATAAACCTCTTGTTGGCACCGTATTGCTGCTCTCAGCTTTCCAGCTGGTGCGTACCGCTAAAAAATCCACCCAGCAAGACAGGCAGTCCAGAAAACCGAAATTGACTGCATCGCTTGCAACCGGAACGGGGCTTGGCTTGCTCGCGGGATTAAGTGGAACTGGC
>CAZAQK010000157.1:0-3258 GCA_964487265.1 uncultured Rickettsiales bacterium | reverse complement strand
CGCAGCAGCAAGGGCAAAATCACGCTCATCTTCGCCAAAGCCCAGCATCAGGTTTGCATCATACGTATCAATGCCGCGTTCCTGCAGCGCATAGGCACGCAGTTTGTTGGCGATGCCGATGCCGCGGCCTTCCTGATGCAGGTAAATCAAGAGTCCGCTGCCATGCTTCACCATCTGATCGATACTTAGATGCAGCTGGCTGCAGCAGTCGCAGCGCAGGCTTCCTAAAATATCCCCCGTCACGCAGGAGGAATGGATACGTGTGAGTGGAGCCTCTTCAGTGAGCGCATCACCCATCACCAGTGCAAGATGCATCGAGGTGCCGAAGCGGTCGCGGTAGCAGATGACGCGTGTGTCTTCTGCACCCCGGATGGGCAGGCGTGCTTCCGTGACCGGCACAATATCCAGCGGCGGTTTGTTCCAGTATGCCATCACATCATCTACTTGCGCACGCAACCAGCTTTCCGGAAATGTTTCCTGTTCGATCATGAGCAATGCAGGTAGCAGGAAGGCATGTTTGGCCAGCCGCATGGCGGCTTCATGCAGCGTGCCTGTCAGTTCGGGTGACAAACCGGGTGGTGCAGGGATATCAGATAGCGGGTCGGCGCAGGCCAGTATCTGCGAATGTGATAAATTTTGTGCGGAAATGCACGAAACTGTCTCATTTTTAGCAGCTATACCCAGCCATTTTGCCCGTGCATTCGTTAACAAAAGAGTCTGGTTTTTACTGTTTTTCCGGATATCCGCCAGCACGGCATCACTTAATCCTTCAACCGGATAGGCGGCGAGCGACCTGCCATTATGCTCTTGTAAAACAACAGGTAGCTGACGGCGCAGCTGGTCGACTGCCCGTCCGGTATGAAGATGCGCTGTTGTTATGCTTTCTGGCATAGGTTCCATATCGCTTGCGGAATACGCCCATCCATACTACAAACTGGCAGAAAATCTAGGGAATTTCGCTATGGGCGCGGTGGTGGTGATCAGCAAAAATCAGGATTTTACGGAAGTGGTATCAGTCCTGCTTGCCAAAGAGCTGGGTGTTGCCTGCCATGTCGTGCCGGATGCTGCGGGAGCCATAAAATGGCCGGATGCACTGGTCATTCAGGATGAAACCCTGCCGGTGCGTATGCACGATGTGCTGGGTAAGGTACGGCGTTTCCTGCAGAATGCCAGGGCAGATGAGAAAATTACTATCGGTGGCTGGCAGCTTTCTGCGCGGCTTAAGACATTGTCCTGTGGCAGTAAGTCGCTTGACCTCACGGATAAAGAGGTAAAACTTGTGCAATGCCTTCACAAAGCAGGTGAGCAAGGCCTGGAACGCGAAGAGCTGCTAAAGCGTGTGTGGGGATTTGATCCGGACATCAACACCCATACGCTGGAAACCCACATATACCGCCTGCGCGGCAAGCTGCGCGAGATATCAGGTGATGCGCTGTCTATCGAGGCGGCAGGTGGCACCTATAAGCTGGAGTGCAAGGCATGACGCAGGAAAAAACACATCTCATCGGTCTGACCCGTAAGGAGCTGGAAGAAAAGCTGGTGGCGCAGGGCATTGAAAAATTCCGCGCCGGCCAGATCTGGCAGTGGATGTATGTGAAAGGTGCCACCGAATTTGCGCAGATGACCAGCATCGCTAAAAAGCAGCAGGAGCAGCTTGCCGAACTATTCACACTTGAACGTCCTAAGGTAGTCAAGAACCTGACATCATTTGATAATACACGAAAATGGCTCTTGGAATTTGATGATAAGAACCGCGTGGAAACCGTGTTCATCCCGGAAGAAGACCGCGGCGCGCTTTGTGTGTCGTCGCAGGTCGGTTGCACGCTTTCCTGTTCCTTCTGCCATACCGGCACGATGAAACTGGTGCGTAATTTAACGGCGGGCGAGATCATCGCGCAGACATTAGTGGCGCGTGACACGCTGGGCGAATGGGGTGCCAAGCGTGACACGGGATTATTCACAAATATCGTAATGATGGGTATGGGTGAACCGCTTTACAACTATGAACAGGTTTCGCGCGCGCTGAAAATCATCATGGACGGCGAAGGCATTGCTATTTCCAAGCGCAAGATAACGCTTTCGACCTCCGGTGTGGTTCCGATGATCAAAAAATGTGGTGAAGAACTCGGTGTGAACCTTGCCATTTCTCTGCATGCTGTGCGTGACGACCTGCGCGATGAGCTGGTTCCGCTCAATAAAAAATATCCGCTTAAGGAATTATTGCAGGCCTGCCGTGACTATCCGGCGGCCAGTAATGCACGCCGCATTACGTTTGAATATGTGATGCTGAAAGGCGTGAATGATTCCGATGAAGATGCGCGTGAACTCTGCCGGTTGCTGAAAGGCATTCATGCGAAGGTAAATCTCATCCCGTGGAACCCATGGCCAGGGGCGAAATATGAAACCTCCAGCAACAACCGTATCCATGCGTTTTCCCGGATTGTGAATGATGCCGGCTATTCTTCGCCGGTGCGCGCCACGCGCGGGCAGGATATTTACGCGGCCTGCGGCCAGCTCAAATCCGATTCGGAACGCAAGAAGGGCGAAAAAGTGTGGCTGGGGGATAAGCCCAGCGCATAAGTTGCCTTTTATATTTTCATAAGTTATTGATGATGCATGCGTAAAGTCGTTGTCTCCGGAATGATCGGTAATGGCCTTGAGTGGTATGATTATGCCCTCTACGGCCAGATGGCATGGCTCCTCTCCAAATTATTCTTCCCTGAAGGTGACCCAACCGTTGCGCTGCTTGCCACATACGGCGTGTTTGCGGCGGGTTTCATCATCCGCCCGGTTGGCGCGGTGCTGTTTGGCTGGATAGGCGACACGTATGGCCGCAAAACAGCGATGGTGATCGCTGTGCTGATGATGGCAATTCCCACCGGCTGCATCGGCCTGCTTCCAACCTATGCGGAAATAGGCATCCTCGCGCCGATACTGCTTACGCTCATTCGCCTGCTACAGGGCCTGTCGCTCGGCGGGGAATTTTCCGGATCGATTACCTATATTGTTGAGCACGCGCCGCAGAATAAGCGCGGTGTGGCGGGCTCGGCATCGCTCATCAGTCTGAATCTTGGGTTTCTGTGCGGCCTGCTGGTGACGCAGGGATTCATGGCCTATCTCGGCAAGGAAGCGTTTGAGGCATGGGGCTGGCGCATTCCGTTTCTGATGGGTGTTGCCATTGGCCTTATCGGATTTTATATCCGCACGCATTGTCATGAAAGCCCCGTTTACGAAGAAGCCAAAAAGAACGGACATCTT
>CAZAQK010000156.1:0-3305 GCA_964487265.1 uncultured Rickettsiales bacterium | reverse complement strand
TCACAGAAACCTAAAGGTTCCTATGGTACACGCAGCAGAAAAGTCCCGTTTGTCATTCACCGCCCGCAAACGTATCCGCAAAAGTTTTGGCCGTATCGAGACCATCACCTCCATGCCAAACCTGATCGAGGTACAGAAGAACTCCTACGATCACTTCTTGCAGATCAATATTACTGCGGAAAAGCGCACCAATACCGGTCTGCAAAGCGTGTTCAAATCCGTATTCCCTATAAAGGATTTTGCGGAAACCTCTACTCTCGAATTCGTGCGTTTCAACTTCGACGCACCAAAATATGATGTGGATGAATGCCGCAGCCGTGGCATCAATTTCTCTGCGCCACTGCGCGTAACACTGCGCCTGATCGTATGGATCGTCGATGAAGAAACCGGCGCACGCGAAATCAAAGACATCAAGGAACAGGACGTATACATGGGCGATATCCCGCTCATGACCGACAACGGTACCTTCATCATCAACGGCACCGAGCGCGTGATCGTTTCCCAGATGCACCGTTCACCGGGCGTGTTTTTCGACCATGACAAAGGCAAAACACATTCTTCCGGCAAATTCCTCTATTCTGCCCGTATCATCCCTTACCGTGGTTCATGGCTCGATTTCGAATTCGACGCCAAAGACCTCGTGAACGCCCGTATCGACCGCCGCCGCAAGGTGCTGGTTTCCACGCTGTTGCGTGCACTCGGCATGGATAACGAAGAAATCCTTTCCACCTTCTACACCAAGACCACCTTCAAAAAACAAAAAGGCGGCTGGGCTGCAAAATTCAATCCTGAGCAATGGAGAGGCATTAAACTTGCCTACGATCTCGTGGATGCCAAAACCGGCAAAAAAGTTGCCGAAGAAGGCAAAAAACTCAACACCCGCCTGGCGAAAAAACTCGCTGAAGATGGCCTGAAAGAATATCTCCTCACCGACGAACAGCTGGCCGGCAAGTATATTGCAGTTGACGTGGTGAACGACCAGACCGGCGAGATCTATATCGAAGCTGGTGAAGAACTCACCGCTGCCGCTGTTGCCAAGCTGGAAGAAACCGGTGCAAAAGACGTGCAGGTACTGGATATCGATCATGTGAATGTGGGTGCTTATATCCGTAATTCACTGGTTGCAGACAAGAACGTAACCCGTGATGAAGCCCTCATCGAAATCTACCGTGTGATGCGCCCGGGCGAACCAACCACACCGGAAGCTGCCGATGCCCTCTTCAAATCACTCTTCTTTGATGCAGAGCGTTATGACCTTTCTGCCGTAGGCCGCGTGAAAATGAATGCGCGCCTTGGCCTCAACTTCGCCGAAGATTTTGGTGTGCTGAGCAAAGATGACATCATCAATGTGGTAAAACTTCTCGTTGGCCTGAAAGATGGTGTTGGCGAGATCGATGATATCGATCATCTCGGTAACCGCCGCGTACGTTCCGTGGGTGAGCTCATGGAAAACCAGTTCCGCATTGGTTTGTTGCGTATGGAGCGTTCTATCATCGAGCGTATGAGCTCGGTCGATATCGACACCGTCATGCCGCATGACCTGGTGAACGCAAAACCAGTAGCAGCTGCGATTCGTGAATTCTTTGGCTCAAGCCAGCTTTCTCAGTTCATGGACCAGACCAACCCGCTCTCTGAGATCACGCATAAACGTCGCCTTTCTGCCCTTGGGCCCGGAGGTCTTACCCGTGAACGTGCTGGTTTCGAAGTGCGCGACGTGCATCCGACCCATTATGGCCGTATCTGCCCGATCGAAACGCCGGAAGGTCCGAATATCGGTCTTATCAACTCGATGGCAACCTATGCGCGCGTCAACAAATATGGCTTCATTGAAAGCCCATATCGCAAAGTGACCAATAACCGAGTGAGCGATGAAGTGGTTTATCTATCTGCCATCGAAGAGGGCAAATACACCATCGCACAGGCAAATTCCGAAATGGACGAGAAAGGCAAATTCACGGGCGAGCTGGTTTCCTGCCGCCGTAATGGTGACTTCCTGCTGTCTCCTCCAGATGCGGTCGAATATATCGACGTGGCACCGAAACAGCTCGTATCGGTTGCTGCTGCACTCATTCCGTTCCTGGAAAACGACGATGCGAACCGCGCGCTGATGGGCTCGAACATGCAACGTCAAGCCGTGCCTCTGCTACGTTCTGAAGCACCGCTTGTTGGTACCGGTATGGAAGAAGTCGTTGCCAAAGATTCTGGTGTGACCACTGTGGCAAAACGCGCCGGTGTGGTTGACCAGGTGGATGCAACCCGTATCGTAGTGCGTTCTACGGAAGCAACCGTTGATGGTTCGCCGGGCGTTGACATCTACAACCTCATTAAATTCACCCGCTCCAACCAATCTACCTGTCTGAACCAGCGTCCACTCATTAAAGTGGGTGATGTGGTGAAAGCCGGCGACATACTGGCTGACGGCCCGTCTACCGATCTCGGTGAACTGGCACTTGGCCGCAACGTGCTGGTGGCCTTCATGCCGTGGAACGGTTACAACTTCGAAGATTCGATCCTCATCTCTGAGCGTATCGTATCGGAAGACGTGTTCACCTCCATCCATATCGAAGAATTCGAAGTGATGGCGCGTGACACCAAACTCGGGGCAGAAGAAATCACCCGCGATATCCCGAACGTTGGCGAAGAAGCACTTAGGAACCTCGACGAAATCGGTGTTGTTCACATCGGTGCGGAAGTAAAAGCTGGCGATATCCTTGTTGGTAAAGTAACGCCGAAGTCCGAATCTCCGATGACGCCGGAAGAAAAACTCCTGCGCGCAATCTTCGGTGAAAAAGCATCGGATGTGCGTGATTCTTCACTGCGTCTGCCTCCGGGTGTTACCGGTACCATCGTAGGCGTGCGCATTTTCAGCCGTCGCGGTATCGAAAAAGACGAACGTGCGCTTTCCATCGAGAAGGCGGAAATCGAACGTCTCGCCAAAGACCGTGACGACGAACGCGGCATCATTGAGCGTTTTGTCTATGGCCGCATGAAAGAATTGCTGCTTGGCAAAAAAGCATCGGCTGGACCTAAGGGTTTCAAAGCTGGTGCTGAGCTTTCCGAAGACGTATTCGAGCAGTATGGCAAAGGCCAGTGGTGGCAGTTCGCGGTGAAAGATGACAAAGCTATGTCGCAGATCGAGCAGCTGAAAAAGCAGTTGGATTCTGCAGTATCTCGCATCAACCACAAGTTCGAAGAAAAAGTAGGCAAGGTGCAGGCCGGTGACGACCTGATGCCGGGCGTACTCAAAATGGTGAAGGTATTCGTTGCCGTGAAGCGCAAGCTGCAGCCGGGCGATAAAATGGCCG
>CAZAQK010000155.1:0-3319 GCA_964487265.1 uncultured Rickettsiales bacterium | reverse complement strand
ACGGCATCATGCTGCGCTATGATCGGCCTTTCCGTGAATCCATTGAGGACGTGCAGAACATCCTTGTGGCGACACCGAATGACGCACAAATTCCGCTGGGAGAACTGGCTTCGATAACAATCACTAACGGACCACCGATGATTATATCAGAAAATGCCCGTCTCAATGGCTGGGTGTTTGTGGACATCGTAGGGCGTGATATTGGCAGCTATGTAAAGGAAGCGCAGAAGATCGTGGTCGAAAAGGTCAAACTGCCAGCGGGTTATTCCATCGGCTGGTCAGGCCAGTTTGAGCAAATGCTGGAAGCGCGTGCGCGTCTCAATATCGCCATTCCCGCTACTATTGCCATTATCTTCGTGCTGCTGGTGATGCACTTTGGCAGGCTTGACCGCACACTGATGGTGATGCTGTCGTTGCCCTTTGGCTTAATCGGCGGCGTGTGGACGCTCTACCTTGCTGACTACAACTTTTCTGTGGCGGTGGCTGTAGGGTTCATTGCCCTTGCTGGTATTGCGGTCGAAACCGCCGTAGTGATGCTGATCTACCTTGACCATCAAGTACGCACGTCACCGCCGCAAAACCGCCAGCAACTCTTTGATGCCGTGATGCACGGCGCGGTACTGCGCGTCCGCCCCAAACTGATGACGGTTTCGGTGATTATCGCTGGCTTATTGCCGGTATTCATTACCGACGGCCTCGGCGCGGATGTGATGCGCCGCATCGCCTTTTGAGCGCACCACGAATTCGGTTTCCGCCTGTTCGATAACGCGGCCACCGGCTTCCTGACTGGAAGCGCGTATGGCTTCCTGTAACCTCAGCAGCGGCACGCTGTAAGCACGCAGTTTCACCGGATCGGCGAATACCTGGTATTCCTTGACGAAGCCCCCAACGCTGGCTACTTCCGACACGCCGCGCACGGTGGCAAGCTCAAATTTCAGGAACCAATCCTGTAAGGAACGAAGCTGCGATACGTCATGCTTGCCGCTTTTATCGACCAGCGCATATTGGTACACCCAACCCACGCCCGTGGCATCGGGACCGATCTGAGCTTTGGCATTGGGTGGTAAGGTTGCCTGAATTTTAGAAAGAGCCTCAATCACCCGTGACCGCGCCCAGTATAAATCCGTACCGTCTTTGAAGATCACATAAACAAATGATGCACCGAACATCGAAAAGCCGCGCACTACCTTTGCTTTTGGCAGACCAAGCATGGCAGTGGACAATGGATAGGTGACCAAATCCTCAATAATCTGCGGTGACTGCCCTTCAAAATCCGTGCGGACGATAACCTGCGTGTCCGACAGATCAGGAATCGCATCAAGCGGTGTGCGCTGCACAGCTAAAATCCCTCCTGCCAGAATCAACAGCGCGAAGATGGAAACCAGCAGCGGATTATTTGCTGACCAGTCAATTACACGGGCGATAAAGGTTTTGGTAGGGTCATGCGCGAGGTTATTATTGTGCATTGCCGCCTCCGCTGATTTTGTTGAGCGACTCACGCAGATTCGATTCTGAGTCGATCAAGAATTGTCCATTGACGATGACTTCTTCTCCCTCAGCCAGCCCTTCCGTGATTTCTGTGCGCCCTTCGGCAGTAAAACCCGTTTGCACACGTCGCGCCTGAAACTTACCATTACCCAGCGCAAGGATCACATGGCTGCCGCTGGTATCTCTCAGCACGGCGGAGCTCGGTACGGTCACGCGCTCGGATGCGATACCGGAAAATGTCACCGTGGCATAGCCACCAGGTTTCAGCAGGGTATCAGGATTCTCAACCACCAGCCGCGCTTTGCCAGTGCGTGTTTCTGGCGTGATGGTAGGGTAAATATAATCCACCGTTGCTTCCATCGCATGATCACTGCCAGTGATACTGACCTGCGCTGCATCTCCCTCCTTGATTTGGCTTAAATCTTTCTCAGGAATCGCCGCTTCCACCCATATGCTTGATAAATCCTGCACATGGCCGATTTCAGCATTTACCTCCAGATAATGGCCTTTGCGGATTTCCAGCCGGTTCAAAATACCATCGGCGGGAATGTAGAACGGCACGCTTTCATATGCCTTGCCATTTTTGGCAATCGCACTCAATGCTTTATCATCCACACCAAGCAGCTTCATGCGCTTGCGTGCGGTAGCGGCAAGGTCTTTATATCCTGCCTTCATCGCGGCGAGGTAATCGTTCTGCAACGCCAGTAATTCTGGGCTATAGAGCGTATAGAACAAATCGCCCTTTTTTACCCTGTCACCCACAGCGCTATATTTCAGATCATCCACGCGGCCTTCCACCTGACTGAACATATCCCAACGGTTGCGTTCGTTTTCCATGATGATGCCGGTAGCGCGGAAGCCGCCGTCCAACGTCATCTTCATCACCTTCTCGGTACGCACCCCCATCTTCTGCACATTGTCCGGGCTGATAGAAATCACAGGTTTGCCACCGCTTTCTTCCATACCGGATTCATCGGCGTATTTCGGCACCAACTCCATATCCATGAACGGCGACTTGCCGGGTTTATCGAATTTCTTTCCTGGCACCATCGGATCATGCCAGTAAAGCACTTTACGGCCTGAATTATCCTGCGTGACATTGCTGGCAGCTTCTTCTTGCAGGTTATTGTGTTGCCCATGATCGTGTTCAATCGCCACTAAATCCATACCGCAAATTGGACATTGTCCGGGTTTGTCGGAAATAATTTGCGGGTGCATTGGGCAGGTATATTTCACAGCTGCATCCTCTGCCTGCGCATCCGCTACTACTATGCTTTGAGCGGCATGGTTTTTCGATGATGGAACAAAGGTGTGATATGCCTGGAACAGGCTGGTTGTTGCCAGAAGTGCGCCTATAACAATGACTGTCTTTTTCTTATTCATGGCGTTCTCCCTGAACAATGTAACGGTTAAAATCTGCGACGAGAGCGGTATGTTTTGCCCGTTCCGCCACGCGTGTCGCCCGGACGGAAAAGGCTTCCCGCCGGGTTTTGAGGATCATGGCAAAATCAGCTTTGCCCGCTTCATACTCTCTGGAGGTGGACTCTGCTGCCGCCTTCAGGAGAGATTCCTTATGTTCCAGCAATTCCATTTTCTTGGCGCTGGTATTGATCTGCGCCTTGAGATGCTCAAGTTTTTGCATTATTTCCCGTTTGACCGCATCCCGATCAAACTCCGCCGCCGATAGCGAGGCCTTCGCGCCTTGCAATTTCGGTTTCTGATTTTCCGATGCCCATAGCGGAATGCTGACACCCAGCATGATGCTGCCACCTCTATCACCACCGTCCATGCGCCCGGCACTGGCCTGAATCTCGAAATTGGGTCCGTATTC
>CAZAQK010000154.1:0-3456 GCA_964487265.1 uncultured Rickettsiales bacterium | reverse complement strand
TTCATGGAAAGCCTGACGGAAGCGGGCGTGGAAGCGGGTTTATCTTCTGAAATGGCGCGGATGCTTGCTATCCAGACTGTACTGGGCAGTGCAAAGCTGGCACATGAAAAGAATTTGCCTTTCAGTACGTTGCGTGAACAGGTGACCAGCCCGGGCGGTACAACTGCGGCTGCACTCACCGTATTGATGGAAAATAATGCCCTGAAAGATCTCATTAAAGAAGCCATGACCAAGGCAGCCGAACGCTCCTGTGAGTTAGCAAAATAGATATTAATCAATATCTTATGCCATTTTGTGCATTGCAACATTTTTGTTGACTATGCCCCCTGTTTCTGCGAATATAGCCGCCGATACCGAACACCAACCGACACACACTATATAAGGAGTACGACCATGAACTATAACACCGCATTCAATGATGCGTTCAAAAACATGTGGGATTTCAACCAGCTGTTTTCAACGCAACGCCGCAATATCGAAGCCCTTGCTGAGATCAACCAGACCATCGTGGAAGGCGCACAGGCGATTTCCCGCCGTCAGGCTGAAGTGGCGCGTGACAATGTTGAAAACGTGCTGAAAGCATCTAAAGAAATGCTGACCGGCGGTAGCCCAGAAAATAACATTGCTAAGCAAGCTGATTTCACCAAAGCCATTTTTGAAAACACGCTGTCTAACATGCGCGAAGTGACCGAAATGGTGACCAAATCCGGTTTCGAAGCATTCGACGTGCTAAACAAGCGCACCGCTGAAAGCCTGGAAGAGATCAGCCGCGCTTCTGGCAACGTGAATAAAAAGAAGTAATAGACTTAAGGCTCCTACGTGAAAAACCCGGGTGGAAACACCCGGGTTTTTTATTTGTAGTTTTGTCATCCTGAGCGGAACGAAGTGGAGCCGAAGGATCTTAAAGATTCTTCGACTACGGCCTTACGGCCTTCGCTCAGAATGACATTATGATGTTCCATGAAAATGATCATATATCTGCCGGGCGATAGCTTTGCTGATGCCCTCGGCTTTTTCGATTTCCGTAATGCTTGCGCCTGAAAGCGCGCGCACCGATCCGAAATGCTGGAGCAATGCTTTCTTGCGGCGCGGGCCGATGAAAGGGATGGTATCAAGCTCAGAGACCTGCATGGTCTTGGCACGCTTGCTGCGATGCGTACCGATGGCGAAACGGTGCGCTTCATCGCGCAGGCGTTGCAGGAAATGTAGCACCGGGCTTTCATGCGGCAGTTGGAAGGCATCCCTGCCCGCCATATGGAAAAATTCGCGGCCGGCGTTCCTGTCTTCCCCTTTGGAGATGGCAACATAAGGAATATCGCTGATGCCTAGATCCTCAAACACTTTAGTGGCAACAGAAAGCTGCCCTGCGCCACCATCAATGAGCACGAGGTCTGGCACTTTGCTGGCGTCGTCGGTTTCTTCCTGCAATTTACTGAAACGGCGCGTAAGCACTTCGCGCAGCATGCCATAATCATCGCCGGGTGCGATGTCTGACTGCTTGATGTTGAACTTGCGGTACTCGGCCTTCATGAAGCCTTCCGGCCCTGCCACGATCATACCACCTACGGCACTGGTACCGCTGATATGACTGTTATCATAGACTTCGATGCGGCGCGGCATTTCATCCAGCCCGAAAAGTTCCTGCACATCTTTCAGCAACTCACGCTGCGAGACATGCACCGCCATATGACGCTGCAAGGCCTCACGCGCATTACGCATGGCCATATCCATGAAATCGCGTTTCTCGCCGCGCAGCGGATGTACCACCTCCACCTTGTAATCAGTATTCATGCGCAAGGCTTCTTCCAGCAAGGTGGCTTCAGATATGACATGACTGACCAGTATCAGGTTCGGGATAGGTTGCGTCTGGTATATCTGGCCGATGAGGCTTGAGAGTATCTCGCTGTCAGAGTAGGTCGCTGTGTGGGCGGGGAACCATGTCTTGCTGCCGTAATTCCTGCCAGCGCGAACTGCGAACATGATGACGCAGGCATTGCCGCCGTCACGCGCCAGCGCAAACACATCGGCATTGCCAATGTTGGCCATAGTCATGGCCGCTTCGCGCTGCACGGTATTGATGGCCTGGATGCGATCGCGGATGATGCGGGCTTTTTCATATTCCAGCTTCAGGCTGTGCTGCTGCATCTGCTCGGTGAGAAAATCACGCACCTGCTGGTTCTTGCCGGAAAGGAATGCCTGCGCCTGCGACACCAGGTCGGCATAGTCTGCTTCGGAAATTTTGTTCACACACGGTGCCGAGCAACGCTTTATCTGGTATTGCAGGCACGGGCGCGTGCGGTTTTTAAAAACATTGTCGGAACACGGGCGCAGCAGAAAGGCTTTCTGCAAAAGCACCAGCATCTCATTCACCGCATGGGCGGACACGAACGGGCCGAAATACTTGCCCTTCTTTGTTTTTGCACCGCGATGTTTGCCGATGCGGCTGTACGGATGATCGCCTGAGAAAAAAATATATGGGAAGGATTTGTCATCCTTGAGCAGGATGTTGTAACGCGGCAAAAATTTCTTGATCAGGTTTGCTTCGAGTAGAAATGCTTCCGCTTCCGAACGCGTCGTCGTGATGTCTAACGACGCAACCTGCGATACCATTTTTTGCAACCGTGTGTTGAGTGCACCCACATTCACATACGACGCAACACGCGCCTTCAGATTTTTTGCCTTGCCTACATACAGCGTGTTTCCCGCTGCATCGAGCATGCGATAGACGCCCGGTGTTTCGAGCATCGACTGCTGCACGCGCTTGATGTTGGCACTTCCCTGTGCGAGTGATGGAATATTTTCAGTCATCTATTGTAATTGAACAATTTTTCTTACCTGATTTTCAACTGCTAAAAATAATCCACGAAACCTGTGGATAACTTTGTTTATAACCTGTAATGCCCCCCTCACGGCCATGGCAAATCCTGCTATTTTGCACTTCTGCCTAAAAAATAGGCAATCTATCAACGTATTGTTTCTACTGTATTTATGCGTGAATGTTAACGCTACAACCTATAGGTTTAATGTTTTTTTTATGATTCCTTTATAGCACACCCCCTGCTGTGCACAAAAGCACGGAAAAATTTTCCTCAAAGTTGCCACCCCGGCAAATTTTTCCTACAAAAAACTATCCATCTGCATAGTTTGTACTTACCATTACGAAATATTTGTTTCATATAAAAGATGATTCTTGTTTTACCAGGTGATTGATGCACGCGTCCGAACAACTGATACACATTGTCATATTGCTGCTTGCTGCCGTCATCATCGTCGGCACCTTCCGCTTCATACGCATAAGCCCCGTGCTTGGATACCTGGTTGCCGGTATGATGATTGGCCCGTTCGGCCTTGGATTTATTGAACGTCCGGAACATACAACCGGTATTGCAGAATTCGGCGTGATATTCCTGCTCTTTATCATCGGCCTTGAGCTCTCTTTCGAGAGATTGCGCAGCA
>CAZAQK010000153.1:0-3495 GCA_964487265.1 uncultured Rickettsiales bacterium | reverse complement strand
CCGATGATGACCAGCCCCTTCTCCTTATAGTGGGTATACAGTTTTTCTAAGCCTTCATATTGCGAGGTAAAACCGCAACGCGAGGCAGTATTTACAACCAGCAGCACCTTTCCCTTGAAATCTGAGAGTGGCATTGGCTCTTCACCCATGAGTGTTTTGAAGGAGAAATCATAGGCTGTTTTGTCAGTTGCCTCTGCTTCAGCTGAAGACAAAAAAGACGTGAACATAAAAGCTCCTATAATGCTAAATATAAAGCGTCGCATAATCAATGCTATGCTGCTGCCTGCGAAAGGAACGGATAATCGGTATATCCCTTTTCAGCACCGCCATAAAACGTGGCACGGTTATACTTATTCAATGTTGCTCCTGATTTTATGCGCTCCGGCAGATCAGGATTTGCAATGTATATTCGGCCAAATGCTACAGCATCAGCAAGGCCAGCCTCTACCGCATTCTTAGCCGCTTCTGGTGTATAACCTCCGGCAGAGATAAACACCCCATTGAATTTTTTACGGAACAGCTCGGATGTGCATGGTGCATCTGCTGCAACAGCATCACTCCCACCGGCACCCGTTGCGCGTGGTTCTATAACGTGGACATAAGCGATATGCCGTGTGTCTAATTGCTCCAGAACATAGCCAAATAACGCGACAGGATCGCTATCCGACATATCATTAAAAGTGCCATAGGGCGATAGGCGTACACCTACACGGCCCCTGCCCCACACGCTTATGGCTACATCGACTACCTCCAGTAAAAGGCGGGCACGGTTTTCTATGGAACCGCCATATGTATCCGTGCGTTTATTGGAACCGTCCTGCAGGAACTGATCCAGAAGATACCCATTCGCACCATGTACCTCCACCCCGTCAAAACCAGCATGCTTGGCGTTTTCGCACGCTTTACGGTAATCATTGAGAATGCTTTTTATCTCGCCTGCTTCCAGCGCATGTGGAGTTTCATAATCCGCCTGCTTCCACTGCGCAGTGAATACTTTTCCACTGGGTGTAATCGCGGAAGGTGCCACCGGCATTTTACCTTCCGGCTGGTGCGAGGAATGTGAAATACGCCCTACATGCCAAAGTTGTAGAAATATTTTTCCACCTTTTTGATGCACCGCATCAGTGACCAGTTTCCAACCTTCCACTTGTTCCGGCGTGTGGATGCCGGGTGTCGCCGGATAGCCTTGCCCTTGCTGGCTGATCTGCGTGGCTTCTGTAATTATCAGGCCTGCAGTCGAGCGTTGCGAATAATATTCAGCATTTAATGCATAGGGAATATTACCGGGCTGTTTGCTTCTCATACGGGTCAGCGGCGCCATGATAATACGATTATGAAGCGTAATATCACCAAGTTGAAGCGGGTCAAAGAGACTAGCCATGTTTTTCTCCTATTATTTAAATATTTTAGTTATTTTAAGTGCCAATCCATACGGTAAAAGACGTAAAAACTTAAGCCAGACGGTAAAATTTTTGGGAAAGTGCAGCTCGAATGAGCTATCCTGTAAGCCATCTGCGATATGATTAGCCGCACGCTCCGCACTGATGATCTTTGGCATCTTGAACGTGTTTTTGTCTGTGAGTTCACTATGCACAAACCCGGGATTGATTAATTTCACCTGAATATGCTTTGGCAATTCGCTGCGCAAGCTTTCGGCCAGATTGATGATGGCAGCCTTTGTTGCGCTGTAGGGCTGCCCACCGGGAAGACCGGTATATCCGGCGACACTGCCGCAGAGCGCCAGTTGTCCTTTTTGCTGTTCTTTCAGTATGGGCAGAACCGCATGAACCACATGAAAAGCCCCTAACAGATTTACATCGATAATATGCATGGTCACCGCAAGGTCAAGTTTATCAATCTGCATTGGAGTGTAGGCCGCTGCCAGAAAGATAATCCGGTCAATATGCCCAAGTGCTGAGCGAATTGCATGAGCGGTACGAATGACCAGATCGGAATCTGTGACATCCAGCACGAATATCCTGTGTTGCTCGCCGAGTGATTCCTTCAGTGTATCCAAACTTTCTCTGCGTCGCGCAGATAAAGCAAGTGTGGCGCCGCGCCGGGAAAGTTCGCCTGCCAATGCATGCCCAATGCCGCTGCTTGCGCCAATAATCCAGATTACTTCATTATCATAACGGTATTGATTCATGATTTCTGCTTCTGCATAAAAATAGTAAGCTCTGATACAGTGATGCCGAATTTCTTAAGGTACGAACGGTTTATCAGAACCCCGTCATTCATCACCCACATCCAGTCGTCAAAACGGATCCGGTAAGTAGTATCATCGACCGGCAAATCCATAACGTAATTCCAACGAACGGCACTGCCAGCAGATTTACCGGTTGCCTTATCAATGATATCAGCAGCAGTACCTTCATAGCTGCCATCAGAACGTTTTGTGATTGTCCATACACGTTCCTGCTTTTTCCCATCGTAATAAGTGAATTTCTCGGTAAGTGTACCGACATCGCCTTCCCATGTACCTACCATCTCAATATCAAAACGATTGACCACGCGCCCACGCCAATCCTGCACAATACCCCATGCCTTTATCGGGCCGCTGAAATATTCTTTTATATCGGCTTTGGGTGAAGTAGCCTCGTAATAATCCAGCGATTTACTGCAACTGCTAAGCATGATGAGAGTTCCTAATATGATGCTGAGTTTTATGATCTTCATGAGATTCTCCTTGTATTGAAACAATGAACATGCGCCAAAGCAGTATGGCGGAAGCAAGTTTTAATACGCATGGAATGACCGCGTACGTAACACTTAAAGCCAAAAGTGAAGAGCTTGTGTTTTGCGAAGCGGGAACAAATCCTGCACCGGCAAGCAATGGCAAGGCAACGACAGAAGCGAACGCCAGGCTCAACTTAGCCGCCAATGCCAGTAGGGCATAATGTGTCGCTGCATGCTGTTGTGAATCTTTTTCATTGATATGATCCGCCAGTATGGATGGTGGTAACGCAAGATCTGCCCCAAGGGCAGATCCTGAAAAGATGCATATCAGGGCGTATTGCCATATGTCACCGTTGCCAAGAAAAAATGCCCATATAAAACTTGAGCAGGCCACTACCATAGCCAGAATCCATGCGCGGTATTTATCAAACCTCGTGCTCAGCATCTTCCATAGAGGCATCGATACGGCACCCGATACGAAGTAAAGCAACAGGAAGATACCTGTCATATTCTCGGCACCCAATAAATCCCGAACAAAAAATATAACAAGCACAGCAGGTATCGAGGATGCGAGCATGCTCAGTCCATAAATGCTTATAAAGCAGCGTGTTTTTCCGTGCAACGCCTGCAGCGCAGGCCATATACCAAGTGAAGATTGCACCTTTGCTGTGCGCAGTGCGGCATGCTGTGACAGCCATGGCCGAAACACAAGCCATGCAAATAACATTAAGAAGCACAGGATGATCGAGTAATATAAGTAGCCGCGCTGTTCACCTGCATATTTTTCTAAAATAACAGGAAGTGTAACAGCGACCA
>CAZAQK010000152.1:0-3518 GCA_964487265.1 uncultured Rickettsiales bacterium | reverse complement strand
TCCAGCTTTCTGGATTGCTTCGTCGCGTTGCTTCTCGCAATGACGAAGAGCCCGCTCATGCAGATCATCGACATTCTGGGTGATGACGGTTACGCGGCCTGAGAATTTCTTGGCCAGCTCCGCAATGGCGGCGTGCGCGGCATTTGGCAGCACATCCTTAAGCTGGGCACGGCGGATATTATAGAATTTCTGAACCAGTGCAGGATTGCGCTCAAAGGCTTCCGGCGTTGCTACATCCTCAATACGGTGATTATCCCACAGCCCGCCATTATCGCGGAAGGTGGAAAGACCCGATTCCGCAGAAATGCCAGCCCCAGTAAGAATAACGATGTTTTGATACATAGTTTTCTGGATACCAGCTTTCGCTGGCATGACAAGTGTTTTACGGCAGGTATTTTGCCTTCAACTCATCAACAGCCTGTGCCAGTTGATCTTCGTAATCATTACGCACGCCGTAATCACGCGCCATGCGTGCCTGAATATCGGCGGGAACTTCCGCGCCCTCGCCCCATTCAATGATGGTGCCGTATTCCGATAGATCCATCATGCCGCTTGCACGCGCATCGGCGAATGCCTTGGCCATGCTGGGACGAATACACAGATATGCCCAGAACGGTTTGCCATCCGGATGCTGGGCATGACACAGCATCATGATTGTACAGAGCAGATCGGAAACAGATTGGGAGTTGAGTTGCGCCTGGCTATGCTGAGCATGGTTCATGCAGGTTACATACTCCTGCCCGAATCGCGGCCATTTTTCGGCAGCATCTGGTTTACATCCTGATTGCCAGACACGCCATTTGCCGGTTTGGCATCATTGATTGCGCTGGATAAGGCGCGATCATCTGCATTGTTTATCGAAGGATTATCCGAAAGAGTGCGCATGGCATCTGTCAGTGCTTTTGTAACACTTTCTCCGCTGAATCCACTGTTGGTGGCCATAACCACCGACGACCTGACATTCATGGCCATCATATAACCCCCCGTTATATATATGCTTTTATTATTTTTTATTTATTATAGAGGGTTTGTGTTAAAGGAGTGTTAAATTTATTAACAATAGTTAGGAAATGCACTATTGGACTTATTCAGTGGACTTTTCTGCCAGCGATAACATTTCCGTACGCATGACATACATCAGCTTGTCATCAAATGAGTTCAAGGCATCGGTGGATGAGGTCGTTTCATAGCCTTTGTAGAAGGTGGTGTTAAAGGCTGTTGCAGCACCAGTATCATCACAATGGCAGTTAACCTGCTCCCTGGTGTTCAAGGAGCCTACTACTTTTATACTGCCGCTTCGCATATAGGCACCGTGGCCATTTGGGCCATGGCTCAGAATAATATAAAGCGCACGCGAAGTAATCACTTCACCACCGGCATCGGCATCACGCACCGTGATATTCCCGATGGAAGCATGAAACGGCGGGTACATGGAAAATGGATCGTTGTCTGTGCTATCGGTCATATTCTTATCAACCACATACAGCAGCATGTTACCCCATGGATCGTATGCATCTTCATCGGTCAGGCCAAGTGTGCGCACAGGTACAGAGCCGCCATATACTGTCTCGCCGGCGTTCGCAAAATTTGCTCCTGGCACATCGTCGTTACACATTGTTTCCGGACCACCCTGAATACCAAAATCAGTTGATGATGGGATCATCGTGATATCTCCCGGGCATGGAAGCCGCTTATTTGCTAACCGATAATCCATCATGGCATTGCGGATACGATCAAATTTTTCTGCCATTAGCCGGTTTTTTTCAATGCGGGCATTCTGTGTTATAACGGTAAGAATCCCACCCAGCATGAGGGAAATCACCAGCAAAACGATGCTTAGTTCCAGAAGGCTGAAAGCGGATTTTGATTGTCTAACCATCTTCATATTATTACAAATAACGACAATAATTGCAAACGCACGAATGCTTGGCTATGCTGCCTGCAAATCATCAATTTTTGTTTAACGCCAGATGGATGAACAACTCACTGAAAGCCTGAACACCTCCGCCGCCGGATTCTTCGCCTCGCTCAGCGAAGCTGGATTCTATGTGTCCATGTTCGGTATCGCCCTTGCCGTGTCGATCGGCTGGCTGATGGGACTGCTTATCCAGCGGCGCGTTAAACAACAGCTGGAAACAAAAAAACTTCTCAAGCTTGATCCTGAATTTATCCTCAAGCCATTGTCACTGCTTGGGCCGTTGCTCACTCTTGTCTACCTGGCTGTTATCAAACCTTTTATGTACCAATATGGTGATAAGGTATGGACCGACGCCGCAATGTCGCTGGCAGTGGCATACCTCTTTGCCAAGATGGTGGTGCTCATGCTGGGCTTCAGGCTGATCGGCTATTTTATTGCCACACTCATCATGATCGTGGCAGGGCTTGAGGTCAGCGGTCTGTTTGCCCCTATACTTGCGTATCTCGATTCAATCGCTTTCGAGATCAGCAAAGTAAAAGTTTCACTACTGAGCATCATCAAAGGCGTGATTGCGCTGGTCATCGTGTTCTGGGCCGCCGGTGCCCTTTCCAAAACGCTGGAAAGCTACCTGCGGCGCACCTCAAGCCTGAGCTATAATGCGCGTGAGCTAACGGTTACATTCTTCAAACTGTTTCTGTATTTCCTTGCCCTGCTTATTACCCTTTCCTACGCGGAAGTGGATTTAACCGCGTTTGCTGTGTTTGGTGGTGCGCTGGGTGTGGGGCTTGGACTTGGTTTACAGAAAATGGCCGCCAATTTTATCAGCGGTGTCAGCCTGCTCATGGAAAAATCGGTGCAGGTGGGTGATCTGATACAACTCGGTGAAGATACGGGCTGGGTGCGTCAGTTAAATATTCGTTACATGCTGATTGAAACTTTTGATGGCCGCGAGATATTCATCCCGAATGAGGATTTTGCCTCCAGCCGTGTAACCAACTGGACACATACCAACCGCCGTGCACGCGTTGGATTCAAGATAGGCGTGGCATATGGCAGTGATCCGAAACAGGTGATCGATATCCTGCTTGCCTGCGCCATCCAGCATCCGCGCTGCCTGAAAGAGCCTGCGCCTGCTGCCTTCCTGCGCGAATTCGCCGATAGCAGCCTGAATTTTGAACTGACATTCTGGGTAGATGATGTACGCGATGGCAGGTATGGCCCGCAAAGTGATGTGATGATCACGATTTTAGAGAAATTTAAGGAAGCTGGAATAGAAATACCCTACCCGCAGCGTGTGGTTCACCTGCAGGATAAAGCTTTGCAAACAGGCTAAGAAGGAACAGCATGGCAACATTCCCCAAGAAAAATGCGAATGACTGGTACACACTCGCCAAAAAAGAATTAGCCGGTGCGTCGCTGGATTCCATCAATGTTGAAACACCAGAAGGCATAACGCTCAAGCCTCTCTACACTGCTGAAGATCTTGCCACGCTGGAACATGCCAATACACTACCTGGCCTGGCGCCATATGTGCGCGGGCCACGCGCCACTATGTACGCTCAGCGTCCATGGACACTCCGGCAATATGCAGGCTTCTCCA
>CAZAQK010000151.1:0-3574 GCA_964487265.1 uncultured Rickettsiales bacterium | reverse complement strand
TCCTGTGCGGTGAGTTTGCCCAGTGTGGCAAGCAGTCGGTATGCCTCGAGGCGTACGTTCTTTTGTGCTTGTATTTCTGTTACGTGCCTTGCCAGCAATTCATTCTGTGCATCCAGCACATCCTGGAAAATGCGGATGCCTTCCTTATGTTCTGTTGTAATGCCATCCAGTGCTTCTTCAGCGGCAACGGCGGCGCGGTTGGAGGTTTGGGTCACCTCACGTGCTGCATGGTAACTATGCCATTGCTGCTCTGCCCGTTCGATGACGCTGCGCCTGACATCCTGCTTTTCATGCCTAAGTTTTGCATGTTCTGTTTTAGCAGCACGCACGCGGGCATATTCCGCACCTCCCTGATAAAGGGGGATGCGCAGGTTCAGCGTGATGCGGTCTTCACGGATATTGGAAGAGCCTGCGGCGGTAGTGCCCTGTTCATCGCCCATGCTGCCGCGCAGGCTGAGCGATGGCCACAGCGAAGATTCCCGGGCGCGTATATCATGCTTGCTTGCCTGCAGGTCGCGGCTTGCGATGAGCAGTTCCGGCGCACCCAGAGCCTGCTGCTTTGCTGACTGCAATGAATCTGGCAATTGTACGGGCATGGCAGGATAATGCAGGGGTTCTGCTGCAAGGCCGGTGGTGCGGCCATAGGTGGCCATGGATTTTGCCCATTCACCCTGCGCGCGCGCAAGGCCAGATTCAGCATCCGCCAGGCGGCTTTCCGCCTGCGCCACATCGGTACGCGTGCCATCACCGGCTTTGAAACGTGTTTCTGCACCGTCGCGCTGCTTGCGGATGTTTTCGACATTGCGACGGTTCAGATCCAGCAATTGTTGTTTCTCCGCCAGATCTAGATATGCGGCAATGGCATCGAGCAGAACCTGTTCTTCAGTGAGCCATAGTTGCGCACGTGCCGCAAAGACGCGCTGTTTTGCGGCGCGGAATTCCGCAAGTGTTCCGAAGCCGCTGAAGAGTGGCTGCTCGCCACTGAGTGAACGCGTGCGTGTATCGCCGTATGTAAAACCTGAATCGTTCGTTTCACTTCGTCTGCGACCATAATCAACAGAGGCGGAGGCATTTGGCCGGAACCCGGAATAGGCGATCGCCACCTGTTCGTCACGGGTTTTTACTTCCTCGCGCTCGGCGGCTAGCTTGGGGTCGTGGTCATATATATAGGAGAGGGTGCGCAGGAAGTGGGGCGGCTCCTCTACATTGCGAGCCGCGCCTTGCGCCCAGGCAGAATTAACTAATAATACAGTGAGAACAGGGAGATACTTGATCATATGCATAGCTATTATAATAGATAATTTTATTAAAATATCAATCAATAGTTGTTATATGCCCCGTCGGTTAATAAATGCTGAATGGAATCCGGACAAATCAGGCCATAGTGTCTGTATGCACGCCATATTGTTGTGTTTGAGACAGGTATTCGCCGAAAATGCTTGGCTTATGGAGAGGATTGTATTACACAAGCTGTCCTTGCAGAATAATCAGCAAGGTGCCGTATTTATTATGGTGTTTATGGTGACGCGGGGTGGAGCAGCCCGGTAGCTCGTTAGGCTCATAACCTAAAGGTCGTCAGTTCAAATCTGGCCCCCGCAACCAAACTAGCTTAATATCTGTTCAGGCTAACTCCTAGACCCCGAGATCTTCTTCACGCAATTGTGAATATCGCCGATGCCCTGCGAGGCTTTTTGCATATTGGCTGAGATCTCCTGCGTAACCGCGCTTTGCTCTTCGATGGCACTCGCCACACCGCTTACATATTGCGACACGGAGTTGGTGGTGCCGCTGATGGCGTTTACACTGCTGGCCACATTCATAGATACCGTTTGCATTGCCTTGATCTCGCGGGCGATATCATCGGTAGCCTTGGTGGTTTGATTGGCGAGGTTTTTGACCTCGGCCGCAACCACGGCGAACCCTTTGCCCGCATCGCCGGCACGCGCCGCTTCAATGGTGGCGTTGAGTGCCAGCAGGTTCACCTGGCTGGCGATGCTGCGGATAAGTTCCACCACATTTTCCATGGACTTGGAGCTGCCCTGTAACTTGTTGCTGGCTTCATCGGCCAGTGAAGTCTTGGAGACAATATCGTCCACGGCGACTTTCGATAATGACATGTTCTTGCTGATTTCGGCGACCGAGGCAGTCATTTCCTCTACTGCCGCTGCGATGCTTTGCACGTTATTATTCGTCTCGTCCACCAGGTTGCCCGCCTGTATTCTTGCGGACATCTGCTCGGAGATGTTGGAGGCGTATTTGACCACCTTGAACGGCTTACCGTTCATGTCGAGAATGGGGTTGTAGGATGCCAGGATCCACACTTCCTTGTTGCCTTTGCCGAAGCGCCTGTATTCGCCCGACTGGAATTCGCCACGGTTGAGTTTTACCCAGAAGTCACGGTATTCCGCACTGTTGCCATAGGCAGCCTCAACGAACATGCTGTGATGCTTGCCTTTGATCTCATCAAGCGTATAGCCCATGGCGTTCAGGAAATTGGAGTTGGCGGTGATTATCGTGCCATCCAAATTAAAATGAATGACCGCCTGCGATTTGCCGATGGCTTCGATCTGCCCGAGATAATTCGCATTCTCCAGTTTTTGCCTGGTGATGTCGGTGGCGTATTTGATAACTTTGTAGGTTTTTCCCGACGAATCCTGAAGAGGGTTATATGACGCTTCGATCCATACTTCGCGCGCGCCTTTGCCCAGCCGCTTATATTGTCCGGACTGGAACGTACCGCGACGCAGGTTTTCCCAGAAATCTTTATATTCCTGGCAGTCTGCGTATCCTGGGACCGCAAACATGCTGTGATGCTTGCCTTTGATCTCATCGAGCGTATAGCCCATGGCGTTCAGGAAATTGGGATTGGCAGTTATGATAGTGCCATCCAAATTAAAATGAATGACCGCCTGCGACTTGCCGATGGCTTCGATCTGCCCGAGATAATTCGCATTCTCCAGTTTTTGCCTGGTGATGTCGGTGGCGTATTTGATAACTTTGTAGGTTTTTCCCGACGAATCCTGAAGAGGGTTATATGACGCTTCGATCCATACTTCGCGCGCGCCTTTGCCCAGCCGCTTATATTGTCCGGACTGGAACGTACCGCGACGCAGGTTTTCCCAGAAATCTTTATATTCCTGGCAGTCTGCGTATCCTGGGACCGCAAACATGCTGTGATGCTTGCCTTTGATCTCATCGAGCGTATAGCCCATGGCGTTCAGGAAATTCTTATTGGCAGTGAGAATAGTGCCGTCAGGTTTGAACTCGATAACTGCCTGTGATTTATCCAGAGCACGCAATTTGGCGGCTTTATCGGCAGCGGAAGTAGTAAATAGCATAAACAGACCTCTCAATTTAAAGTAGTGGTTTTCATATAAATTACTACCATGAGTTGATTAATAATTCGTTTATGCAACCTTCCATCCCATATAGCCTATAATATGAGAGACATTCCTGTCGTCATAACCCAGTGGCAGCAGCGTCGTGCGGTATTTAACAATGAGCTGCTTGGCGTTGACAAACTCAGCCTCGCCAGTGGAGGGTGCAAACGTCGCGCGCACCTGATCGAACATTT
>CAZAQK010000150.1:0-3578 GCA_964487265.1 uncultured Rickettsiales bacterium | reverse complement strand
GGCCTGTGGTTTGATTCCTTGCTTGTGGCAACCAATCAGCCCAGAACGGCTTTCTTCATAGATCTAGTGAAAAGCGGGAACCTCAAGGCGGGCCGAACAGGTGGCGCGCATAGCAAAGACTCTTGCCCAGTCTTCAATAGCCTGGCTAAATTGGTTCCAAGTCTCAGGGTCTACGTCCACCATTTTTCCTGTAGGATCAGCACCGTTGATTTAGAAGCCTGTGATGACGAACACGGTGCAGGATACTGCCGTATTAGTCACATTGTATTCGGCGGTGGATGCAGTCGCGCTGGTCGCACAATCCGTCGCCACGCCGGTTCCGGCGGGAGCGAGTATCTTCCCGCCGCCGGGTCTGCCATCATCCGCCTTCTGGTCGACATAGTAGAGATCCATCGGGGTGAGGATCGGTAACAGAGCCATGTCGGAATATGCATCGCGGCCGAGGAACAGTGCGTTGCCGTATGGCTGCACATAGAGACCCGCCCAACCGGCAGGCATGCCTACATACATCAGCGACCATAGCCCACGGTCCACCCTGGAGTTAGGGCAATTCTTGTGCGGCACGCCACCATGGCAATCCGCTACATAATAGTCAGCACGGCCAGAAAAGGTCCCTTTACCCGCAATCAGCTCTGCATTCGCCAAATGCTGCCATGCCCGGAACATTTCTCCATACTCGGTCGTGCCAGCAATGCCCCACTGGAATATGGGGTAGCCGATGAAGTTGTCGCCATTGCCGTTGCAAGTCTCCACCCCATCGGAGAAGGTGTTGCGACAGGTGGCTGCGTCCGCATCCTCGGCACCCCAGAATTCAGTCGCGTTTGTCATGTCCCCGGGCAGGGCATCATATTTTTCGTTGAATGTGTGGAGGGCGAGTGTGAACGTCTCTTTTTCTTTGATGATGGAGCGTAATTCTGCCGAGCGGATGAGGGATTGCCCCGCCAGCACACTCCCGACCAGAAGGCCCAAGACTACAAGCACAATAGAGAGCTCAACTAACGTAAAACCGCGTGTTTTCACTCAATCCTCGACGTTGCCAGACACCCACTACACCATATTTGCGGGGATAATGTAACCGCTATGGTTACTTGAAGGCGCAAATGACGCGTTTTCGTTATTATGGGGGCGCCAAGTAATGGCCAAATAATTGCAAAATAAATACTTTAAAACAGCAGCTTATATAGCCACATGAATCTTCATGAAACTGTCACACTATAGGGCAATGTGCATGGTATAAATTCTCTATAAATTTAACCAATATTATGACCGCACCGGAGACTACCATGACCCAACCATTCACCAGCGAACCCGCAGATTTCGGCGACTTCGATTACAAAGTGAAAGTGTTCAAGCGCTACATTACGGTTAGTAATGTACGCATGCGCGATTTGGTCATTAAAAAGGAAACGGATTGCGATTGCTGGATCAATATTTCACATGATTATAAGCGTTTTACTGCAAAAGATCTGACGACTCTAGCAACCAATATGTACGGTGCCGACATGTTCGCGACACTGTATGAACTCAAAGAAGCTGCTACTAAGAAAGCTGTTACCCCAGAAGATACCAAGCGCGCGACGGATGCGCAGAACGCGCTTAAGGACCTCGCCCCGACCGGCAAGAGCTGGCAGCAATATGCCGATATGATCAATACCGTATATGTGCAGAATGAGGTCACCTACAAAGCTAAATTGAGCGAGAACCATATCTGGCTGCTGAATGGTCTGCGCGATGATTTTGCGCAAGCCAAACTGAATGGCACGCTTGATAAGAAAAAGCTGGAAGAGCTGGCAAGCGATATCAAAACCGTGCGTGGTTTCACCCGCCTGGTCAAAAATGCGTCGTTCTGTAACGAGACAGAAGAATTCGTCGATGCGAAGGATGGCTTAACGAAGAAGCGATGGACGGCGGCTGCCAAGCATGGGCAGAAAATCCTTACTGCGCTTGCTTCTCCTAACCTACGCCCGCCGGAAGACAAACCAAATCAAAAGCCGTGGGAGATTTTGTACGACATCATCAGCGATGTGGAATTTAACAAACGCGCTACCTGGCTCCCCCTGATCGATAAACTCAACAAGCAGGAAGATGCAAAAGCCAAAGCGACCAGCAGCGTCACCCTATCACCCTTTGATCTCAGCAGCATTCAACCGGAAGAGCCGATCAGCGATCAACAAATGACGTCGGTATTATCGACCCTGAAGATTGCGCCGAATGCTGAAGGCATTATCCTTCCGCCGGAAGTGAAGAATGCGCTGGCGATTCAGGGTAAGAATTCCAGCTTTATTGCTGCGTAATTAGTCGCGGCCCTTAGACATAGCGGCGGCGGTGCCATCCGGCGTTTGCGGCACTTCGATCTCTTCCTCTTCTTCCACTACATCGGTGGCTAGAGCATTCATCTGTCTCTTATCGCTCTTCAGCAGCTTTTCATTCGTAACTTCTGCGTCAGCGCTCTTAAGAGCATTTAGCTCCGCGCGGGCATCCTTTTTAATTGTCTCTTTCAAGCCTGACGCCTCACGCAGTTTGTTAGCCAGTTCATAATTGCCATCGCGTTCTGCCTGAAGGATTGCATCATTGATCAATTTCTGGTCGTTCTGGGCATGCTCAATGATCTTCTGAGCAATCAGCTTCATTTTGTCTGCTTTTTCTTGCTCTAATTGTTCTTTTTCTTCCGCACTCTTGGCATTCTTAATATCTTGTTTAAGCTTCTCGAGCTCTTCATTAAGCTTGTTGATCTCTTCAAGTTCCGCCTTGGACTTCTTCGTGTCTTCGTCGCTGATATAGCCGGCACCACGCGCTTCATCCATGATCGCATTCGCCTTTGCTTCGTTCTTGACGAAGTTATTCCACATCGCCTGGAATCTTTCTTCCGGCGTCAGGTCGCGCGTGTCGGCATCGGCGTGTTGTGCTTTTTCTTCTCTGCTGCCGCGTGCTTCCGCTTCCATCGCTTCACGCAGCTGGTCACGCGCGCCACGGCGGTTCGCGCCGATGAAGTCACGTGCGATGGCACGCAGCGCATCTTCTGAAACATGCGGGGTAAGGACGCGGCGGATCTCCGCTTCGATCTCCGCTGCGGTGATCGGCTTTTCATCCTCGATGGCTTTATTGGTTTCTTCGACCTGCTGCTTTTTCTGCTCCGCAAGTGCGATGATCTTATCCGGCTGGGTGACTTCGCCCATCCATGCGGCGACGCCCGACTCACGCAGCGCATCGGCAGCGGCAGCGGCAATCGCAAACTTGTAGTCTGTATTCTCTGTGCTCATCACCTGGGTCATTGCTTGTTTTTCTTGGTCAGGTGGTCTGCTTGTCGTGTTTTGGTCTTCGGCCGACGGGCCGCGCCTATTGCTATCTTTAATGTTTATACCCTACAAATATTGACAATTAGTTAAGTTCGGTAAGAATTTTACAGCTGAAATATGGTAAAATTTTATCTATTTATCTTATTGATAAATAATATAATTATTGGGTATAAAAACCACGTCTAGGGTGTAGGATTTGCAGCCTATACAACCCTAGATTGTTTATATTTTAGATACATATCCACAGGCTATTTTATAAATGCCCGTAGGTTACCCTGTTAC
>CAZAQK010000149.1:0-3660 GCA_964487265.1 uncultured Rickettsiales bacterium | reverse complement strand
CACATGCACAATCACACGCCGCGTATTGGTGCAGCGTTGCCCTGTCGTGCCAAGGAACGAACCCATGATGGCTTTTACCGCAAATTCCAGATGCGCATCATTCATCTTATCAGAAATAATTACACCGTTATTACCGCCCAGTTCCAGAATCGGCGGCACGGAATTATTTTTCTTCTTCGCAAGTGTTGCCTTGATGCCTTGCCCCATGGCAACACTGCCGGTGGCACTCACCATATCCACATTTTCATGCGCTACCAGCATTTCGCCAACATCACGCACACCAATCACCACCTGGAATAAATCCGCATGTTCCGGCACGGCGGCATCAAACACTGCTTTGCACGCCAGCGCAGACAGCGGTGTTTTTTCGGATGGTTTCCAGATCACGCTGTTGCCTGCGAGGAATGCTGCACCCATGGTCCAGTGCGCCACCGCCATCGGAAAATTGAAAGAAGTGATAAGCCCCACCACACCCACAGGCTTGCGCTCTTTCACGCGCGACATGTTCCCCAGATCAGGCAGCGTTGCATCCTTGATGGTCTTGAGCATGATATCCGCCGAGCCATCGGCCTCACCCTGCGCTTCTTTTGGTGTTTTGCCTGCTTCCTGATGAATAACATTTCCCAATACCTCGCGATGTACTTTCATCGCCGCCGCATAGGTTTCAACCACATGTGCGCGCTCTTCACGTTTTAGAGCTGCGAATTTTTTCTGTGCTGCTTGCGCACGCGCAACTTTATCAGCAAGCGTTGCAGCATTATCCATCGCAAGCGTTGCAATGACCGCGCCACTATCAGGCGAGGTAACGCCGAGGCCGCCTTTACCATGCGTATCGATCGGTGACCCCAGTTTTTTCAATGCTTCCATAGCCACATCCTTCATGCGCTAACGCTAGGGCTTAATGAGCCATACGTCAACTGGCTTTGCCTTAGGGCATATCTTGTGTATGTTACTCACTATGAAGCAGAAAAACCTATTCTTGTATTTTGGACTTGGGCTTGGCCTGCTGCAACTGGCTGCGTTTCTGTTCAGCACGCCGCCATTTCAATCCGGTGTATGGCATATTACCGAGCCGCTGATGCTTGCGCATTATATCATTGCCTTCGCAATCCTGAACTGGCTGGCTTATGGATATTTCCGCAAATCGATCGTACTGCCTGCACGCAATGGCTTTACGCTTGCTTTTGGTGCCTGGATTGCCTTGCAGGTAATAGCTGCCGCTTTATCTGAATCCTCATGGCGCGCATGGTTTGGTTCACCCGCCCACGGCGAAGGAACAGCATGGTGGATAGCAGTTACTGCCGGCATGCTTTGTAATGTTGCTCTATTGCACAATAAGCGCATACAGATTTTTCTGATTATGGCTGCAGCGATCACGTGCCTTCTGCTCACATCGCTTCACGTATTCCTGCATGATCCCATGCTCAGGCCTGGTGAACCACTTAATCCGTGGGAACCCAACAGCTGGCCGGATTATCTTGCCTTCTTTGCTGCATATCTCTGGCTGGCCTATGCCGCATCTGAGTACAGACATAATGCCCTGTGGCGCATCTGCATTGTTGCTGTATGTCTTTTTGCCCTTCTCAGCTCACATAACCTGCTGGGGATTATCCTGCTTACAGCGGCACTTTTGCCTGGCGTGCTCTCACAAACATCTGCCCGCTTTAACCTATGGCTCAAGCCATCCCGGACGTGGCGGGTGGTGGCCATCTTTTGCCTCATGCTGCCGGCAGGCTGGTGGGGCTATAGCTGGTATTTCCAGCATGATGCCCTGGGCCTTAGCGCAGAAGAATCCCTGTTTGCCGCCCGCAATGAAGGCATGGGAAGCCGGGTCCTCTTGAATAAAGTAGCGGTTGAAACCTTACAGCATGAACCCACACGCCTGCTTACCGGCAATGGGTTTGGCCATTTCACGGATGACCTGCTGCAACATGGGCTGGTGGATGGCGTTACCATATTCAATGGCCAGCAGCGCGAGCCCAACTGGTTCCTGCTCGATGGCACTGCCTATCACAGTCACAGCCAGCCGATGGAAGCACTGCTATCTTTCGGAGTGCCCGGTTTAGTACTTTTCCTTGCCATACCAGCGGCATTAATCTGGCTTCTGCCTGCTTCCCTGTTTTTTTCGTGCGCGCCAATGGTTGTGGCTAGCACGATACTTAGCTATTTCTGGTTTGAACTTCCACATAGCCTTGGTATTCACGCACTCGCCATTGCCGCAATGGCAGCTGCTCTTCCCTGTGCTGCTACTGCCAATAGACACCACAATGTACCCTCACTGCTGTGCCTTATCACCGCCTTATTCATGCTGTTCACCTCCTGGCATCAGATAACCGCCATACACTATGGAGAACGTGTCTTCTCAGCGGCGCGCGCCACCAATTGCAGCAAACTTACACAGGCCTTTTTAAAACAGGATGTCATACGTGGTGCAGAACGTTTCAATGAAATCGCCATCAGTTACGTGCTGGATCTTGTTACCCGCACGCGCCAGGCGGAAGTCCGCGATGGTGACGCTGAGTGTCTGGAGAAGATTTTTAATACTGCTCAAGCCGTCTCACGCGATGCACGTACTTCCGATTATGCCGCATCCCTCTGGCTGCAGCTGCATTACGAACTTTTCCTTACATTGAATCATCCGACCTTTGATGCATTGCGCGCAAGGGCCATTAAAAGTTTTTCGGATGCCATGATGGAGCTGATCGCACGGGCTCCCAACCGCGACGATAAGTCGGCGATCTTCCTCATTAACCTTCCTGCCTACACGCAAAACAACATCCGTAGTCAGCTTGATATACTGCAGCAGATGCTGAATATTGCCCCACAACACCGTAGTGCGGCCTGGCTGATGGGCTATCTGCTTGCACAACATGCCAGCACACAGGCCGAAGGCGAGACTATGAAGCAGAATGCCCTGCAGCGCGGCGTGGAGAAAGTATTTCCGGTAGTTGAAAAATAGCAGGAATCAAACCTGCCGAACTAAGTGGCTGGTGGGCAATGCAGGAATCGAACCTGCGACCCGCTGATTAAGAGTCAGCTGCTCTACCATCTGAGCTAATTGCCCGTGCCAAACGCGTAGCTCTCATATTCGATTATGGGGGGAATGTAAAGTGGACGGGGACAGGGATAATAGTATAGCACAAAATATTTCAAATCTCAGTTAACAATATTCTCATTATTTATCATAATGTTGAAAATATTATTCCGTGGAATTCTGCTGATTTTGCCTGCGTTATCTGCTATAATGGTCTCTAAGAAAAGCCTCAGCAAGCGGCCTTTAGGAGAGAAATGCCAATGAGTGATTTTCACCTGATGCTCAAAGACTACCGCCTGACCACTGCCGAAATTCTTTACCATATGCCGGACCATCCGAGCTTCCTGCAGGCCTATATATGGCAGGAATTGGATATCGCCCCGAAATTTCCGGTGCTTCACAAATTCCTCGGGTTCTGGGAAAGCCAGTTGGAAGGCAAGCTGCACTCAGTCAAGGTCGCCAGTGCCAAACTGGTCGTACCGGCGCATTTCACATTCTGTAAGGGTGAACTAAGGCTGCACTGACAGCCGAGCTTAAATATCCTCAGACTCTGCTTCTGATTCCAGGTCTTCTTCGCCTTCAACGCTTGGGGCCGCAGTGCGCTTCTGTTTGCGGCTTGCATCCGG
>CAZAQK010000148.1:0-3723 GCA_964487265.1 uncultured Rickettsiales bacterium | reverse complement strand
GCCAGCAGCGGCACGACCGGCACAAAAAACCGCAGGTAATACATATGGTCGCCGCCAGCGCGAATCACCTGCGCGATCATGAGCAAAATGACGATAGCGAGATACAAGATATGCAGCGGCAGGCTCTGCCTTTTCTTAACAAGTATGAAAAGCCATATACCAAAAAGCGGCAGCATCGGCGGCATGACGGCAAATTGCAGGAAATAGAAAAAACCGCTGCTGATCAGCACGTCGCTGGGAATACCATATAGCTTCGCATAGTAGGTATTAGGCAGCCATTCGCCGAAATAGGTGATGCGCCAGATGGTGTACGGCACAAAAATAACTGCGAACCCAACACCAAGCAGTAATAGCTGGCGGAGATTTATGTTGGCAGTGGGTTTGAACAGCCAGCACGTGCCGAGGAATAATCCCGTTACTCCCCAGATTGTGATGGCTTCCACGCGCGTTAAAGCGGCAAGTGCGAACAGAATACCGACGATGACTATTTGTTTGTCCGTTGCGCCATATTGTATCCACAGCAATATCTGGCAAATGGCTGCGGTGAGTAGTGCAGCAAAGAGCACGGCTTCCAACCCGCCAAAGCACCACGCCAATACGATGGCAGCAGATGCCACTAAACTTATGCAAAGAGCTTTGTTAATGCGGTGGGCATAGTGATGCGGGTCATTTGCGGAATAGTCTCCGTGGCAGCGCGCCGTGTAACGCGTAAGAATGATAAGTAGCCCAGAGAATGCCAAAAGACTTATCAGGTTGCTGGCATGCACCAGATCCATGCCGGTGTAACCCAGCAATCCGGAAAGCAGCATGTATAGAAAATTACTGTAACCTTCGATGCGTTCACCGCTCCATGTGAGCCCCTGTCCGGAAAACAGGTTGCGGGCATAGGTGAGGGAAATATACGCATCATCCTGATAGCGGCCATAGGTCATGAACCATACAGCAATCGTGATGGCAGCAGTTTGAAGGTAGATATATAAAGGTGGCCAGTGCGCTTTTTTAGGCAGCGGCGTCATTGCAGCGTTTCAGAGACGGACTTCTTGCTGAGCTGAGCAATGAGATGTTCAATATCATGCTTGCCAAGTACGGCTGAAAATTCTGAGCGCTGGGTCGTGATCATGCTGACACCTTCAACTATGACATCGAATATCTTGAAGCTACCACCTTGCTTGCGCAGACGGTAATCCACGAGAACTGGGGGTTCACCTTTTTTCTTATCATCCTGCAGGGACATGCCGACGGTGTACTCACCGTTGCCATCATCCTGTGCGCTGGTGATGGTGAAACTGCCGCTGGTATATTCTGTGAAGCGCGAAGTGTAGTGATGCAGGATGAAACGTTCATACTCCTGCAGGTAACGTTTCTTCTGGTCATCCGTTGCCTGCCGCCAGTAGCGGCCCATGACGAATTTGCCAACCCATGATAAATCCACGCTATCGGCAAAAAGTTTTTCAAGCTTTTTCTTTTTTGCATCCTTGGCACCATCGGTTTCGATGATGGAAAGTGCCTGGCTTGCTACATTATTGACGTAGCTCTTTGCATCATCAGCTGATTTTGCAAAAGCACCGGAAGGCAGAACAAAACTTGCAAGCCATACAAGAGATAACAACGCGAGAGAACGCAACATATGGGATAGTGTCCTACTAAATTAATGGTTCAGGGCTTTTTCAATCGCCCTGGCGCGCGCTGCTTTCGCACGGCGGATATCTTCCACACGTTTCTGTGTGTAGCCGCTGCGGAACGTAGCGTACGGATCCAGCGAGCTACCATAGATATCATCCAGCAGTTTCATGTTTGTAGAGCGTTTGTCAATAGCAGTTGCCGTCCACATGGCGATGGAGAAGCCGCTGTCGACATAGTTGAACGGATTCATGAAGGCGTCACCGATGCGGCCAACCGTGTCACGACCATTGCACGGGCCGATGATAGGCAGCACGACATATGGGCCGGAATCCATGCCGTAAACGGCAAGTGTCTGGCCGAAATCCGCATGACGGACCCTGAGGTCGGTTTCAGCCGCTACGTTAAATATACCGCCGATACCCACGGTGCTGTTTAGCGTGAATTTCCAGAAGGATGCAAAGCTGTTTTCTGGGTCCAGCTGCAGCACGGAGTTGGCGAACACAACCGGTGTATAGAGGTTATCTAGGAAATTGGTGACGAGTTCGCGGCCTTTTTCCGGCACGATGCCACGGTATATCATGGCGGCAGGGCGCAAAATCGCGCCGTCTACGGTATAATTTAACTGGTGGACCGCGCGGTTAAACGACTCCAGCGGATCCTGTTCCATTGCATCCTGACTGGGAGTGGCTGCATTGTTGGAAGCGCAACCGCTAACCAGTACGCATGCCAAAGCGAGAGTTCCCAGATACTGGCGTGATTTACGTAACCACATGCAATGTGCTCCAAAATAATATTTCTTTACCGTAGCGTAGCGGGAATCTGTTAAGTTTTTATGAAGTCCTGCCAGATACGGTATTGTTTTCTCGCGGGATTATAAATATAAATTCCCAGCCATCAACAAAGCTGCTGCATGTGTGTTGGGAAAGTAACTGCATGTTGCATATTCGTCACAGAAAAAGGGGTGTAAGGTGCCAAAACCTTCCGTATCGTTTGAATTTTTCCCGCCCAAGACACCGGAGATGGAATTAAAGCTCTGGGAATCGGTAACCCAGTTGGCACCGCTTGCGCCTTCCTTCGTTTCCGTTACCTACGGGGCTGGCGGTGGTACACGTGAGCGCACACACAATACGGTGAAGCGGATGGTGGCCGAAACACAGCTTAAACCGGCGGCACACCTGACGTGCGTGAATGCTAGCCGAGACGAGGTGGATGCGGTAGCCAGGGCATACTGGGAAGCAGGGGTTCGCCATATTGTGGCACTTCGGGGGGATCCGCCGCAGGGTATGGCCTCTTACGCGCCGCATCCTGAGGGGTATCTCTATGCCAGCGAGCTGGTGGCGGGTTTGAAACGCGTGGGGGATTTTGAAATATCGGTGGCGGCTTTCCCGGAAAAACACCCTGAATCTACAAGTTTTGATGCGGACATGGATTATCTGAAGGAAAAAATCGACGCAGGGGCAAACCGTGCCATCACGCAGTATTTTTTTAACACGGACGATTATTTCCGCCTGATCGAGCGTGCAGCTAAGTACCACATTGCGATCCCCATAGTGCCGGGGATCATGCCGATCGTGAATTTTGCCACTGCGCAGAAATTTTCAGCTATGTGCGGGGCCAGCGTGCCGGACTGGCTGGTAAAACGTTTTGAAGGTCTCGACGAAAAGCCGGAAGAACGCGCTAAGGTGGCAGTGGAGATAGCAACAAAACAGTGCCGCGAGCTATTGCAGGCCGGTGTCCAGCATTTGCATTTTTATACGCTGAACCGCGCGGATCTGACCAAAGCCGTATGCCGCGAACTGGGCATAGGTTGATTTATGTTACGCGTTCCAGCTTGATAACCAGGCGCTCATTACGGTCGCGGTTTTCGGGGATGGGTGCATTATTCAAGTCAGTATTGGGCACTTTAGGCTGAGTGTCGCCATAGCCTATGGCGCGGATGCGGTTTGGCGGAACACCCGCTTCAATCAGGAATTTTACCATTTGTGCGGCACGAGCGGTTGAGAGATCCCAGTTGGTTCTGTAAATGGCATTTTCGGTATCCCTGTCGCTGGTATGGGCTTCTACGGTTATGGTGTAATCCAGATAGTCGATCTGTTTCAG
>CAZAQK010000147.1:3263-3732 GCA_964487265.1 uncultured Rickettsiales bacterium | reverse complement strand
GGATCGACCAGTGCTGGTATGTTCAAAGCTGACGCATAACCCACATACCTACGAAGAATGCGAGGATGGATGCCACGACCGATGCCGTAATGTAGAGGGCTGCAGCAGACAACTGACCGCGCTCGATCATTAACGCAGCATCCTGTGAAAAGGTTGAGAACGTGGTGTAACCGCCGCAAATTCCCACGGTCAGAAACAGTCGCCAATGCTGAGAAGCCTCGCCCTTGAACGCAAAGTAGCCCGCCAGAAACCCCAACAATAACGAGCCTGAAATATTGATCAGCAAAATCCCCAGCGGAAAGCTTTTGATCCCGAGGCCATCTGCAATGAATTGATTGACACCATGGCGTAATGCGCCACCAATGCCCGAGCCAAGGAATACAATCAAATATGGAATTGGGTTCATGTTAGGCCTTCTGTATCTTCATGTTTGCTATTTTAATCGCTAAACACTTATTTTGCCATCCAG
>CAZAQK010000147.1:0-3253 GCA_964487265.1 uncultured Rickettsiales bacterium | reverse complement strand
ACGCTGTCACAAATATACTTTAGAGATTCTTCGATGCCACTGACGTCGCCGACATGGCTCCAATGGATGTTGTCGGGATGGTTAAAAAAATGATCGTCGCAAGCCCCTTGCAAGCGGCGCAGCATGGCGTCGATATGAGAGACCTTGCGGATGTAGGCATCGATGGCTTGTTCTTTTGCGTTGGTTTTCATGGTTTTTTCCTTCCGTTACAATTACATGAACGCTTCATTCTCGGCACTTATCAAGCGAATAAGGCTCAGAAAAGATTGCTTTTTTGCCATGAACAATCATTTGATTATCCGCGATTTAGTGGAGTTTCGAGGCGATCCGCGCCAACGCCATGCGGTACATTTCCCACGCTTTCGTACGCCCCACGCCCAGGCGCCAGCAGATAAGCTTCCAGCGCACGCGCTCAGCACGCAGCCACACAAGACGGCGTTCTTCCGGTTCCAGAAACTTCAGCCAGACAAACAAAACCTCTTCCATTTCGGTGATGTCTTCCATTGATGGGCGAATACGCATCGGCTCAGGTTCCATCTGCAGGATTTCAAGAGGCTCACGGATGATGGCGGGCCATGTGCTGAAATAGCCTTGGACTTTTGCATCCGGCAGACGTCGCAACGTGCGGGCTGCTGAATACAATCTCTCTTCGACATAGCTTTCGATGGGATGAAGGTTTGGTTTATCGCTCATGGGCAGTTTCCTTTCGTGGATGGGATGCCGGAGCTACGCTGCCGCCCCGCAAAGGGGCAGCGGCAGCGTTACTCCGTAGGAGTAAGGGGAAATCTGCCAACTTGCCAACTGCTCGAAACCCTTGTGCAGCTTGGCTTTTAGACAGTTGGCAAGTTGGCAAACGCAGACGGCAATTGCCATCTGCTTTCTGGGAAGAAAGCCTTGAATTACTGGGGGCAAACCCGATTCCAGTTGGCAACCAGACGGCAGGCAGTTGGCAGATGGCAAAGGCGATTTGCATCACACTTCCTCCGCATATGCCGCCGCCGCTGTGACCCAGATCTGCGGGTCGTCGACCGGAATGATGTCACCCGTTTGCGGGTGTTTGAAATGCGTGGGCAGGACACGTTGGTCTTGCCCCAGCGTCATGTCTTCAACGCAGAGATAGCCTTGGCGGCTGCGCTGGGCGTGTGGCAAACCATATGCGTCAGCGTTGCGGAAAAACTTCACATACCCTTTTGTGGCCAGCACGTTTAAGCGGTCGCGGATAGCGCGGTTACTGCCAAGGCCCGCTTTATTTTCGTAAGTCTCGGCGAACTGGTTGACGGTGAAGACCTGGCTTTGTTGGGCTGCTTGATAAATCAGGCGCACGATGACTTCTTTTTTGCGCAGGCGCTCGGCATCAAGCCGCGTACCATGCTGGCGCATCACAAGCCGTTCGCTTTGATCTGTGACTTCCTGCCAGCCTCCGCTGTTGCGCTGAATTGTCTTGGCTGGGATTTCCGCGCCGTTGCGCAGTTCGAAATACAATGTGCGTTCTGGTCGTGCATCATCAGGACGGTGCAACATCATGCCGGATGTATAATACGAGCGCAGCGACCCAGCGCCGCTTAGAGCTTGGAACGGGTCTTCTTCAACCCCGCGCTTGGGCATCTTGCGTGTGTGATGGGCAAGGATGATGCCTGCATCCGGATTGATTTGCTGGCGCAAGGTTTCAAGGCGCTGCGTCAGGAAAAACATCATGGCATCGTTGTCGTTTTCGCCACCGATCCCGCCGCCATCAAAGACGTTGCGCAACGGATCGATGGCGATGATATCCGGCGGCGCATCACCGAACCGGCTTTTGATCGCTTGAATGATTGCCGCCAGCCCATCGTCATTGAGAATTAAACTTGTCTGCGATGTGACAATGAAATTCGAGTGCAGCGATTGATTGTCTGGTGGTGGAATTTGCAGGCGCTGGATGCGCTCACGCAAATAGTGATATTGCACCTCGGCCTGTAAATAAAATACGCGTTGTGGACGCGCAGGCGACAATCCCAGAAACGGTAGGCCTGCGGCCATATGCGCCAGAAACGCGATCAGCAGATCACTTTTGCCAACCTTGGGCGCACCACCGAACACCAACATGCCGCCCGGTGTCAGCACGCGTGGTGCGATCAGATCGTCCGGCATAGGGCGTTTGTCGGCCTGTAGTTCCTCTATGCTGTAAAGCGGAATAGTTTTGCGTTCCTGTGGCGGCGCTTTGGCGGCCACGCGCTCCCAGCGCTGCAAAATGTTATCAATATCCAGCCCCTCGGCCACCGCATCAGCGGCATCCCATGCTTTGGGTTTGTCTGGCGGAATTTTCAGGATATGCACGTTCACCGCACCAGCGCGGGCGGCAGCACTTGCTACGTTGCGGGCATAATCCAGTCCCGGATCGTCGTGATCCGGCCAGATGATCACACTCTTGCCCTGCAGCGGTGACCAATCGGTTTTATTGATCGGGGCCTTTGCACCGTTCATAGCCGTGGTGGCGAAGGCAAAAAGGTACTTCCGGCGATTGCCTCCTATGCGGCGGGCTAAGGCGCAGGACTTTTTTAGTCACAGACTTTTTTTCTGGGTGCGCACTCTGCGCACCTGATCCCGAAAACAGCAGGAAATAAAGGCTTCCAAAGGTGCGCACCCACAAGTGCGCACCCGCCTTTTTATGCCTGCGCACCCAAGAAGGAGCTAATCGTGTCAACCGATGTTCAACTCAATGTCGAATACCTGCCTGTCGATCATCTGATCCCTTATGTACGCAATGCCCGCACTCACTCGGACGAACAGGTGGCGCAGATCGCGGGATCGATGACGGAGTTTGGTTTCGTCAACCCGATCCTGATCGGCGATGACGGCGGTATTATTGCCGGACATGGTCGTTTGATGGCGGCGCGGATGCTGGGTATCAAGGAAGTCCCCACCATTCGCCTCGCTCACTTGAACGAGGTACAGCGTAAAGCCCTAATCATCGCCGACAACAAGATCGCAGAAAACGCTGGTTGGAACGATGAATTGCTGCGGCAGGAGCTGCAGGCTCTGGATGAGGAAGATTTCGACCTCGGCCTGCTGGGCTTTGACGAGGACGAGCTGAATGCTTTCCTTGACGGAGATGCCGAGGGCGAAGGCCTGACGGATGATAACGCCGCGCCGGAAGCGCCGGAAAATCCGGTCAGCGTTTTGGGCGATCTTTGGCTGTGCGGGGATCACAAAATCCTGTGTGGGGATTCCACGCTGATCGACAGCTACCAGACCCTGCTGGGCGAAGAGCTGGCCG
>CAZAQK010000146.1:0-3907 GCA_964487265.1 uncultured Rickettsiales bacterium | reverse complement strand
GTGATTGGCAATAATGATCGCCGGCCCTTCCATGGGCATATTTTCAAAGCCGCTGTAATGCGGCTTGTAAACGAAACGGGTAAGGGAATGCGCAATAGCGCTGTAAAGCGGCTCAGGATTGAGCTTAAATTTCCACTTAGGCAGTTTTATCCTAGGCAGCGATTTCAATGTGGGGGCTCGCAAATGTGCAGTTCTCATCCCTAAGTGTATCATTATATTGGTTAATTTTGTAATAAGCCCAGCTTTCACAAGCCGCTTTCTGGGGCTGAAAACGTGCATTTTCCCCTTTACCTTTCAGCTAAATACTGGTAGAAAGCCCGACCTTAAACCATAAACAAACATTAAAATCGAGATCAGGAACTATGCCAACTACCATCAGAATGTCCCGCCACGGCACCAAAAAACGCCCATATTACTGGATCGTTGTAACCAATTCCCGCAGCCCGCGTGACAGCAAGTTCATTGAAAAGATCGGCTCTTACAACCCTCTGCTCGAAAACAGCAATGCAAAACGCGTAGAAATTAACGCTGAGCGTGCAAAACACTGGCTTTCTACCGGCGCACAGATGAGCGACCGCGTGCATTTGTTCTTCAACCAGGCTGGCATTGTGAAAACAAAACCAGCGCAACGCGTTGCCCGCAAATCCAAAAAGGATAAGGGTGAAGCTCCAGCTGAAGCAGCAGCACCAGCAGCGGAAGCAGCCGCTCCAGCAGCTTAATTTCTAAGGCCGTACTATGTCGCGGCCTGAATCCCAACTCATCCAGGCCGCAGTGGTTATTGCTGCCCATGGCATTCGTGGCCAGGTAAAACTGCGCAGCCTCCTTCCCTACCCGGAAGAGCTGGAAGAACTCGATACGCTCTGTGATGCATTCGGCAAAAAAACATACGCCATTAAAATAACATCCGGCACTGCGCCACAATACATCGCAAGCATTGAAGGCATCAAGGACCGCAACGCCGCAGAGCTTTTAAAAAAGCTGGTGCTATATACAAAAGCAGATATCACCTCAGAGGCCGAGCATTCCCACCTGATCGGCAAAACGGTACAAACCGCTGATGGAAAAATCTTCGGCACTGTCTTGCAAGTAGCGAATTACGGCGCAGGCGATGTGGTGGAGATCAGCAAAGAAAACGGTGAAACGGAAATGCTGCCACTGAATGAGCAATTCATAAAAATATCTGATAGGGAAATTATCATAACGCCACCGGAATATTTGGAAGCAGAAAAAAAATGACCGCCTTCTCCGCCATCGCCCTCACCCTCTTTCCGGAAATGTTCCCGGGCACGCTCGGGCATTCGCTGGCAGGCAAAGCTCTGGAAAAAGGCCTGTGGTCACTCGAAGCCATCAACATCCGCGACTTTGCAACGGATAAGCACAAAACCGTCGATCAAAGCCCCTATGGCGGCGGTACCGGCATGGTCATGAAGCCGGATGTGGTGGATGCCGCTATCCAGCACGCCAAGGCCAAGCTGCCACATGCCACGCTGGTATACACGACCCCCCGTGGCAAGCCGTTTACCCAGAAAATGGCCACCGATCTGCTCAAAACCGGCCTTATTGTGCTGTGCGGAAGGTTCGAGGGAGTGGACCAGCGGGTTATAGACCACCACCAGATGGTTGAAATAAGCCTTGGGGATTTCGTGCTTTCCGGCGGGGAAATAGCCGCCCAGGCAATGCTGGATGCCTGTGTACGCCTCATTCCGGGGGTTATCAGTAAAGACGATGCGGTTAGCCAAGAAAGTTTTGGCTTATCATCAGATTATGCTGGACTGCTGGAATATCCTCATTATACTAGGCCGCCTTTGTGGAACGGGCTGGCAGTGCCTGAGGTGCTTCTTTCCGGTAACCACGAACAGATACAACATTGGCGCTTGGAGCAGGCAAAACACATCACTGCGACTCGCCGCCCCGATTTATTGAAAAAGAAGGACTGATACTATGAATACGCTGCAAAAATTCGAGCAAGAATATAAGAATAAACTTGCTACCGACAAGAAAATTGATGATTACGCGCAGGGCGATACCGTGCGTGTTGGCGTGCGTATTATCGAAGGCGCAACCGAGCGCGTACAGACCTTTGAAGGCGTAGTAATCGGCAAGAGAAATGCCGGTATCCGCTCTTCCGTAACCGTTCGCAAGATCAGCCATGGTGAAGGCGTTGAACGCGTATTCCCGATCTATTCTCCACGCGTGGAAAGCATTGAAGTGATTCGCAAAGGTGATGTTCGCCGTGCGAAGCTTTACTATCTGCGTGGCCTCACCGGCAAAGCCAGCCGTATCTCTGAAAAGCGCGAAGGCACACAGGACGAAGCAGCCGCTGAGTAATTATCACTCGCAATCGATAATGAAAAGGGGCACCTCGGTGCCCCTTTTTTATTCACGCATGTTGCCTAATAAAAAAAACTTACGCTTTACTGAAAACTTTTCTTAGCTGCTGAGTACGTATTGCCAGGCGTTCTGCGTGGCCGTGATCTGCCCATTCATTAGGAATTGCTGTGTGAACTTGCACATTTTTTTGTGCCTCTATTCTGTGTTGATGTGCTAGCCAATCCTCAACACGTTGCTTAGGTGAAAACGTTTCAGGCGGATTTATGAGTAACCCCAGTGCGGATTCTTCTTTTTGCCTCTGATATTCGCTGATCGGCTGATCCCTTGCTGGCTCAAGGGTATCTACCTCATATGCAGATCCTTTAACCCTATTCCATGGAATGCCTGTAGCAGAAACCAACGTATATTCAGGATCAGTAGGAATTATAGGCGAAATCTCTGCTTTAACGACATTGCTTTCTTTAAGTTGCTCAGCAATATAAACTAGCGCGTTTAGCTGTAATAAATCTTGTTTTTTACTGAGTGGAATGGATATTCGAAGTTTATCGCCTTTTACGACATCAGAATTATAGGTTATTTTTTCTTCGTTCAGGAGAACACCTAACGCGTTAAACTGCAGGAATTCTTCTGTATTTCCTGAACTAAAAAGCAATTCGATAATGCCATTACTAAACTGAACCCTGCGCTCATCACCGGGCAGGGCTTGTTTAAATTTTTGGACAATATCTGCAGCACTGGCAATTACATCTTTGCCGTACTTATTCTTCATTCGTCTGCGAAGCCAATCTTCCATTGCTTTTCCTAACGTTTTTTCATTAGAATGGTATCCTCTGATTAAAGAATTAACTATTTTTAACCACGTGTCAATATGCCAAAAACGCTTTACGATAAAATCTGGGAAAATCACTTAGTGCATTCGCAAGATGACGGCACCTGCCTCATCTATATTGATCGCCATCTCATTCATGAAGTAACAAGCCCGCAGGCGTTCGAAGGTTTGCGCGTGGCTGGCCGCAAAGTCCGCAGGCCGGATGCCACGCTTGCTGTGCCCGACCATAACGTGCCCACCACACCGGAACGCAAGCAAGGCATCATCAAGGATGAAACGGCGCGTGTGCAGGTGGATACGCTCACACATAACACCAAGGAATTCGGCATTCCGTATTACGCCATGGATGATAAGCGGCAGGGCATCGTGCATATCGTTGGCCCTGAGCAGGGGTTTACGCAGCCAGGCATGACGATCGTGTGCGGTGATTCGCACACCTCAACGCACGGTGCGTTCGGTGCGCTGGCATTTGGCATCGGCACCTCGGAAGTGGAGCATGTGCTCGCCACCCAGACGCTCATCCAGCGCCGTGCAAAGAACATGCTCATCCGCGTGGATGGCAAACTGCCAACAGGTGTTACGGCTAAAGATATCGTGCTTGCCATCATCGGCAAGATCGGTACGGCGGGCGGCACGGGTTATGTGATGGAATATGCTGGCGATGCTATTCGTTCGCTTTCCATGGAAGGCCGCATGACCGTGTGCAACATGAGCATTGAAGCAGGTGCACGCGCCGGCCTCATTGCG
>CAZAQK010000145.1:0-3909 GCA_964487265.1 uncultured Rickettsiales bacterium | reverse complement strand
GAAATGAGCGAATTTGAAGCCGATATCGAAGACCTCATCCAGAAAGAAGATATGGTGGTTACGGTAACCGGCAACGGTTATATCAAGCGCACCGCGCTTTCCGCATACCGCGCCCAGAAGCGTGGCGGTAAGGGCAAATCCGGCATGGATGTGCGCGATGAGGATATCACTTCTGAGCTTCTGGTGGTGAATACCCATACGCCGGTGCTGTTCTTCTCGAACAAGGGGCAGGTGTATAAGCTAAAAGTATATAAACTGCCGATCGGTGCAGCCAATACGCGTGGTAAGGCGCTGGTGAATATCTTCCCACTCTCTGAAGGCGAGACGATTACCACCTTCATGCCGCTGCCGGAGGATGAAACCAAATGGGATGCAATGAATATTTTCTTTGCAACTGCCAAAGGTAATGCGCGCCGCAATGACCTTTCGGATTTCCATGATATCCGCGCTAATGGCAAAATTGCCATCAGGCTGGATGAGGGGGATAAGCTGGTTTCAGTGAAGCCATGTACAGAAAATGACCATGTGATGCTTGCTGCCAGATCCGGCAAATGTATCCGCTTCCCGGTGGGTGATGTGCGCGTGTTCAAGAGCCGCACGTCTGACGGTGTACGCGGTATGAAGCTTTCCGATGGCGATGAGGTTGTTTCCATGACTATCCTGCACGGTATTGACTGTTCAGCTGAAGAACGCCAGGCATACCTGAAACGTGCATCAGCACTGCGCCGAGTGGAAGGCGAGCAGGCCGAGCAATCTGATGAAGCAGCACTGCCTGAAGTAAGCCTCAGCGACGAGCGTTTCAATGAAATGGCGGCTGCGGAAGAATTCATCCTGACCGTTACCGAAAATGGTTATGGCAAGCGTTCCTCCGCGTATGAATACCGCACCACGGGCCGTGGCGGTTCGGGCATTGTGAATATCATTACCTCTTCCCGTAATGGTAAGGTAGTAGCCAGCCAGCCGGTGAATGTTAAAGGCCAGATCATGCTGATGACAGACCGCGCCACGGTGATTCGTGTGCCGGTGGATGGCATCCGCATCGCTGGCCGCAACACACAGGGTGTGACCATCCTGAAAACCGAGGCCAATGAGAAGGTGGTATCGGTTGTGTGTGTACCGGAAGGTGAAGTAATGGAAGCCATGGTGGATGGCGACCTGCCACCGGAAGAAATCGTCGCGGATCAGGGTAAATAACATGCGTGTAGGTGTTTATCCGGGAACATTTGATCCCATTACTGTTGGCCATCTGGACATCATCAAGCGTGCACTGCACGTGGTGGATAAGCTAGTTATTGCGGTTGCGCTGGATACTGGCAAGGCTCCGATATTCGATATCGAGGAGCGGGCGGCATTGGTGCGCACGGACATAGGCCAGGCCCTTGGGGCGGATGCCAAGAGGGTGGAGGTAAAGACCTTCTCCGGCCTGCTGGTGAGCTTTGCTGAGGAGAATGGGGCGAATATCCTCATTCGTGGCCTCAGGGCGGTGTCTGACTTCGAGTATGAGTTCCAGATGGCCTGCATGAATAATCGTCTCAATCCGGCCATGGAAACCGTGTTCCTTACCGCATCGGAGACCACGCACTTTATTTCTTCCCGTTTTGTGAAGCAGATAGCCCGGCTTGGGGGCGATGTATCCAGCTTCGTATCTACCAATGTGGCCAATCACCTGAAGGCGCATTTTACCAAGGCACTTCACTGATTTAGGTTGACTTTTTCTTCCCTAATCCGTATCCCCTAATGCCCAAACCCTAAGTATGGCGGGTGTAGCTCAGTTGGTTAGAGCGCCAGATTGTGATTCTGGATGTCGGGGGTTCAAGTCCCCTCACTCGCCCCATGACTTAATCGGTTAAAAGTCCCTCGCTTTGCTCGGTGTACTTTTAGCCGGGGTACAATGACAAAAAATCCTTGGGGAGGCCCTGCGGATTTTGAGCTATAGTGAGATATATGAAAGTAACTCAGCTCGGTAAACAAACAAAGCTTCCAGCCTCGCCGGATAAGGCAAAGCTTGATAAGGTGAAGAACCCGCACAGGGGCGTGGCGTATAATGTGCGCTTTGCCTGCCCGGAATTCACCTCCATTTGCCCGGTCACTGGCCAACCGGATTTCGCCCATCTGGTGATCGATTATGTGCCAAAAGACTTTCTGGTGGAGAGCAAGTCACTGAAGCTGTATCTCGGCTCATTCCGCAACCATGGCGCATTCCATGAGGATTGCACGGTGGCGATTGCCCTTAAACTGATAAAAGAAATTAAGCCGGTTTGGTTGCGCATTGGTGGGTATTGGTATCCGCGCGGTGGCATTCCGATCGATGTATTTTACCAGACTGGTAATCCACCGAAAGATGTGTGGATACCGGAGCAAGGCGTGCCTGCGTACCGTGGGCGTTAAGCCGCTTCTTCGCTATCGATATTCAAATCGGCAATCCATGGCTGGCCGGGGATAAGTTCCTGCCTGCCGACAGACACATAATGGAAGCCGTATTTCTGCATATCCTGCCGTTTGTAGATATTGCGGAAATCAAACACCAGCGGCGATTTCAGCAGAGATTTAACCTGCTTCAGCTCCAGATGGCGGAATTCATTCCATTCCGTGAGTATCACCAGCGCATCAGCACCCTGCATGGCATCATAGGCATCTTTGCACCAGTTGATAGTGCCTGAGAGAAATTTGGCTGCTTCTTTCATGCCCTGAGGGTCATAAGCGCGGATATTGGCACCTGCCTTCTGAAGTGCTGGGATGATAACCAGGCTTGGGCTTTCACGCATATCATCGGTGCCGGGCTTGAAGGTGAGGCCAAGCACAGCAACATTTTTACCCTTCGCATCGCTGAGTGTGGTGATGATGCGATTGGCCATCTGCATTTTGCGCTCATCATTGCTCGTGATGGTGGCTTCCATCAGCTTGCTGCCGCAACCGGCATTACGTGCCATCTGGCGAAGTGCCAGCGTATCTTTCGGGAAGCAGGAACCGCCATAACCCGGGCCGGGCTGCAGGAATTTATCACCAATACGTTTATCCATGCCGATGCCGCGGGAAACATCGCGGATATTGGCGCCTGTCTTTTCACACAGATCAGCAATTTCATTGATGAATGCGATACGCAGTGCCAGCATGGAATTAGCGGCGTATTTAATCATTTCAGCACTTTCGAACGTAGTGAAGAAAAGTTGTGCGCCATTCAGGCAGATAGGCTCATAAAGTTTGGTGAGCATTTCTTTCGCACGCTTGGAATCGACGCCGCAGATGATTCGGTCCGGCGTCATGAAATCTTTAATGGCAGAACCTTCGCGCAGGAATTCAGGGTTCGATGCGATGTCAAAATCCGCATCCGGATTTACCTGCGAGATGATCTTAGCCATGCTGCGATTGGTGCCGAGCGGCACGGTGGATTTAATCACAATCAGCGTAGAATTTTTAAGTGATTTAGCGATATCCTTGATGACGGCGTTCAGTGCTGTTACATCCGGCATGCCATCTGTATCATTCGAGGGTGTGCCAACTGCAACAAACACCACATCGGCATCGGCAACGGTTTTTGCCAAGTCAGTAGAGAAGGAAAGTCTGCCTGCCTTGGAATTGCTTTCCACCATTTGTTCCAGCCCAGGTTCATAAATAGGCATGATGCCCTGCTGGAGGCGGCCGATTTTATCGCTGTCCTTATCCACGCAGGAGACATGGAATCCAAATTCCGCAAAACATACACCGGATACCAGGCCTACATAGCCCGTGCCAATCATTGCTATTTTCATGAGAGTGTATTCCCGTTTCGTTCAAATACGTCCTGAAGTTCCTTATAAACCATCTTTGCGGCGTCCTTACGCTCCAGCGCATAGGCCACATTCGCGGCTATGAATCCGGCTAATGAACCGCAGTCATAACGCACACCATCAAAAGCATAACCATGCACGC
>CAZAQK010000144.1:0-3962 GCA_964487265.1 uncultured Rickettsiales bacterium | reverse complement strand
CCCCAGTTGAAGGTGAGGCCAAGGAACAATTGCGGCCACCAGCTGATGCGTTTCATGAAAGGATAGACCACAACCGGTATCAACGAAAGCATCGCCCACATCACCACCTGCGCCCCCAGCATCACAGCAATACCCAGTGAGACAGCAAGCAGAAGCGCAAGACATATCAACGCCTGCCTCAGTGTAAGCTCACCGCTGGCAAGAGGGCGTGTTTTGGTGCGCTCCACCAGCGGGTCGAATTTCCTGTCGGCAATGTCATTCACAATGCATCCGGCACCGCGCATCAGTACCGCACCGATGGCAAAGAGCAGCAACATGCGAACAGAAGGCAAGCCATCCGAAGCAAGGGCAATTGCCCACCAGCACGGCCAGAGCAGGAGCAAGATGCCAGCCGGCTGGTGCAGGCGCATAAGGCGTAAATAAGGCGATTTCATGGGGATAGTTATAATCAGTGCTGTGATTTTTCCAAGCCGGATTCGTGCTTCCTCGTGCGGCATGAATTAGGTATAGTGCCGCGCATGAGTGAAAACCGAAAAAAGATCCGCCTGTTTGTGGAAGATAGCCTGTCGCCCGGTGCGCAGCTTATCCTCTCGCAGCCGCAATCTCATTACCTTGCGCATGTTATGCGCGTGGGAGAGGGTGATGCGGTACTGCTTTTCAATGGCAGCGATGGCGAGTGGCTGGCAACCATCACTCGTCAGGATAAAAAGCACATGCATGTGTTATTGCAGAAGCAAACACGTATGCAGGAGCAAAGTCCGGATCTCTGGCTGGTGTTCGCGCCTATCAAAGGCAAAACCGATATCGTCATAGAAAAAGCGGTGGAGCTTGGTGTATCGCGCATCATCCCGGCCATTACAAACCGTACCATTGTGCGCAGCCTGAACATGGAAAAAATGCGCTCGCATACGAGGGAAGCCGCCGAGCAATGTGAACGGCTGGATGTGCCGCACCTTGAAGAACCGCGCAACCTTACCGATATACTGGGTGGCTGGAAAAAGGAGCGTATTTTGCTATATGCCGATGAATCAGGTGCGGGCAACCCCATAAAGTCGGTGCTTGGATCAGTTGGCAGCAAGCCTTGCGCGCTGCTTGTCGGGCCGGAAGGTGGCTTCACGCCGGAAGAGCAGAAGATTCTGCGGCAGCAGGATTTTGTACAGGCTTTTGGCATGGGTGCGCGTATACTGCGTGCCGATACAGCCGCCATAGCAGCACTCGCCTGCATACAGGCGTGGTGGGGTGATTGGGATAAGAAACCAGCGTTTGGAGCATAAAAAATGTCAGACATACTAAACCAGCTTCGCACGCTGTATGACACCAAAGGGGACGCCATTGAGGCGTGGCTTGCTGCACAGCGCAGGCAGGCCGCGCCATTTGTCTATACATCGGTTGACCTGCGTCATTCCGGCAAGCGCCTGGTGCCGGTGGATACCAATTTATTTCCGGCTGGCTTCAATAATCTTTCGGCGGCAGCAGCAGCACGTGCGGGCCGTTATTTCAAATCATTGCTGTCTGAGCAATTTCCGGCAGCAAAGAAAATCCTGCTGATTGCAGAAAACCACACACGTAACCTTGCCTATCTGCAAAATCTCTGGTGCCTGAAAAATATTCTGGAATCAGCAGATGTAGAAGTGGCTATTGGCAGCCTTATCGCCGAAAAAGGCCAGCCTTTGCATCTAACCACATCAGAAGGCAATGCGATCACGCAATATGCGCTGGAAAAATCCGGCGGCAAAGTAATGACAGATAGTGGGTTCGTGCCAGATGTCGTGCTGATGAATAATGACATGACGGCAGGCATACCAGGCGTGATAGAAGGCATCAGCCAGCCGGTTATTCCTTCCACACAGATGGGCTGGTGGCAGCGGCGTAAGAGTGTACATTTTTGCGCCTACGAAAAACTGGTTGAATCCTTCAGCGCAGAATTCGGGCTGGATAGCTGGCTGATACATGCCGGGTTCCATCAATGCGGTGTCGTGGATTTTAAGGAACGCACTGGGCTGGATTGCGTGGCCAAAGGCGTAGATGAAGTGCTCGCCTGCGCGCGCAAGAAACACAAACAATATGGCATCGCCGAAGATCCGTATGTGTATGTAAAAGCCGATAGCGGCACGTATGGCATGGGCATTATGACCGTTCGTTCCGGTAGCGAAATGCTGGAGCTCAACAAGAAAGACCGCAACAAGATGCATGTCATCAAGGAAGGTACACGCGTGTCTGAGGTCATCATCCAGGAAGGTATCCCTACGATTGATCTGGTGGATGGCAAACCGGCAGAGCCAATGATCTACATGGTGGATGGCCTGCCGGCAGGCGGCATGTACCGCGTCAATGGCCAGCGTGATGCGCAGAATAATTTGAACGCGGCAGGTGTGGAGTTCACCGGCATGTGTGATGAGGATGAGCCACATTCCGGCAAGCAACCCATTGTTGGCTGCCATTTCCGCTCATTCGGGCTGGTGGCTGCACTGGCGGCACTTGCAGCACCGCGTGAACAATATGGTGAAGCAGAAAAAGAACGCCGACTACGCTGCCAGCCTTGTGCTTAAATCATTATAAGGCAGCACGCCGTCTACATCGCCGAGTGCCGCAACGGTGAGCGTGCCTTTGACGATAACACCGGCCAGGTCACTTACATTTTCAAGCGATACGGCGTCGATTCGGTTGATGATTTCATCGGCCTGGCGGTACGTGCCGTAGTTCAGCAAATGCTTGCCGATCCATGAAGCCACACTTTGTGGGTTTTCACGCGCCATCAGCAATTCAGCTTTGAGCTGGTTTTTGGCGCGGTTTAATTCTTCAGGACGGATAATACGTGCCATCCCTGCGATCTGCTCGCACAGCACACCAGACAGTTCTCCTGCTTTTTCAGCGTTGGTTGCCGCGTAAATACCAGCAACACCGCAATCCGCATACGAAGATGTGGAAGAATAGACAGTATAGGCAAGGCCACGTTTTTCCCGCACCTCCTGAAACAGGCGCGATGACATGCCACCACCCAGAATGTTCGAATAAAGCTGCAGCGTATGGTAGCGCGGGTCATGGATGGTAATTGCAGGCAGGCCGATGATGAGGTGCAGTTGCTCCAGTTCCTTCGCCACGCGTGCATCACCACCTAGATAATGTGCCTGCGGGCAGGCAGGCGGGTGGGTTGGGTTATTGAACATCAGATGTTCTTTTGCCAGCCGCACAAACTCATCATGCTTTAAATTGCCGGCAGCTGATATCACCATATTCTGCGGCGTGTAATAGCTATGCATATAATTCATCACATCATCGCGCGTGAATGAAGAAACAAGTTCTTCGGTGCCGAGAATGGATCGGCCAAGCGGCTGGTTCTTGAAAGCCGCCGCATCGAAATAATCGACAATCAGATCTTCCGGCGAATCATGATGCATCGCGATTTCCTGGAGAATCACATCCTTCTCGCGCGCCAGCTCATCGTCATCGAACACGGAATTTTTCAATATATCGCCCAGTATCTCAACCGCCAGACCAACATTTTCCTTGAGTATCTTGGCGTAATACACGGTGTGTTCCATGGAGGTGTAGGCGTTGATCTGCCCGCCGATATTGTCGAATGCTTCGGCAATGTCTTTCGCGGTGCGGCTTTTGGTGCCTTTGAAGGCCATGTGCTCCAGCAGGTGTGAGATGCCGTTGGTTCTATCAGTTTCATGGCGCGCGCCGACATTAGTGGTGATGCTGATGGCAACGCTTTCCACGCCGGGCAGGAATTCCGTGGCGACTCTTAAGCCATTATCGAATGTTGTTAGCTGGTAGTTCATTTCGTGAGTTTCTCAATAAATGCTTCGATGGATTGTTTGTCGTTAGGCAACGGGTTCACCCGCTCAGGCAGGCTGAACAGATTAGCAAGATAGGCCGGCAGTTCAGGGTGCACGCCGGTTGCTTTTTTCACCGCATCAGGGAACTTGGCCGGATGTGCCGTCGCCAGAACAACCATG
>CAZAQK010000143.1:0-3974 GCA_964487265.1 uncultured Rickettsiales bacterium | reverse complement strand
AGCTAACCCAGCTCATATTGACGGGCATGGCAACTTGCTCGCTGACTTGCCGGTTGCGCTGCGTGCGATTATCATTGTTGCCATTATGGCAGGCATTACCATCGCTGGCCGCCACCTATCCCGCCACCTTTTCCGCTTCATTGCCACCACCAACCTGCGCGAGGTATTCACTGCCACCTCACTGGCACTCGTTGTTGGCATCACGCTTCTTATGCAGGCCATTGGTGTTTCTCCTGCACTAGGCGCATTCCTTGCCGGTATCGTACTCGCCAACTCGGAATACCGCCACACTCTGGAGTCCGATATCCAGCCCTTCAAAGGCCTGCTGCTTGGCCTGTTTTTCATCTCGGTGGGCATGGGTATCAATTTCACTTTGTTGCAGCAGGAAATATCCTTGATTGCCCTGCTGGTTCTTGGACTGATTGCCGGAAAAGCGATTATCATGCTGGCACTTGCCCACCTGTTCGGCCTGCGGGACGGGCAGAAAATGCTCTATGCCATCGCACTCGCACAGGGCAGTGAGTTTGCTTTTGTACTGTTCCAGTATGCCGGAAGCCTTGGCATTTTTACGGCAGAACTTTCAGCACCACTTACGCTCGCAGTCGCGATTTCCATGGCGTTCACGCCGCTGCTTATGTTGCTTGCGGAGCGTTATATCATCCCGCGTTTCATGAGCATCCTGCCCTTGGATACCTATGACAGCATCCATGAAACCAATCCCGTCATTATCGCCGGCTATGGCCGGTTTGGACAGATCATCGGCCGTTTCCTGATGGCGCGTGGCATTACTGTAACCATCCTTGAAAATGACCCGGCACAGATAGACCTGCTCAGGAAATTCGGTGGCCAGGGCTATTTCGGCGATGCCTCCCGTCTTGATTTGTTATATAGCGCGGGCGCAGACAAAGCGAAATTGCTGGTTGTTGCCGTGGATGATGCCGATAAATGCCTTGAGATCGTCCGCCTTGCAAAAGCACACTTCCCGAACCTGAAGGTATTTGCTAGAGCCCGCAACCGCCGCCATGCCTACGAGCTGCATAAGGCGGGGGTGGATTATTTCCGCCGTGAAATGTTCGATTCGTCACTCACCATGGCCGAAGAAGCCCTGAAACTATTGGATACTGCCACACCAGATGCACACCATAAAGCCCAGCAATTCATGGAGCATGACGAGGCAACACTCCTGCGCTCCTTCGAATTCTTTGAAAAAGAGCCCGAACTTATCAGCTTCTCGCGGCAGGCACGTGGTGAATTGGCACAGATCATGCGTGACGATGTAAGTTTACCAACTGAAGATAAGTGATCTGACAAGAGCCCGGCATGAAATACGGCATTCTATGGATTGCATTATTACTTACCCTGAATATGCCTGCACGCGCAGACGATGTGGTATCGCGCACCTTCCCATCCAGCATCGGGGCGATCAAGGTTGAAACGGTTGCCAAGGGGCTGGAACATCCATGGAGTATGGCATTCATGCCAGATGGGAATATATTGGTTACCGAACGGCCTGGGCGCATAAGAATCGTCTCTAAAAAAGGTACGCTCTCACCGCCCGTTGAAGGCGTGCCGGCTGTGTATCATTTCGGTCAAGGCGGCCTGCTCGATATCGCATTGCACCCGCAATTCAGCAGGAATGGCCATATCTTTTTTTCCTATGCTGAAGAGGACAGTGACTCTCCTGCCAAGGCAGGCACTGCAGTAGCCAATGCGGTACTCAGGAACAACAAACTGGAGAACGTCAAAGTCATCTTCCGCCAGCATCCCAAGGTCAAAGGAAAGAACCATTTCGGTTCGCGCTTGCTGGTTGATGATGATGAGAAACTGTACATCACGCTCGGCGAGCGGTTTGACCAATCAAAGCGAGCGCAGGATCTCACGTCACATCTGGGCAAGATCGTCCGCATCGAAACCGACGGGTCAGTGCCTAAAGATAATCCTTTTAGCAGTATACCAAACGCCATGTCAGAGATCTGGTCCTATGGTCACCGCAATATTCAGGGTGCAGACTTCAACCCGCAGACCAAACAGTTATGGATACATGAACATGGCCCGCGCGGTGGCGATGAAATAAATGTCATCCAGCCTGGGAAAAACTATGGCTGGCCGGAAGCAAGCTACGGCTCGCATTACTCCATGCTGCCTATCCCGGATGATCACACAGGCAAAGGTTTCGTAGAGCCGGTTTATTACTGGACACCTTCTGTTGCACCATCAGGCATGACATTTTACAGCGGCTCCGCATTCAAAGCATGGAAGAACCACCTGTTTGTCGGCGGGCTTTCCTGCATGTGCCTGATACGGCTTGAACTGGGCAATGGCAAAATCATTCAGGAAGAACGCCTGCTGAAAGATATGCAGCAGCGCATCCGCGACGTGCGGCAGGGCCCGGATGGAAATATCTACCTACTTACTGATAGCGACGACGGGCAGATACTTAAACTCTCACCGGCGATTGCTAATTAAATTATTAGAGCGTTTTTGCTTAAATTCTGCGCTAGGCAGCCGAGGCGAGGCGCGCGGAATGTATAAATAATACATGAGCACGCCGAGACCGAAGGATAACAACGCGTAGGATTAAATGAAAAATGCTCTAGCGGCAGGGCACAATAACGTTGGTGAACATCTCCATCATCAACTCGCCTTTCTGATTAAGCGTCTCAGCTTTATATCTAACAATTCCCTTGCCTGGCTTAGACTGTGAAAGCCGTTTATCCAGAATGGTGATCACAAGACGTAGCGTATCGCCCGGCATGGTCGGCCTTGGCCAGCGCATGGTTTCCGTGCCAAGCCCAACGAGCCCACCTGCTATGCGTGCCAGATCGGTTTCGGTCTTAAGGCGCATAGTAGCAGCCGCCGTATGCCAGCCGCTGACCACCAGCTCCCCGAATATGCTTTTTTTTGCCTTTTCATCATCCAGATGCTGGGCTTGCGGATCATATTCCTGCGCAAAGGCGATAGCACTTTCTCTGCTGATCGTATAATGGCTGCGGCTTTCAAGCTTTTGCCCGATGGTAAAATCTTCGTAATAAAGTGGTGTGCTCATGGCTTCTCCTGTTGCGCACTGACCATAACCCATTGTAGAACTACTACCAACTGTTAAAGTTTCATTTTAGCAATGGGTGTTTTATGGCTGGCACACAATCTCAGAGAAAAGAAAATCACATGACCACAGGCAACATGAACTTCGAACTTCCCGAAATGCACCAGATGCTGCGTGATTCCGTGCGTAAATTCGCGGAAAGCGAAATTGCCCCTAAAGCCCATGAGCTGGATAAGAAAGAGCAATTCTCAGAAGACCTGACTCGTAAGATGGGCCAGCTCGGCCTGTTTGGCATTGTGCTGCCTTCGCAGTATGGCGGGCATGATATGGATTACCTGGCCTATGCCATCGCCTGCGAAGAGATCGCCCGTGTGGATGGCTCACAGGCTGCAACCGTCACCGCACACAACTCGCTGGGTATTGGTCCCGTTTATTATTTCGGCAGTGAAGAGCAGCGCAAGAAATACCTGCCGCAGCTTTGCACCGGCGATAAACTCTGGGCGTTCGGCCTCACCGAGCCCGGCGCGGGTTCTGATTCACGCGGCAGCAAAACCACTGCCAAAAAAGTCGATGGCGGCTGGAAGATCAACGGCAGCAAAATATTCATCACCAACGCCAACAAAATGAATGCCGGCATCACCGTACAGGCCGTCACCGGCTCAAAAGGCGAAGGCAAGCCGGAGCTTTCCTGCTTCATCGTGGAAGCGGGCACCAAAGGCCTCACCGCCAAATCCATGCACGGCAAACTCATGTGGCGTGCCTCTGACACCTGCGAAATTTATTTTGAAGATGTATTCGTGCCGGATGCCAACATGCTGGGCAAACAAGGTGACGGCAGCAAGCAAATGCTTGCAACACTCGATCGCGGTAAGATCGGCATCGCCACCATGGGCGTTGGCTGCGCGCAAGGCGCGTATGAAAAAGCTTTAGC
>CAZAQK010000142.1:0-4006 GCA_964487265.1 uncultured Rickettsiales bacterium | reverse complement strand
TTACCCTCACTTTCCCTATGGTTCCGCCGCCAGAATCAGGGTATGTTCCTGAAACATAGGGCTAATCCTATAAATGAAATATTAATCTTTGCTGGCTAGGCTGGTTGTGTAGTAACGTAATTAGAAATAAGAGGATAACTTGAAACAGATATACACTGAATCCATCCTGATGATTGAACGTCTCCACCGTCGTTTCCTGGACGTGGTTAAGACCGAGCTGGATCGCCTGAAGATCGACGATATAAACAATATCCAGACGCTCATCCTCTATAATATCAACCACGAGCAGCTAACCATCGGTGAGCTCACGAACCGCGGTTATTACCTCGGTTCCAACGTGTCGTATAACGTTAAAAAACTGGTGGAAAATAACTATCTGGTGCAGGAACGTGCCCCGCATGATAAACGCTCCACCCGTATCAAGCTGTCTGACAAGGGGCTTGCCCTCTGCCAGAAGGTTGACGAGCTTTACCAGCGCAATGTGAATGATATCTCCAGGGAGATGGATGCAAACGCCCTGGGTGCCCTGAACAAGACTCTTGCGCAGCTTGAGCGGTTCTGGACGGATTATATCAATAATATCTATTAGGTTAAGTAGGGCATTTTCCATTTAGCCCTGCACGTCGTTATCCTGCGCACTCGGTGTGCTTACGTACCTTTTGTACGCTCCGCGCACCTCGCCTTGGCTGCCTAGTACAGGTCTAAAGCGAAAATGCCTTTAAAAATGAGTTGCTTCTGTTTATCAGGATGTTGATAAAATCTGTTGACTTATTCCTCAAAAACACCTAAAAACCCCTCTCTTTCGAGCATATTCGAGATATAAAGGACGAATTCGTATGGCAAGACGCTGCGCAATCACCGGTACCGGAACACAGACCGGTCACAAGGTATCCCACTCAAACCGCAAAGCTAAGCGGCAGTTCCGCCCTAATTTGCAGACTGTGTCGCTGGTGAGCGATGTGCTGGGCTCATATATAACCCTGCGCGTTACCGCTGCCACGCTTCGCAGCATCGAGCATAACGGTGGCCTTGATGCATACCTGCTCAAGCACTCTGAAAGCAAAATGACCGCAGAAGCTGGTCGCCTTAAACGCCAGATCAAACGCAAGCTCGCTTCGCAGAAAAAAGCGGCTTAATTTATCCGCTGTGAATGTAAAATCCCCGCCATTGAGCGGGGATTTTTTTTGTTTCAGGCAAAAAGCTGGCTCAGTTGCTCGGTCATGGTTTCACCGAGCTTATCAATATCATTGATGGTCACCGCACGTTTATAATAGCGCGTCACATCATGGCCGATGCCGATGGCTAAAAGTTCGATAGGCATTTTGCCTTCCACCGTTGCGATCACCTCGCGCAGGTGCAGGTCAAGGTAACTTCCGGCATTCACCGAAAGTGTGCTGTCATCCACCGGCGCGCCGTCGGATATCACCATCAGGATGCGGCGTTGCTCGGGCCGTGCCAGCAGGCGGTCGCACGCCCATAAAATCGCCTCGCCATCGATATTTTCCTTGAGGATGCCTTCCTTCAGCATCAAACCTAAATTTTTCTGCGCCTTGCGCCAGCTGGCATCGGCTGGCTTGTAAATGATATGCCGCAGGTCATTGAGCCTGCCCGGGCGTGCTGGCTTGCCGCGCTTGAGCCATAGCTTGTAGGAATCACCGCCTTTCCACTCTTTGGTGGTGAAGCCGAGTATTTCCACTTTCACACCGCAGCGTTCCAGTGTGCGGCTTAGAATATCCGCGCTAATGGCGGCCATGGTGATCGGCCTGCCGCGCATGGAACCGGAATTATCGATGAGCAGTGTCACCACCGTATCGCGATATTCGGTTTCGCTTTCATGCTTATAAAAATAGCTGTAGGCGGGATCAATGATAACACGTGGCAGCTTTTTGCTGTCGAGCAAGCCATCTTCCTCATCATATATCCAGCGGCGGGCCTGCCGTGCCAGAAGCAGGCGTTGCAGGCGGCTGGCAAGGCGTGCTGTGATGCTTGGATAGAGCTGCAATTTGGCATCCAGCTGTTTGCGCAGGCTGGCCAGTTCATCGGGCGTTGCAAGGCTTGAGGCGGAGACTATCTCATCAAACTCCCGCGTGTAGGCATTGTAGGGCACGCCTTTATCCATGCTGTCCGGCGAATTGAACGGATAAGGGGTCGACCGGCTGGGTGGCTCATGTACTTTTTGCATCTGCCCATCTTCTTCGGCGATGCTGCCTGATTTCATCAGCGTCAGGATCTGCTGCGTATCCTGCTCAGCTGCACCATCACCCATTTCACGTGGCTCTTTCTTCTCTGATTTTTTGTCGGATGATTGTTGCTCAGGCTTTTCGGATTCTTCCTGCTCATCGCTCGGTTTGTGCTCAGTTTGCGTTTTTGCCTGGCTGGCTAGTGTTTCAATCAGCCGCGTGGCAAGTTTTGCGTATTCCGTCTGGTTCTCAATGAAAAGCGACAGCTGCGTGAGTTGTGGCAGCAGCAAGGTGAAATCCGTTTGGGCGGTTTTCAGCGTTTGCAGTTTGGTTTCCGGCGTGCGCTGATGCTGGATCATGTTACGCGCCAGAATTTCCATTTGTTCAACCAGCGGCACTTCACGCGTTTCAAAAGTATTTTGCAGGCATTCATGCTCGAAGCGGCGATACAGATTATGCTGCGTGCCCAGCAAATGCTGGCTACCGAGCGTTTCCACGCGGATGGTTTCCAGCACATCAAAAAGTTTGGCCGCCTGCGGTGTTGACGGGCGGAGCTTCTGGTGCAGGTCGGCATTGTGATGCCGCAGGAGCAAGGCGGCAAAATCCGCAACACCACGTGTGTAGGAAACCGCTGGCTCATCTGAGATATCCTGCAGCGCAGGCAGTGTAAGGGTAGCGTTCTGTTTTGCGCTGCCTTCAAATGCTATGCTTAGATGCTTGCGCTGCGCAAGGGCGCGGGTCGTGGCGATGATGGCGTCCTTGCGCGCATTCAGTGTTTCATCCGGAGCCTGTCTCAAGCGGCTTCCTGCAAGTTCACGTTGAAGCAACGCTGGTAATATTCCGCGATGGTTACGCGCTCATTTTCATCACACTTATTGAAGAAGGTGAGGCGGAAAGCCAGGTGGATATCACCAAATATCTGCAGGTTCTCTGCCCAGTTGATGACGGTGCGTGGAGACATTACCGTGGAGATATCACCCTGCATGAAACCCTCACGCGTCAGGTTCGCCATAGCGATCATGCTCTTCAGCGTATCTTTGCTTTTGAGTTCCCGCGCTTTGGCCTGGATGACTTTGAGCTCATCCTCCGGCGGCAGGTAATTCAGGGTGGTGACGATATTCCAGCGGTCCATCTGCCCCTGGTTGATCGGCTGGGTGCCGTGATAGAGGCCGGTGGCATCGCCAAGCCCAACGGTGTTGGCGGTTGCGAACAGGCGGAAATACGGGTGCGGGGTGATGATGCGGTTCTGGTCAAGCAGGGTGAATTTACCCTGCGCTTCCAGCACACGCTGGATAACAAACATCACATCCGGCCTGCCGGCGTCATATTCATCGAACACCAGTGCAACGGGGCGGGAGAGGGCCCACGGCAGGATGCCTTCATGAAATTCCGTCACCTGTTTGCCGTCACGCAGTGTGATCACATCGCGGCCAACCAGATCTGTGCGGCTGATATGGCTGTCGAGGTTTACGCGGATGCATGGCCAGTTCAGGCGCGCGGCCACCTGTTCAATATGGGTGGATTTACCGGTGCCGTGATAGCCCTGCACCAGCACGCGGCGGTTATGGGCAAAGCCTGCCAGTATGGCGCGTGTGGCTTCGCTTTCAAAAAAATATGCATCATCCACATCGGGGACATGGTTGGTAAGTTCGCTGGGCTTTTTGGCAAAGGAAGGGATCTGGAAGCCCAGTTTTATGCCGAAAGTTTTTTCGGCGGAGAGCATTTTTTCAGGTGTGTCGTTGGTCATGGGTTACGCTTAAAAGTTTGGGTGATGTTTTTTTGTACAATAACTGAGCCGGTCTGCAATAAGAATACGCATTGTTATG
>CAZAQK010000141.1:0-4052 GCA_964487265.1 uncultured Rickettsiales bacterium | reverse complement strand
CGGTGGCCGCGTTGTTCTTCCGGCATGCTCAGTCTCCGCTCTGCTTAAATAAATGATCAACCTCATCCTGCGTGGGTTTGGCATCTGGCAATTGCGGTCCGTTCAGCAATTTTTCCTCTTCGCTGCGCTGCCGGGGCTGCAAGGCTGGCTGCTCCAGCTCATCCAGCAGCTTGATGATTTTGTTCACGCGCTGCCACGTTAGATCCTGGAAGTTGCAGCTTTCGAGAATTTTTGTAACTGCTGCCTGCACCTCATCATTATCGGAAACGGCAACGCGGATGGAGCTTGCTGCATCCATAATGTTTGCGCACGCCGCTTCGCTCGAATCACTGATCGCCTGCAGGTGCTTCTTCGCTTCTTCTATATCCATGGCTAAAATGCCCCCAGAATGCTTATCATTTTTGCCTTCAACGTGCTGGCAGAAAACGGCTTGATGATATAATTGCTTACGCCGCTCTGCTTGGCGGCAATGATATTTTCCGGTTTGCTCTCGGCTGTCACCATGAGGAAAGGAATGGCTTTCAGTTCTGTATCAGCGCGCACCTGCCGCAGCAGATCCAGCCCCGTCATCGGCTCCATATGCCAGTCGGATATGATGAACTCAGTCTTTTTCTCGCGAAGTTTCGCCAATGCATCCGTGCCATCGACGGCCTGAACCACATTTTTAAATCCCAACTGGCCAAGCAAATCGCAGACGATGCGTCGCATGGTCAAATTATCCTCGACCACTAAAATAGAAAGTTGTTTGTTGACCATAAAGCCTCCTTATGTTGTGCGGTACGCGCCGCGGCACTCTGCCTGCGCAATCCACTGCCGGTTGTTCAAAATCGTCTCGGTGCTGCCGATGAATAAATATCCACCAGGGTTCAGCGAACCGCGGAGTCGTTCAATCACCGTTGCCTTGGTCGGCTCGTCAAAATAAATGAGCACGTTGCGGCAGAAAATGATGTCGAACTTGCCAAGTATTGAGAAATCCTCGAGCAGGTTCTGTGTGCGGTAATTCACCATCTGGCGGACCGTATCTTTGACCTGCCACAATGTGCCGGGAAGCTGGTTGAAGTATTTTATGAGCATCTGGATCGGCAATCCACGCTGCACCTCGAACTGCGAATACGTACCTTCTTTAGCCTTGGTAATCACCTTACGCGCCAGATCTGTACCTGTGATATCATAGCGCCAACCAGGCATTCTGGACGCGTCTTCCTGCAGGCACATGGCGATCGAGTAAGGCTCTTGCCCTGTCGAGCAAGCGGCACTCCAGATGCGTACATGCTTCTTTTCCAACTCTTTATAGCGTGGTAGCAGTGTCTGGCGCAGATATTCGAACGGTTTGGCATCGCGGAAGAATAACGATTCGTTTGTGGTCATCGCCTCGGTGATTTCGTTAAGCAACGAATCTTTGCCATTATCACGTACGAGTTTAATTAGCCCCGATACCTGTTCGCACCCATGCTGTCGTGCAATAGGCAACAGACGGGTTTCCATAAGGTATTGCTTGTCAGGCGATAGGGCAAGGCCGGAGCGTTTCTTTAATAAATCAGCACAAAATTGAAATTCAGCAGGCTGCATATGATACCTATAGATATACCGAGAGATACGTGGAGATATCGTCAAGCGGCAGGACGGCGCGGCAGAGATTGTTGGTTGCCACTGCCTTATTCATGCCCCATACGGCACTGGTCGCTTCATCCTGAGCGATCACGCTGCCACCCGCAGCGATGATCTTTCTTGACCCTTCCAATCCATCCTGTCCCATGCCGGTCATCACGGCGACAAGCAGGTGTTTGCCGTATACAGCACCTAAGCTTTCCAGCATAGGATCCGCCGCCGGCCGGCAGAAATTCACAGGCGGATTTTTATTGAGCTGGATTACCGCATTATTTTCTTTCTGCGTAACCAGCATATGATAATCGCCCGGCGCGAGATAAATATGCCCGGCCCTTACCACTTCTCCATCCTTGCCTTCATGACAGGGATAGCCGCTTGCCCTTCCCAGATGCTCTGCAAAGGCGGTAGTAAAAGTCGCGGGCATATGCTGGGTGATAAACACGGGAAGTGAGCCAAGCCTGCCTTTCAGCTTGCCAAACACAGTAAGCAGTGCCTGCGGCCCACCGGTGGAAGCCGCTACCGCTACTGCCTTGAGGGGCAGGTTAAGCGGCGGCAATACATTACTTTGTTTCGGAAGCGAAACAACCTTAGGTGTTTTCCTTATGTGTTTTGGTGTTGCCCACACCTCGACCTTCTGGCGGAGTTCGAGGTTGAAAACGTCACGCAGGCCGGGATATTGCGCGGAAGGCTTGGCGATATAATCCGATGCGCCGAGTGCCAGTGCCTGCATGCTGATCTCGGCATTGCGCATGGTGAAGCTCGAGGCCATGATCACCTTGCTGTCCGGCGACGCTTCCAGTAGCTTGGGAAGTGCAGTGATTCCATCCATCTGCGGCATTTCGATATCCAGCAGAATCACATCCGGCTTGTGCACGCGTGCCTCTTTAATGGCATCTATGCCATTGCTTACGCTAGCTACGATGGTAATGCCCGGGCTGACAGTCAGTGCGCGGCCGATCATGCCCCGTACAATTGCCGAATCATCCACCAGCATCACGCGAATACTCATTCAAGCAACCCCAGGTAAGACATTTTCTCCTGCAGGATTGCCTCGTCGAACGGCTTCATGATATATTCGTTGGCACCTGATTCGAGTGCCGTGGCGATATGCGCCATATCGTTTTCGGTGGTACAGAAAATCACTTTTGGTTCGTCACCGCCAGGCAGGGCACGCATGCGTTTCAGAAATTCGAGCCCGTCCATCACCGGCATGTTCCAGTCGAGCAGCACCAGTTCGGGCAGATGTGATTCACATTTGGTAAGTGCTTCCTGCCCATGCTCGGCCTCGTCCGCCGTGTAACCTAACGCCTCAACCATTTTTCTGGCCAGCTTACGTACCGTTTTTGCGTCATCGACTATCAAACAAAGCGACATATATGTCTCCTTTCGGGACAGAGTGTATCATAGTGGAACATATTGATATTAATCATTATTTTACCAATAACCAAGTAACATGAGATCGATTAAAAAACTGCTAACGTAAAAATATTTCTGGGAGCATGGCATGGATGAAATGATCAGCGAATTTGTTGCCGAAACCACCGAAAGCCTGTCCATGCTCGACCTGGAGCTCGTCAAGCTTGAGGTAAATCCACAAGATGTGAATATCCTGAGCAATATCTTCCGCGTGATGCACACCATTAAAGGCACGTGCGGCTTTTTAGGTCTTGCGCGGCTCGGACGCGTTGCCCATTCAGGTGAGAATATACTGGGCAAATTCCGCGACGGCGAATTACAGGTTACGCCTCATGCCATCACTCTCATTCTGCAATCCATCGATTGCATCAAAAGCATCGTTGAACATATCGCGGCAAGTGGTGTCGAGCCCGCGGGTGATGATACGGCGCTGATTGCCGCGCTCGATGATTTTGCTGCCAGCGGCGGTGTAACTCTCGCGCCGCCGCCTTCGCATAATGTAGAAGAGGTGACTTCGTCTAGCACAGAAGAAGATATGACGAGCTTCTTCAAAGGCGATGACGAGCTGGAAGAGCTCATCCGCCAAAACCAGCAGGCCCAGGCCGTGCCTGCTCCTGCAGCTGCATCGGCGATTTCTAAGCCAACTGAGCATAAAGAGCCCGCAAAAGACGCATCGGCAGCAACGCAGACCATCCGCGTCAATCTCGACGTGCTGGAAAAAATGATGCAGATGGTGGGCGAGCTTGTGCTATCGCGCAACCAGCTTATGCAGATTGCGCGCGAAGAGGCCAATCAGCAGTTCCTATCGCCGTTGCAGCAGCTCAGCCATATCACCAGCGAGCTTCAGGAGAGCGTGATGAAAACCCGTATGCAGCCCATTGGCTCGGCCTGGCAGAAATTCCCTCGGCTGGTGCGCGATCTCTCTTTAGAGCTCGGCAAGAAAATCGAGATTAAGATGATCGGCGAAGACACCGAACTTGACCGTCAGCTGCTGGAGGCGGTCAAAGACCCGTTAACCCACATGGTAC
>CAZAQK010000140.1:0-4111 GCA_964487265.1 uncultured Rickettsiales bacterium | reverse complement strand
TGCAATTCTTTATAAGTGATGTGTTTGGATTCTTCGGGATTATCGCCTTCCCAGATAATCGCTGTTTGGTTGCCACGCTTGGCCAGATGCCTGTCGAGGCAATTTTCCGTGATGTTGAGCTTGCCGCCTTCAAACCATTTTATAAAAACGCCCCCGCTGCGAGCCTGCTGGCTCTCGCATGGGGCACCGCTCATGGCTGCGCGGCCTTCTGACCGCGGCGTATCCACATAAAAATTAATGTTCTTTACCTTGTTCCATTTTTTATGCCACAGGAAATGCTCAGCCTGTGATGCCCAGAAATCCTCAGGTTTTTCGAGTGCCTGGCGGTACATCGCTTCATATTTTTCTTTGGTGATATGGGCACGTTTTTGCCACTCGGGTGATATGGGGAATATGTTTTCATTCGTCATAAAAACTCCTTAGTGTGTCATCCTGAGCGAAGCGAAGGATCTAGATTCTTCGGCTGCGCCTCAGAATGACAAATTACTCCGCTTCACCAAACCTGTTCTCTACCAGCTCCTTAAGCGCTGCAATGACCTCTGCCGCCTGCGCACCCTGCGCCGAAAGTGTTAGCGCGGTGCCTTTATCAGCGCCCAGCATCATCAGCCCAAGAATGGATGTACCTGCCACTTCCGGCAATTCGGCATCACCCATCTTTGCTACGCGCACCTGTGCATCAAAACTTTCCACTGTACGCACAAATTTAGCAGCCGGACGCGCATGCAGCCCTTTTTTATTACAGATGGTAAGCGTAACCGTATGGCTCACGCCGCACCTTTGCCCGCCAGCAGGTTGCCTGCCACGTTGATGTATTTACGCGCGGCATCCTGCGCCTGGTTCACCGCATCCTGCAAATTCGCGGTTGAGCGCAGGCTGGCAAGCTTGATCATCATCGGCAAATTCACACCGGCGATAACTTCCACACCGCCTTCTTTCATCACCGAAATGGCGAGGTTGGAAGGCGTGCCGCCAAACATATCGGTGAGCACCACCACACCTTTTCCGGCATCCACTTCCTTGATGGCTTCGAGTATCCGCTGGCGGGATGTTTCCGCATCAGCATCCGGCTCAATGCCTATGGCCTTGATGCGCTCCTGTTTGCCCACCACATGCTCGGTGACAGACACAAACGCTTCGGCAAGTTTACCGTGAGAGACAACAACCAGACCTATCATAAAATATCCCTATGACGCACGGTTACTTCGTAACCTTGTTTTTTCATGAAGCCACCGAGTTTTTCAGTGACGAATACGGAACGGTGCCTGCCACCCGTGCAGCCTACCGCAAGCGTAATGATGTGACGGTTGGCGCGTTCACGGTTGATATGCCGCGGCATGACCAGATGGAGGAAACTGGTAAGGCGTTCATAGAACACCTGAAAATCTGCATCAGTCTCGATGTACTGGCCTACTTTTTCATCCAGGCCTGTCATGGCCGTCATATCCGGTTCGTAATGAGGATTTTTCAGGAAGCGCACATCGAACAGGAAATCGGCTTCACGCGGCACCCCGCGATTGAACGAGAATGATGTGACAACCACGGAACGTTTTTGTTTTTCCCTGCCAAAATGCGATGCAAAGAAATGGCGGAATTCCATGTCTTCATGCTGGCTGCTGTCCACCACCAGATCGGCCATATCCATGAGCGGGCTCAGCATTTCGCGCTCATGGCGAATACCATCCATGATAGAACGGTCGGGAAGTAATGGATGGCCACGGCCTTCCGCCGACAGGCGACGGCTTAGAACATGGTCATCGCAATCAAGGAACACCAGCTTGAAATCAATGGCCGCGTTTTTACGAATAGGATCGATGACTTTTTTAAATTTTTCCACCGAGAATTCATCACTGCTGGTATCCACCCCAACAGCAAGGCTACGCTTCTGCGCTGCAGAACCCGCTATCGCCTGCAGGAAATCCAGCGGGATGTTGTCGAGCGTTTCATAGCGCATATCTTCAAGGCTTTTGAGAGCAAGGCTTTTGCCTGCTGCAGACATGCCGGTTATGAGAAGCAGTTTCATGGTTTCAACGATGCCATATACAAAAATATCTTCGCGCAGACGGATTCATCGAATGCGTGGAGCGATAATAAAGGCACTTGCACCGCGAAGCAATCAAAGAACGCAGGTTCTGGCAGGCGCGGCACATCTTTTCGTTCAACCAGCTGTATGGCCAGCGCAAGTGGCATATCCTGACGGTTTGGCAGCGAAATCACGCCAACGCCGCGCATCTCGATAAGTCCGCGTATATTGCCAGGGGCTGAGGCAAAGATCCGGTTATCCCGTTTGGAGAGGATCACCTGGTCATCGGCCACCAGCTCTGCCCCCTGATGTATCAGGCGGATAAGAAGGTCTGATTTTCCTGCGCCGGAAGGCCCAAGTATCAGGACTGCCCTGCCATTGATACAGCCGCAGGATGCATGGTGATAAGATGTGTTATTCATGCCGGTTTCCGTTATAATGCACATAGTAGTTTCATCCGTGGACGGTGGCCATGAAAAAAATCCTGCTTGTTGCAATCAGTTTAACACTGCTGGCGCAGCCAGTGGCGGCAGCAAAAAAAAATCCTAAGCTCAAGATGACAAGTTATGAGCAGGCACTCATAGAGGAAACCGGCTTACCGCTGGCATTTGTTAGAATTACCAGCATTTCTCCCCGCCCATGGACAAATGCTAACCCTCCGCGCCTAACCCTCAAATTGCAGATGCCTATGCGTGGCATTGCATTTCCCGATACTACGAATGCCATCTGGGAACCCATGCCATATGATATTTCATGGGCAGGTGCAGATGAACAGAAGATCCGTGAAGAATGGAATGCAAAACCCATGGATGCCCCTGCCCGCAATTCGGAATGGTTCGTGATGGGCTTATTCAAGGGCAAAACATTTTATATCTCGCCTATTGCGCGTTTCCCATGGTCTGAATCCACATACCACGCATTATTCCCGATCCTCGATAAAACCCATAAGAACAAGGATATTGCCAATGCCAAAAATATTATTGCCGACGCCGCACGCGATGCGCGTATCCGCGAATGGGAAGAGAGCCTGAAAGCCTCACAGCTTGGTACATTACGCAATATTTCCTCGCTGGTTGCCGAGGCAACACTGGCGGAAATGGAAGATGAAAAGCGCAGTGTGCAGTTCATCATTTCACGCATCAATAAATTGGATGGCATAACAACCGCCCCGCAAACCATTCGCCTGATGGGCCTGCCTAACGAATTATATTCGGTGCTGTATGATTACCAGTCATCCAAAGACAGGAAAGCATCCAAATTCCTGCTGTTTATGAAAACCATCAGCGTGAAAAATGCTGATGGCTCAGAAACCACGGCTTACGGCCCTGCAGAATCCGCATACGCCATCCAGCCCGCTACGCCAGAAAACCTGCAGACGATAGGCATGGCCGCCCAATAATACTTATTTGCTGATCGTATATTCAACGGACATGGAATCTGCGTTTGCAGTAGCTTTAGGTTTATCAACCACCACCGTCACGCGCTGCACACGATCCACGGCAATCACAAGCTGCGCCACATGCGCTGCCAACGCCTCAAGCAGTTGGAATTTCTGCTTGGGAACGGATGCCATGATGGATTTTTCAATCACATCGTAATCCAGCGCATCTTCCAGCTTGTCGGAATCAGCGGCAATGGTTGCATCATACTGCATGGCAAGACTGATAACCACCGGCCGCTTGGCCTTGCGCTCGGCAGGATACACCCCAAGAATGGTTTCCGTCTTAAGGTTATTGATACGTATCATCATAAGAGCGATTCCCCACCATCCACAAATATCACCTGACCGGTGAGTGAAGGCATTTGTACCAGCATTGCCACTACATTGGCAACATCATCAACGGAAGCTATTTTTCCAAGTGGAAGTGTTTCTTCCAGCTTCTGGCGGTAATCATCGCCCCAGCCTTCGGCCGGCAGCAGGTAACCCGGGCAGATACCATTGACCCGTATGGCAGGTGCCAGCTCCACAGCAGCCATACGTGTAAATTCCAGCAATGCTTTCTTGGACAGTGAATAAAAGAAATAAGACACCATCTGGCGGGTGACCGTGGTATCTATCAGATTCACCACACAACCGGATTTCACATGCCT
>CAZAQK010000139.1:0-4241 GCA_964487265.1 uncultured Rickettsiales bacterium | reverse complement strand
TCACCCCCCATTCCGCCAGCAACGCTCGGATCCACGCTTCGGGCGTAGTACCATGCCCATAATCCGCACCATGTAGGCTGAACAGGTTGAAGCCATCCATCGAAAAAAGTTTCAACCGCGTCAGCTGCGACATATCCTTCAGCGCCACACATAGATAATAGACATGGTAGTGGAATCGGTTGCTTTTTGGCCGCGTGCGTGCGTGCGCTACATCGGCGACCATGTATGCGTTATCTAGCGCCATGGAATGGGTACCCCCATCGATTCGGCGACCCCGACGGCGCTACGGAGCCCATCTTCATGGAACCCGTAACGCGTGTATGCGCCACAGAACCAACTGTTGTTCCTGCCCTGAAGCGACGGAAGCTTCTCCTGGGCTGCGATAGCATCCTGTGTGAATACCGGGTGCTCGAATACATGCTGGTCGAACACCAACGCTGCATCGATAGGATGAATGGGGTTGAGGGTCACGAACAACGGATAACGATCATCGATGCCTTGAAGCAGATTCATCCAGTAGGTTACCGCGATATCCGGCTCATCGCCCGCCTTCCCTTCCGCATGGTATACCCAGCTCGCCCAGCATAGTTTACGCGTCGGCATCACGCGCTTATCGCGATGGAGATACGCGACATTTTTCTGGTACGTGAACGCCCCCAGGAGCGCGCGCTCATCGTCCGTCGCATCTCCAAGCATTTGCAGCGTTTCATTCGCATGCGAAGCAAATACGACGCGGTCGTACCGCTGGGTCTCGCCACGCGCGTCCGTTATCTCGACACCCTCTGCTGTACGCATCACGCGCACCACTGCGCAATTGGTGCGAATACGGTGGCGGTAGAGAGCCGTCAGCTTCGCCACATATTCCTGCGATCCGCCTGAGACCGTGTACCATTGGTGCTGATCAGTGATATCGAGCAGCGCATGATTCTTGAAGAACTGCACGAAACTGCGGGCGGGGAAGCCAAGCATCATACGTGGCGGGCAGCTCCAGATAGCTCCGCCCATGGGCAGAATGTAGTGTCGCAGGAACTCATCGCCCAGCTTCATGGTCTGAATAAGTTCGCCCAAGGTGAGCTCTGGATTTACAGCGACCATCTTCTCTGCATTACGATTGAAACGCAGCACATCGCGTATCAGCAGGTAAAATGACGGCCTGATGATATTGCGACGCTGGCCGAAGACGGCATTCAGGCTACGCGCGCCCCATTCAAAGCGCCCTTTGTCAATCGTCAGCGCAAAGCTCATATCGCTTTTTTGCACAGTCACCCCGAGATGCCGGAACATCGCGGAAAGATTTGGATAATTGGGGTAGTTATAGACGATGAACCCGGTATCGACGGGAATAATGGTTCCTGCGTAGTCTACTTCGATCGTGCGTGTATGGCCGCCGATACGCGTATTCTTTTCGTAGACGGTAATGTCGTGGCCCGCCTTATGCAGCAGATATGCCGCCCCCATACCGGAGATTCCTGTGCCGATGATTGCTGTGCGGACCACGTATTTTCCCCCGTTTTGTCACTGGACTTTGTGCCTGAATCTCGCTAGTAATCATACCAATGAGTCTAACATAATAGACTTAGTAGTCTACTATAACGGAAAGGTCAAGTCATGCCAAAATCTATTCGGCGTGTAGATCCCCGGAAAGGGGATGCTATTCTGAAGGCGGCGACCGTGCTGTTTCTAAAAGACGGATTCGCGAAAACATCCATGGATGCTATTGCAAAGCGCGCGAACGTTACGAAGCAAACCGTATATTCGCATTACACCAATAAGGATCAGCTGTTCACGCGCATGATCAGTGAACTCTGCAACCGCCATATACAGACCAGCGCATCGCACACCTATGTAAAAAAGCCCTTCGAACAGTTGCTGTATGAGGTGGGCGCAGGGTTGCTTACCCTGATCACTAGTCCCGAGGGTATGGCCGCAACGCGTCTCGTGGTTGCAGAAGCAGGGCGCTATCCGAAGATCGCCCGACTTTATTACGAGAACGGCACACAACGGATCATGCACCTGCTGGCGCAGTTCCTGGACCAGCAGAATGCAATGGGTGCGATAAATATCCCGGATACAAATAGCGCTGCTTCGTATTTCTTCGCCATGCTCAAAGGCCAGTATTTCCTGCGCATGACATTGAACGTGACACCCATCCCCACCCAAAAAGAGCGCGATGCGCATGTGCGTGAGACCGTCGCGATTTTCATGCATCTGTATGGGGGTAAGAAGCCCATGCATACCAGGAGCAAGCTATGAAACCGGCATTGCGCCTCCTATGCCTGTTCCCTTTATTACTGACCGGCGCCTGCAGCACAGTGGATGTGTTGAATGCCACCATCACCCATGAAGGATACAGCCTCCATCGCGATCTTGCCTATGGCACCGATGCCCGCCAGAAGCTGGATATCTATGTACCGGACAATGCGGTAAATGCACCCGTCATTCTATTTTTCTACGGCGGCAGTTGGCAGACCGGGAGCAAAGACGATTATCGCTTCCTCGGCCAGGCCTTCGCTTCCAAAGGCTATATCACCGCTATTGCGGATTACCGTGTGTATCCGCAAGTCTACTATCCCGAGTTCGTGTATGATGGCGCACTTGCCCTGCGTTATGTACATGCACATGCCAGGCAGTACCGCGGCGATACGAAGAACATCTATGTTGCAGGGCATTCCGCCGGCGCATTCATAGCCATGATGCTCTCAGCGGACGATGCCTTCCACCAGCAGGCAAAAAGTCAGCGCAGCTGGATACGCGGGACCATCGGGATTGCCGGACCCTATGATTTCTTGCCGTTCACGGATGACGATATCAAAGCGATTTTCAGCAAATATCCGGATAGCGAAACCCAGCCGCTAGCGCATATCACTTCCAGAATGGCGCCCGTGCTGCTGACCACCGGCGACGATGACGATACGGTCGACCCCCGCAACAGCCACCGCGTAAAAGCAAAACTCGAAGCGTTAAAAAGTCCCGTCACCGAACATATCTATCCTGGTATTGGGCATATAGGAATTATGCTATCATTAGCAGAACGTTTCCGCTGGAAAACTACCTTGCTGGAAGACATAGCGCAGTTTGTAAACAAAACCCGTGTTTAAATCCAAGCTGGGTAAGCACATATGAAATCCACCCATCCTACCATCTGCGCCAATGGATGAAAGTTCACTGGCTGTTAATTCTTTTGCCGTTATTTGCCGCACCGAAAAGTGATGGGTTTAGGGGTACGTTTTTAAATTCGATTTCATTAAGTATTTGAATAATAGGTTATTTAAAATTGACTCCGAACTCTTCCCCCTCCACCATCTTATAAATTTTCCCCCCGTGTCCATTTGGCGTTAGACCTTGCGATGCTTTCGTGGCTGTAACGCTCACCTCGCTCATGCGTGATCTTCGCAAGCAGCATAGTGGCCTCATCATCCGATAATCGCTTATCCATGTCAGGGTGATTCTTCCAGCCCTCGATCAATTTGTTGATCAGCAGTTCGGTAACCGGCACTTCGTGCATAAGCCGTTTGACCGAGCCAGTACCGAACACATGTTTCAACCCGCCCATATCCATGCTCTTCTCATAAAAAAGGGTCGCCATATACTCTTGGTAGTCTTGGTCTTCCGGCGCTTTAAGGCTTATACCCTTCTGCTGCTTGAGCTTGGTCAGCAACACGGTTGCCTCGGCATCGCTAAGCCGCTCACCCAAATCGGGGCGTGATTTCCATAGCGTGATCAGGTCATCGATGTAGCATTTGAATTTCGGAAGTGCGTTGCGATAGGCGGCGATATTCTGGAACGCAATATCCGGCATAAAGCTGTGGCTGTTCAAGTTCTTTTCATGGAATAGCGTGCCGAAATATTGGAGATAATCCTGCGCTTCTACGGTCCCGGTACCAATGCCCAATACCTGTTTTACTTTTCCTTTCAGGATCGCTTCTTCTACAGCAGAGAGTCTCTGCTGTGCATTGGGCAGATGTTTCCATATCTTTATGAATTCTTCGAGCTTGTCGCGTGGCGGACGCTGCAGCGCCTGACGGATCGCCGCATTGCTGATGGGCGGGAAGCTATAAGTGGTGAGGTCTTTGTCGTAAAAAAGATTGGTGATGTATTGGCTATAATTCTGTTCATCAACAGGTGCCGTACTCATGCCCTTGGCCTGTTTTATTTTTTTCCATATCTGCGCTGCTTCCTCGTCGCCTAGCCGCTCGCTTTCTGTCGGGCGTTGCTTCCACAACGCGATCAACTGTGCGGTA
>CAZAQK010000138.1:0-4263 GCA_964487265.1 uncultured Rickettsiales bacterium | reverse complement strand
TCTTGCGCGGAAACAACTTTGGTTTTGCCTGAATCATTCGGATGTACTCCAACAGAACAATATACCCCGTCATATCTCTGTGCGATGCCATGGACCTCGTCGAATTCTTCCATTTCAGTGCAGATGGTCTGCATGACCCCTACACCCGCCTCCCTCGCCCGTTTTATGACCGAATCCATATCTTCCCTGAAATCGGGAAAATTGAGGTGGCAATGGCTATCAACCAGAAGCATCTTATGCCGCTCCCGCCTTCTCTTCTTTTAGCCCCCCGAGGCGCGGAAATACTGGCTTTGGCGTTTCCAGGGGGGTGCCGGGAACCAGCGCAAAATCAGCCGATAAATGCCCAAAAGAGCGTGCATTGGCAGGCACAGCCAGCTGGTCTAAAATGGCACTTGAAGAATTAGGAATAAATGGCTGAATCATAATAGAAATACAGCGTATACCTTCCAGCAGATGATATAAGGTGGCATTCATCAGCCGTTCATCCACCTTTTTCTGCTTCCAGGGGGCCTTTTCATCAATATAGGCATTGGCCTCGGTGGCAATCGCCAGAATGCTGGCCAGTATGTCATTGAACTCGCAATTCAGGTAGCTGCTTGTAACTTTGGCCGGTGTATCTTTTTCGGTAACATAGGCCTTGTTCAAGAATGCCATGTCTAATTGGTCTTTTTCCACCCCCTGAGCATCAGGCACTTTGCCATTACAGTTTTTGACAACCATGGAAAGCGTGCGCTGCACCAGATTACCGATATTATTGGCAAGCTCCGAATTGATCACACTTATCATACGCTCACGCGAAAAATTGCCATCGCTGCCAAATGGCACTTCACGCATCATGAAATAGCGTGTCTGGTCTAGCCCAAATTCATTCACCAGATCAGCCGGCGCAACCACATTACCGAGGGATTTGGACATTTTTTCACCTTCGATCGTCCACCAGCCATGCGCAAAGACGCGCTTGGGCAATGGCAAATTAGCCGCCATCAGGAATGCCGGCCAGTAGACTGCGTGGAAACGCAGGATATCCTTACCCACCATATGCAGGCTGGCTGGCCAGAATGTCTTGAAATCCTTAGCATTTTCATCTGGATAACCCACGGCAGACATATAATTGGTGAGCGCATCCAGCCACACATACATAATGTGCTTATCCGCGCCCGGCACCGGAATGCCCCATGAAAATGTGGTGCGGGATATGGAAAGATCCTTCAGGCCGCCCTTAACGAAGCTTTTCACTTCATTGAAACGCGAGGCTGGCATCACAAAATCCGGATGCTTCGCGTAGTAATCCAACAGCTTCTCACCAAATGCCGAGAGTTTAAAGAAATAGCTGGGTTCTTCCACCCATTCCACATCGGCACCTGTAGGTGCTTTGCCATTCACCAACTCCGACTCAGCGTAATACGCCTCATCACGCACGGCATACCATCCGGAATAGCTGCCAAGGTAAATATGCCCCGCTTCTTCCATTTTCTTCCATAATCCCTGCGCGGCTTTCACATGGCGCGGCTCGGTGGTGCGGATGAAATCATCATTACTGATATTCATCAGTTTATTCATATCGCGGAAATGCTGCGATACCTGATCTGTAAAAGCCTGCGGCTCCTGCCCTGCGGCTTTGGCGGATTTTTCAACCTTTTGGCCATGTTCATCGGTGCCGGTAAGGAATTTGACATTGCTGCCATTCAGGCGCATGAAGCGGGCCAGCACATCGCAGGCAATGGAGGTGTAGGCATGGCCGATATGTGGCCTGTCATTCACATAATAAATGGGTGTAGTGATATAAAAGTTTTGCATAGTTGCTGGTTTTTAGTTGTTGGTTGCTTGTACCGCGCTTTCCAGCAACTATCAACTAGCAACCAGAAACTGACTTTCCTTATTAATTATTGAGTGGAAAAAGGTAATTATCAGCTGCTTGTAATCGAGATGCAGGCGACTCGCCAATGAAAAATGATCAGCCGCCTGCTGCCATTTCGCCGCCCATATATGCGGCTTATGAAGAGCAGCGAGGGTTTCCAGCACTTCCGGCTCACGCGAGGTGATGCCTTCAGGCTCAACCGATGAGCCATATTTGGTCACGCGCTCGAACAGGAACAGCACCAGCTCAGTCAGCAGCTTCCAGCGTTCATGAGGTTTTTCAGATGTCATCCGGTCGGCAAAGCCATGCAACGCAGACGGGTCAATGACTGGCAAATTAGCCAGAAGCAGCAACAGCTCATCATAAATAGCCAGAGCCCCCTGCTCTTCATAATCCAGTGCTTTGCCCGGTGCACCACCCGTAAGCTGGGCAAGCGCAGAAAGTTTCTGTTCATCAGCTTCCGGCAATAATGTGTTGGCGGCATGGCGGAATTCGTCGGGTGTCAGCGGTGCAAGTTTAACCATCTGGCAGCGCGAGCGGATGGTGGGCAGCAATAAGCTGGGCTGATGTGAAATAAGCAGCAAAACAGCCTGCGCGGGCGGCTCTTCGAGAATTTTGAGGATGGCATTGGCGGCGTTGGTGTTAAGCGCATCAGCGGCATCAATGATAACTACCCGCCAGCGGCTTTCTGCCGGTGTCATGGCCAGGAATTTGGCAATCTCCCTTGCCTGCTCAACATTAATGTCTTTGGCGTATTCGCCTTTTTTCTCATCGAATTCCGGCTCAATTACCAGCAGGTCTGAATGTGAACCGGCAGCCACGCGACTATACACCGTATCGGCGTTGGCATTACCGGCGGCCAGTAATTCCCGCGCCAGCCGGTAAGCCAAAGTGGCTTTACCAATACCTTTGATGCCGAAAAGTATCAGGCCATGCGGCAGTTTGCCGCCAGCCGCTTCTGCCAGCAGGCGAAGTTCCTGTGCTTCATGGCCGAATAGCTGTGTGCTGTACCTTGGGTGCTGCTCTGTCATGCAGCGAGTTTTACACCAAAACGCTCATGGATAACATTAAGAATTTGCTGGTGCAGCACGTCCTTGTCCTGATTGGCGTCTATCACCACGCAGCGTTTCTTGTTTTCGGCCGCGATATCCAGAAATCCCTGTCGCACGATTGCATGAAACTGCGTAGGCATGGATTCAAAGCGGTTTTCGGCATTATTGCGAATATGTGCACGTTTCAGGCCGATAGCCGGGTCAATATCCATGATAAATGTCAGGTGCGGCTGAAAATTTTCAAAGCACAGCTTGTGCAGTCCGCTAATAAACACTTCATTAATGCCCTTGCCAATACCCTGATACACACAGGTGGAATCATAAAACCGGTCGCAAATCACGGTTTTTCCCTCCAGCAAAGCAGGCTGAATCAGGCGTTTGACATGTTCCATGCGTGCGGCAACGAACAGGAGCGTTTCGCTCTCGGCCAGCCAGGCATCCTTACTGCCTTTTACCACCAGATCACGTATACGCTCGGCAGATTCCGTACCGCCCGGTTCACGGGTGATCACGCAAGGCTTACCAGCTTTTTCAAAAGCAGCCGCCAGCATCTTCACCTGCGTGGATTTGCCGCTGCCTTCGCCACCTTCAAACGTGATGAATGCGCCGGTCATTGGGCCGGGCTTTTCCCCATAACATAATGGGCAAACACGGCCTTGATGCGCGCAAAACCAGAGAGCTTTTCTACATCTTCTGCGGCCATCAACGGCACCACCTGATCCGTGCCACCTTGTGTGATCACAAGGTCTGCCACGTGTGCACCTTTGGCGACCGGTGCGCTAAGCGGGCCGGTATATTTCACTTTGAATGTCATATCCGGCATTGCGGCATGCGGCACGGTTACCACCACATCCTTATGCGCAATGAGGCCAACTGCTTTTTGTGTACCGAACCATACGCCCGCATCAGATATATGCTGGCCTTTGGCAACCAGCTTCTTATTGGCAAATTCACGGAAACCATAACGCAGCAGGCGGTCGCCCTCTTCCTTACGTTCTTTTTTCACTGGCCAGACCATTTACCACCAGTATCAACCGGCGGCCATCTTTCTTGGCGGAAAGCGTGATACCATAACCCGCCACTTCCGTATGGCCGGTCTTGAGGCCATCGACGCCGATATCATTACCCAGCAGCAGATTGCGGTTATACTGGCGGATCTTATTGTAGGTATGTTCCGGCACAGCAAAATAATGGTAATATTCCGGGAAATCCTGAATCAACCTATCCGCCAGAATGGCAAGGTCATGCGCAGTCATCATATGCCCTTCATCCGGCCAGCCGGTGGCATTGACAAAATTGCTGCCCTTCATGCCAATTTCCTTGGCAACTTTATTCATTTCGGCAGCAAACGCT
>CAZAQK010000137.1:0-4349 GCA_964487265.1 uncultured Rickettsiales bacterium | reverse complement strand
GTTCTTTCTGTCTGTCATCCTCCGTGAATGTCAGGGAACGTTCCCACTGGAAGCGTGCTTCATTTTTGCGCCCCTGCAGCCAGTACACATCGCCGAGATGATCATTCACCGTGGCATCGCCAGGAATCAGCTCAGCCGCCTTTTCAAGATATTTCGCCGCCCTGCCATAATCACCGGAGAGGTAGAACGCCCACCCCATGCTGTCGATGATCTGCGGATCGTTCGGCTTAACGCTGAGAGCCTTTGCGATCATATCCCTGGCTTCTGTGAGTTTTTGCCCCTGCGTCAGCCAGCTATAACCGAGATAGTTGAGCACATCGGGCTGATCCGGCTGGATTTCTAGTGCTTTCTGCAGGTCACGTTCAGCTTCCAGCCATTTGCCCATACGTTCATATGTTGCGCCGCGTGCAAAATATACTGACCAGTGTCGGGATGATATTTTATCAACACGCCGTATAGCCTGCGAATAGGCCTCGATCGCTTCGGGGAGCAACATTTTGCTGCGAAGCACATCACCCTTGATAACCAATGCATCATAAGCAACGGCTTTACGCTGGCTGAGGCGGTCAAGTAATGCCAGCGCATCACGATATTTACCCATGCGCTGCATATTAATAGCGATATTGATCTGAGCCGATGGGTAAATCGGGCTGCTTTCCTTTATTTTTGCGTAAGACTCATTGGATTTCGCATATTGCTGAATAGAGCTGTAAGCCTCACCCAATGCCTGAGAAGCCGCCGGGAAATCAGGACGGAGGTAGGTGGCAAGCCTGAGATAAATAATGGCATCCTGGTTGACATTTGCACCCAGCATGATGCTGCCCATGGTGTGCAGCACTTCCGCGATACCATCTGCTGCATTGGCGATAGTGCTGTTTTCCAACACCATTTCTTCAGCATTTTTTCCAGCATTAGCTTCAACAATTGGTTTTAATATCTGCGGAGAACCATTCTGCTTGTAAAATGCCAGCAAGGCTGCAAATACGCGCGAAGGCGGGTTTTCAATATCTTCAATGGCATCATGGAAGTTCTGCGCTGCGGCATCTTTGAAGCCCGCCTTATCATTTATCAGAGCCAGATGATAATTGACGACTGCAACCGCACGCCCTGCATCCATTTCCATTGCGGCAAGCGTAAGCGGCTTTTCGCGCGGCTGTATATTCTGGTCAATCCATGCTGAAACCAATGGCAACCATAGCTGGCCGTTTGCATCTGCAAATGACTCTGCAAGCATGTTTTGTGCCTGCTTCATGTCACTGCGTTTGACGGCCTGCAGCGTCAATAGCAATGAAGCAATAGGGTCCTGAACATTGCCAGTCCTCACAATTGCAGCCATCTTCAGGGCTTCATCAATATTTCCGTCAAGAAGCAGGAATCCCTGTAATTTTCTGGTTACTTCAAGGTTTGCAGGATCACGGCGGTGCACTTCGCGCAAAAAATGTATAGCGGTGGCTATATCACCGTTACGGCTTGCATGCTGGCTAGCAAGATAACTGGCCGTAAACCCATCCTGCAACACAAGGTCTGATGTCTCGGCAGGCTGTGTGACCTGCGTTTTTTCGGTTATATTCTCGGACGAAGCCGCAAACAGCACGGCAGGTGCCAGAATAACACCCATCATCGCAACAGAACATAAAAGCAGCTTTTTATTCATAATATCAACATATTAGAGCAATATGCCTCAAACAATATCAACATGCACAGTCACATATTATGCAGGCAAAACACATGCCATGCATAAAACACTTGCACCTTTGAAGTATATTAATAGAATCCGCGCCTAACAAAAATACATTTTTTAGCAAAAAGAGAGATTTTTTATGAGCAGCAAAAATAACCCGGAAGCCCGTGGTAAGGTCACAGAACTGCGTAAATACAATGGCAAGACGGTAAAACCGGTGCTGTTTATCAAAACTGGCGTGGGTCGTTACATCGCGGCTGCCTATGAAGATGGCAACCTGGTCATCGACAAAAACACCAACCTGCCAATCGCTTACAAAAACGTTTAAGTTTCCATGCAGGATGTCATCCTCACCGGCATTCCCCGCGCGGGACTGACGGTTCTTGGCGCACTCATCGACTCCCTGCCTGATATTGTCTGCCTGAACGAACCAAAATGGCAGCAGCGCAAAGCCCAGCAAATGAAAAAACCCATGCCGTTATGCAAATGGCTGGTGGGTGATTTTGCCTGGCGACGCTCGCAGCTCCTGCGTGAAAAGCCGGTTCGTGACCTGCGCTCAGCTGATGGCAAGCCGGTGCTGGATAGCCTGAAAGATTCCCGCATCCCCAATAACCCCGAGGATAAGGACCATGCCGTAGCTTTCGTGCGCCACGGGCTTTCTAAAGATTTCACCCTCGCCATGAAGCACCACGCGCTATACACCGCGCTGCTGCCGCAACTGGTGGAGTTCGGGCATTTCAGGATTATCGCCGTTATCCGCCATCCGTATGATGTCATCCAGTCATGGCGCAGCTTGGATAAAAGCCGCGCTATCAGCAAAGGCAAACTGCCACAGGCTGCCAAATACTGGAGCGAGATTGGCCGCATCAGCGAAGAAGAAGGAAACGAACTCGACCGCATGATACAAATATATGATGCGTTCTGTGAACGTTATCACCAGCTGCGTGAAGACATCGAGATCGTACGTTTCGAAGATCTGCGTGATAACCCGATAATGGCCAGCGAAATGTTTGGTATAAAGAAACTCTCACCCGCAGCCAGGCTTATCGAGAACCGCCCGCGCATCCTGCTGCGCGAGGATACGGATGTGCTGAAGCAAAAATTCAAACGCTACGGCACCTATACGCGTGAGTTTTACGAGATCTAACCTAAAAAATTACATATTCGGATAATTAGGCCCGCCGCCGCCTTCCGGCGTTTTCCACACAATATTCTGTGTAGGGTCCTTGATGTCACAGGTTTTGCAGTGCACACAATTTTGTGCATTGATCTGCAGCCGCACAGATGTTTCATCACGCACGATCTCATACACGCCCGCCGGGCAATAACGCTGTTCCGGCGCATCATATTTCGCGAGGTTATAAGAAACGGGCACCGCAGCATCCTTGAGCGTAAGGTGCGCGGGCTGGTCCTCTTCATGGTTGGTATTCGACAGAAATACTGAAGAAAGCCGGTCAAATGTCAGTTTACCATCCGGCTTAGGGTAATCGATCTTTCTGGCAAATTTTGATTCTCTCAGGTTGCTGTGGTCGGCGTGGTTGCTCAGCGTCCACGGCGCCTTGCCACCCCACACATACGTATCCAGAGCCGCAAGCCACAGGCCCGGCAACAATCCCCAGCGGAAACCCGGGCGAATGTTACGAACCGAGTGCAATTCCTTATGCAGCCAGCTTTTGCGGAAAGCATCCGTGTAACTAACCAGTTCATCAGAGCTATTTGCAACTAGTGCAGCAAACGCGGCATCCGCCGCCAGCATGCCGGATTTTATCGCGGTGTGCGTACCTTTGATTTTCGGCACGTTCAGGAAACCGGCTGAATCGCCAATCAACGCACCACCTGGGAATGTAAGTTTCGGCAGCGATTGCAGGCCGCCTTCATTGATCGCACGCGCGCCATAGCTGATGCGCTTGCCGCCTTCCAGCAACTTGCTGATTGCCGGATGTGTCTTGAAACGCTGGAATTCCATAAATGGATCAAGGTATGGGTTCTGGTAATCCAAGCCGATCACATAACCAATCGCCACCTGGTTATTCTCGAAATGATAAACGAACGAACCGCCATAGGTCTGCATATCCATCGGCCAACCGATGGTGTGCATCACATGGCCAAGCTTATGTTTGGCGGGATCAACCTCCCACATCTCCTTAATGCCGATGCCATAGGTCTGCGGGTCAGAATTCTCGCGCAGGCCGAATTTTTCCATCACCCGTTGAGACAATGAGCCACGGCAACCCTCCGCCAGCAACACATACGTGCCTTTGATGGCCATGGGTGGCTGGTAGCTATCTTTCTTTTCGCCGTTCTTGCCACGGCCAAACTCACCGGTCATCACGCCAGTAACACGGTTATTTTCAATGATCAAATCCGCCGCCGGAAAGCCCGGAAATATCTGCACGCCCAGTGCTTCGGCCTGCTGGCCAAGCCAGCGGCAAAGCTGCCCAAGGCTTACAATATAATTACCCTCATTATGCATGTGACGCGGCGTTGGCAGCGGTATGGCCGCCGTTTTGGTCAGGAATACGAAGCTATCCTTCTTCACCGGCACATTAAGCGGTGCACTATGTTCCGCCCAGTCAGGCAGCAATTCACTTAAAGAGCGCGGCTCGATCACCGCACCGGAGAGAATATGCGCCCCAACTTCAGATCCTTTTTCCAGCACACACACACT
>CAZAQK010000136.1:0-4537 GCA_964487265.1 uncultured Rickettsiales bacterium | reverse complement strand
GGTTTTCCGGCAGCGTCAGATCTTCGAGGTTCTTGAAAAGGCGTACTGGCTTGCCCGCCACATAAATAACGGCGTCCAGCTCCCCCTTAAGTACAGCCACAAGGCCTTGGGCCGGCGGAATCTTGCGCATTTCTGCAGGATTCACATTCATCATGGAAAAGAGATTGATCGCAGTCAGCATATTGCCGCTGCCTTCTTCGCCTATGGCAATCTTTTTACCTTCCAGATCAGAAAAACTCTTAACGGATTTGCGCGCCAACACATGTACTTCTTCATTATAGAATGGGAAGATCATGCGCAGATTGCCCGCCATGCGGATCGAATCCGCACTTTTGGAACGCGCAAGAAAACCCAGCACGTCTGATTGCACAATACCAAGTGCCGCATTTTCAGAACTGTTGATACGCTTGATGTTATCGATGGAGCCTTCCGAATTTTTAACATCCACCGTGATGCCGATTTTTTCAGCGACCATGGCGATGTCTTTACCGAATGCATAATAGGTTCCGGTTTTAGGGCCGGTTACGATACCAAGCATCTCCGATTTGCCTTGCGGCTCTTTGGATCCTTTTTTCTGGGAATCTTTAGGTGCTGCAACAGCAATGGTTGCAACCAGCAGGGACGCAACAAGTGCGCCTGTAAAACGATAGAGCATGATACTTCCCGTTAATTATTAATATTTATTCACGACGGAAAGTAAATCCCGACTGGCTCTGTTGTCAACATCCGTCATGGATTTTATGTCAGGTGCAGTATCGGCCTGGGTTGGCATGGTGGCCATCTGTCCGATGATACCGCCATCTTTACCATTGATTATTATGGATTTATCAGATTTTTCCTGATTGATCGTCACGGCTGGCTGCACGATGACATGGGCAGAGGCTTCCGGAATAAATGCGCCGCCCCAAAGCTTGCTGATGTGGATAATAATAGCTGAAACCACAAAAACCGCCGATACGCCACTGAGTACATACGCCTTATCGCGATCCGAGCGTGAAGCAACCCACTTCTTTACGCGCGCAAACCGTGAGGCTTTAGCAGAAGCAGGGAAACGGTGAACTTTTGGCCTTGAGCGTGTGATAGCAGCCCCCTTAACGAACAGCTTTATCATAGCGATTTGTGGATAATTACTCAAGAATCACTCTTTTTACAATGAATTTTCGCATATATTTTTTGTCTTACGTTGCGAAAATGCACAGCATGGTTTACCACCCTTGGCATGACTCATTCTCTTGATACCCTCAACTGGCTGCTGGAAAAAACACGTGCATGCGGTGCCGATGCCGCCGACGGGCTGTTTGTGCGTTCGGTTGAATCTTCTTCTTCACAGCGTCTGGGCAAGCCAGAAGATATTGTGCGTTCTGAAAATATGGTCATCGGCCTGCGCGCATTGTGCGGCAAACAACAGGCGATCGTTTCCTCCACCGATATCAGCCATGCCGCACTGGCCGAACTCGCTGAACGCGCCGTCAGCATGGCGCGCGCTACACCGGAAGATCCCGATGGTGGCTTGTGCGAACCTGCATTGCTTGCAGGCAGCACTCCTGCCCTTGATATGCTCGATACATACGAGCCCGATGCAGCGTGGCTAGCCAAACAATGTAAAGAAGCCGAAGAGTCTGCACTGGGCGTTTCCGGCATCACCAATTCAGAAGGCGCGGAAGCCAGCTATGGCCGCACGCACGTAGCACTGGCCATTCAATCATCTGGCAGCAATTTTGCCAGATCTTATGAAACCAGCATGTTCTCGGTTTCCGTTTCCGTGCTTGCGGGCAAGGATACCAGCATGGAGCGCGACTATGAGTTTTCATCCAAACGCCACCACACCGACCTGATGCCAGCTGGCGAGATCGGCAAACAAGCAGCAAAGCTTGCGCTGGCACGGCTCAATCCGCGCAAGGTTGCCACCTGCAGCGTGCCGGTAGTGTTTGACCCGCGCGTCAGCCGTGGGCTGGTTAGCGTATTCACCAGTGCCATCTCCGGCAATTCCATAACGCGCGGTGCGAGCTTCCTGAAAGACAGCATGGGCAAGGAAATCTTTAATCCAGCCGTTTCCATCATCGATGATCCTCATATCGTTCGAGGTATGTCGTCCAAACCCTTCGATGCGGAAGGTGCAAAAAATGCTAAGCGTATATTGCTTGAAAATGGCGTGCTGAAAAGCTGGATACTGGATATACGCACGGCCAACCGGCTGAAGCTGCAAACCACCGGCCATGCATCACGCTCGCCTGCATCGCCGCCTTCGCCGTCATCAACCAACACCTATATGCAAAACGGTACACTCACACCGAAAGAGCTGATGGCCGATATCAAAAACGGTTTTTACCTCACTGAAACATTCGGCATGGGCATCAACATCATCACCGGTGATTACAGCCAGGGCGCATCCGGTTTCTGGATCGAAAATGGAGAGATCGCCTATCCGGTTTCCGAGATCACCATTGCCGGCAAATTGCAGGATATGTTCAAAATGGCAACACCCGCCAATGATCTGACCATGCGCTATTCCACCAATGCCCCGACAGTTCGCATAGACGCCATGACCATCGCAGGTGTATAACCCCATCATGCTATACGATTACACCACTGGCACCTTACTGAAGCGCCTCCTGCGCGAGCATATACTACGTTATAAAAGCCGTATCCTGTTTGCCGTGATGTGCATGTTCATCGTCGCCGCCACAACCGCTGCCAATGCCTGGATGATGCAGCCGGCACTCGACCAGATATTCATCGAAAAAGACCGAACCATGCTAACCATCATCCCGATCGCGGTGTTTGTGATCGCGCTTATTGGTGCAGCCGCAAATTATGGCAACCTGCTGTCTATGCGGTTTGTCGGCCAGCGCATCATCGCCGATATGCAAAAACGCCTGTTTGCACATCTGATGATCAGTGATATCGGGCTTTTTCATTCCCAATCATCCGGAAGGCTTATCTCGCGCTTCACCAACGATATCAATTTAATGCGCAATGCTTTTTCCAACGTGCTCACTGCCTTCGCCAAGGAATTGCTCTCCATGATCTTCCTGATCGGCGTGATGTTTTACCAGAACGCCGAGCTTGCGGTTATTTCCCTGCTGGTATTTCCGGTGGCGATCTATCCGGTGGTGCGCCTGTCAAAGCGCATGCGCAAAATTTCTGATGCCACACAGAACCAGCTCGGCGAATTCACCTCAACACTCGATGAAACATTCCAGGGCATCCGCACAGTAAAATCCTACAACCGCGAGGAGTTTGAGATCAAACGCTCAGGCAACATCATCGAGGCACTCTTCGGACTTTATTACAAAGCATCACGCGTGCAGACCGCCTCCACTCCTATGATGGAGGTGCTCAGTGGCATCTCGATTGCCTGCGTCATCTGGTATGGCGGCTTCCAGGTGCTTGACGGTGAAACCACACCGGGCGCATTCTTCTCATTCATCACAGCATTCCTGATGGCGTATAAGCCAGTGCGTGCCATTGCCGGCCTCAACACCACATTGCAGGAAGGGCTTGTTGCAGCGGCACGGCTTTTCCACGCGCTGGATACGCCGCCTGCCATCACCGATAAGCATGACGCGCCTGAATTGCAGGTGCGCGCCGGTCATATACGCTTTGATGATGTTTCCTTCTCCTATGGCCAGGATGCCGCAAGCGTTGACCATATCACGCTCGATGTGCCTGCCGGAAAAACTGCCGCACTCGTGGGGCTTTCCGGCGGCGGCAAATCCACGCTCATGAATTTGCTGTTGCGTTTTTATGACGCACAAAGCGGCCGCATCACCATCGACGGGCAGGACATACGCGATGTGACGCTGCCATCACTGCGCGGTGCCATGGCTTTTGTGCCGCAGGAATCCATGCTGTTTGATGATACGGTACGCGCCAATATCGCTTATGGACGTGAGGGCGCAAAAGAAAATGAGATCATCGACGCAGCAAAACACGCAGCTGCGGATTATTTTATCCGTACCCTGCCAAATGGCTATGATACCAAGATCGGTTCACACGGCGTGCGCCTATCCGGCGGCCAACGGCAACGCATCGCCATTGCCCGTGCCATGCTGAAAAATGCCCCGATTCTGCTGCTGGATGAAGCAACTTCCTCGCTCGATAACGAATCAGAGCGCAGCATCCAGCAGGCATTATCCGAACTCATGAAAGGCCGCACCACCCTGGTAATCGCCCACCGCTTAAGCACCATAGCGAATGCTGATGTTATTTATGTCATGGAGCATGGCCGCATCATCGAAAGCGGTACGCATGAAGAATTGATACGCCTGCAGGGCAAATATCACCAGCTATACGCCAATGCCGGCTCAGCAGAAATTATCTGAAAACCCATGTCCGCTAGAAAGAAAATCCTTAAAAGTCGTGCTGTCATGTATGTAGCAAGCTGGGTATGCGCGGGCTATATCTGGCTGGTCTTTTTAACCAGCCGCAAGATACGCAGTATTCATCCCGATGCACTGCCCTATATATGCGGCGAGCAAAATGCTATCTTCGCATTCTGGCACGGCCGCATGATGTTGCTGCCTACCTTCTGTCT
>CAZAQK010000135.1:0-4551 GCA_964487265.1 uncultured Rickettsiales bacterium | reverse complement strand
CGTGCACTTCACCGATTTTGTGGCTTTTGCCGGTATAGTAGAGAATACGCTCGGTAGTCGTTGTCTTGCCCGCATCAATGTGGGCGCACATACCAATGTTACGATAATCTTTAAGTGGTGTATTACGAGGCATACGTTGCGTTCTTCCTTACCAGCGATAGTGCGAGAAAGCCTTATTGGCTTCTGCCATTTTATGGGTGTTTTCACGTTTGGTCACAGCACCACCGCGGCCATTGGCTGCATCCATGAGCTCTGCAGCTACACGATCAGACATGGTTTTTTCCTTGCGGCTGCGTGACGCTTCGATAAGCCAGCGGAGCGCAAGAGCCAGCTGACGCTCAGAACGTACTTCGGTAGGAACCTGATAGGTAGCACCGCCAACACGACGCGAACGCACTTCAACAGACGGCTTTATATTATCAAGAGCATCACGGAAAAATTTAATCGGGTCTGCACTGGTTTTTTTCTTGATGATATCGAGCGCGCTGTAAGCAATCGCTTCAGCGGCTGATTTCTTACCATCATACATCATGGTGTTGATGAATTTGGTCAGTACTACGTCACCGAATTTTGCATCGGGAAGTACAAGGCGTTTTTGTGCGGCATGACGACGTGACATGTTATTTCCTCATTATTTCGGACGTTTCGCGCCGTATGCGGAGCGAGACTGTTTGCGGTTTTTAACACCCTGCGTATCAAGCGTACCGCGGATGATATGGTAACGAACACCTGGCAAGTCTTTCACACGGCCGCCACGAATCAACACCACAGAGTGCTCCTGCAGGTTATGGCCTTCGCCCGGGATATAACCGAATACTTCGAAACCATTCGTCAGGCGAACACGCGCCACTTTACGAAGAGCTGAGTTTGGTTTTTTTGGCGTTACGGTTTTCACCTGCGTGCAAACACCGCGCTTCTGCGGGCACTGTTTCAAGTGAGCAGATTTGCTGCGTCTGGTGGTAGCGCGACGAGGCTTGCGAACCAACTGATTGATTGTTGGCATGGGTATCCTTTTCCAATGTTTTGTTCGCTGAGAAGCTGAGCCACCCTGAAACGCCGGGCAGTATCCGCTGACAATGAACGATAAATTTTACACAAATACCGAGGATGGGGGACTTGCCAAAAGCGCTTGTTTTTCAACAAGTTAGACACTTAAAGTAGTATCTCCCTCCATTCAGCGGAGGCGCGTAATTTAATTGCATGACCATGCCCAGTCAAGCTAAAATATAATAAATGTGTAAAAAAGTGTGTTCCGGTGTTTTTAGAGGTTGGCATCTAAGCAAAAATCGCTTACGCCTATTAGTGTAAGACACGATGTCGAAAGATAATAATTCAAATATGAATCAAGTTGTTAGTTCCGCCCTGCCGCACGGTGCCGTGTCAGCTTACCCAGTTAAGCTGATCTCTAAATCCCTTCCTACTTCACGTGCTGCCAGGCTGCGAATTTCCTGGTTTGCAGTTGGTATCGCATTCAGTCTTGGCTGCAATGCCGCATTCAAGGGAACAACCAGTCTAACCAATGTTACAGCCCTGCCACCGGTGCAGGATGAAATCATCACAGAAAATGCTATGCCGGCAGCTGAATCTGCGGTGCTGATGACAGCAGATGTTGCCAGTGCCAGCCCTGAAATCCCTGCATTTGAAGTACCTGCAGGTGAAGTGCGGCTCTTCACTGAAAATGGCACTGCGGTGACAACTGACTCTGTAGAAGTGACTGCAAATGTTGTAGTTCCAACACCACCCGCACAAGCTGAAGCCAAGCAATACCCGCTCAAACTAAGCCTGAAACTTGAAAATGGTGATACGCTGGGCTCACTGCTTGGCGATGCAGGCATCGGGTCTGATGAAGCGCATAATGTGGTTGCCGCGCTGCGCCAGCATTTTGATCCACGTAAAATGGCCGCAGGCAAAGATATTGAAGTAAATATCGACAAACACCCAAGCGATCCTTCCAGACTGGCCCTGCAATCCATGCATATTCCGGTTTCTGTCACATCATCGCTGGAGGTGACGCGCAAGAATGACGATACGTTTGCTGTCAAAAAACTCGAAGCAAAAGTTGAAAAAACGCTGGCGCATGCTGGTGGTAAAATCAGCAGCAGCCTATATGAAACCATGGCAGATGCAGGACTTCCTGTTGGGATGGTCAGCAATCTTATCAATGCATATAGCTACGATGTCGACTTCCAGCGCGACATCAAGGAAGGTGACGAGATAAGTGTGCTCTATGAAAAACTGCGCACGGAAAACGGTGCGAATGCAGGTGCCGGACATCTCGTATTTGCCGAGCTGACACTGGGCGACCGCAAGCAGCGCATTTACCGCTTCACCGACTCGCAGGGCTCATCCGACTATTACAACGAAAAAGGCGAAAGTGTCCGCAAGGGCCTGCTGCGCACTCCCATCAACGGTGCAAAAATAACCTCGCGTTTTGGCATGCGCCGGCACCCGATCATGGGCTACAGCAAAATGCACCGCGGTGTGGATTTCGGTGCACCGACCGGCACTCCGATTTACGCAGCGGGTGATGGCACTGTGGAATTCGTAGGTACCAAGGGTGGGTATGGTAATTACCTGCGCGTGAAGCATAACAGCAGCTATTCAACTGCCTATGCGCATATCAGCCGCTTCGCTTCCGGCATACGCCACGGGGGTAAAGTGAAACAAGGACAGATCATTGCCTATGTAGGCTCAACCGGTGCATCAACTGGCCCGCACTTACATTATGAAGTGATGGTCAATGGCGGACAAGTGAATCCTGCCAACGTGAAGTTCAAAACCGGCAATGTGCTGGCGGGCAAGGAACTCACGGCGTTCAAGAAAAATGTCGAACAGGTTAAGGCAACGGTTGCAAACCTGAGCAAACCAGAAACCAAGGTGGCTCAGCTCGATACCGTACCTGGCAAATCAACCGAATAATCAGGCTGAAATTTTCAAGCCACCTTCCCAGCCTTGCACCTTTACAGCGGCGCCATCGGATATGCTGCCTGCCAGTATCTTGCCAGCTAAGGCATTCTGCAGTTCTTTCTGGATCACGCGCTTAAGTGGACGTGCGCCATACACGGCATCATAACCCTGATCTGCCAGCCAATCCTTTGCTTTATCATCAAGTACAAGTGTGATGTGCCGTTCTTCCAGACGCTTTGCAAGCCGTGCCAGCTGTATATCTACAATGCCTGCCATCACAGCTTTTTCCAGGCGTTTGAAGAGAATTATTTCATCCAGCCGGTTGATGAATTCCGGCCGGAAGGATTTGCGCACCACCTGCATCACCTGCTCGCGCATGGCGGCACTGATAGGCCCTTCCTTGGCACTTGCAAGCAAATCAGAACCAAGGTTGGACGTAAGCACGATGATGGTATTTTTAAAATCCACCGTGCGCCCCTGCCCGTCGGTCAGACGCCCATCATCAAGCACCTGTAGCAATATATTGAACACATCGGCATGGGCTTTTTCCACCTCATCAAACAATATGACCTGATAAGGCCGGCGGCGCACAGCCTCTGTCAGCACACCGCCTTCATCATAGCCCACATACCCCGGGGGAGCACCTACAAGGCGCGATACCGCATGTTTTTCCATAAATTCCGACATATCGATGCGCAACAGCGCCGCTTCATCATCAAAGATAAATTCAGCAAGTGCTTTGCATAGCTCGGTTTTACCCACGCCAGTTGGCCCTAAAAACAGGAATGAACCAATCGGGCGCGAAGGATCCTGAAGCCCGGCACGAGCACGACGCACGGCGTCGGATACCGCAACCAGTGCTTCCTCCTGCCCAACCACTCGGGCGCGCAGGCTGTTTTCCATATGAAGTAATTTTTCCCGCTCACCTTCCAGCATCTTCGATACGGGAATACCCGTCCAGCGCGATACGATGGCGGCAATATCTTCATCGGTTACTGATTCTTTCATTGTAGTGTCCGGATTCTTGACTTCAGCTTCCTGTAGTTTCTTCTGCAGGTCAGGAATCACCCCATACATCAACTCGCCTGCCTTGCTGAGATTGCCCTCACGCTGAGCGATATCACGCGCAAGCTGGGCTTCTTCCAGCTGCTCTTTAAGTTTCTGGACACTGTGAAGCTGGGATTTCTCAGCTTCCCACTGGCTGGTCATGTCCGCGCTTTGTTTCTCCAGGACGGAAAGCTCTTTTTCCAATTTGGACAGCCTGTCTTTGGAGGCCGCATCGCTTTCTTTTCTCAGTGCCTCACGCTCAATTTTGAGCTGGATTATCTTGCGGTCTGCCTCATCCAGTTCTTCCGGTTTGGAATCCACCTCCATACGCAGGCGGGCTGCTGCTTCATCCACCAGGTCTATTGCCTTATCAGGCAGGAAACGATCGGTGATATAGCGGTGAGAAAGTGTCGCCGCCGATACAATCGCCGCATCGGTAATGCGTATACCATGGTGCAGCTCGTATTTTTCCTTGAGTCCACGCAGGATAGAAATCGTATCTTCCACTGTAGGCTCAGATACAAAAACCGACTGGAAACGGCGCGCGAGTGCCGCATCTTTTTCAATATATTTGCGGTATTCATTAAGGGTTGTGGC
>CAZAQK010000134.1:0-4554 GCA_964487265.1 uncultured Rickettsiales bacterium | reverse complement strand
TCCTGCAGGCTACTTTCCTCGCCATGCAGCGCGCCTACAACTTGTTGGGTATCACACCAGATATCGCACTCATCGATGGCAATAAATGCCCAAAGTTGCCCTGCACCACAAAAGCCATCATCGGCGGTGATGCACTCTGTCCATCCATTGCAGCCGCCAGCATCATCGCAAAAGTCACCCGTGACCGCATCATGACTGAGCTTGCGCAGGATCATCCGCAATATGGCTGGGATCGTAACGCCGGTTATGGCACCGCGCAGCACCAGGATGCCCTAAAAAATTTTGGTGTCACCCCTCATCACCGCCGTAGTTACAAACCGATTCAGCTTTTGCTGGAAGCTGCTAAGATAAGCACATGACCGAGTATACCCGCCGATATTCACGCCTGCCAAAACCACTTGGCGAATGCGTTGAACCCGTCATCAAACCTGCGCTCAAAGACAAAGGCCTTGCTGGCAGCCGTATCATTATTGATTGGGAAAAAATAGCGGGCGCAAAAATGGCCAGCCGCTGCGTACCGGAAAAACTCAGCTTCCCGCGTGGAAAAACCACCGATGGCACGCTTACAATCGCAGTTGAGAACGGCTTTGCCACCGAGCTTCAGCACCAGATACCGCTGATACTGGAACGCCTCGCCATTTATTTTGGCTATAAAGCAATAAGCCGCATCACCATCAGCCATACTCTGCCCAAACGGCAGGTGAATAAAAAGCCAGCTTCCCAACAGCAATTACTGCATAACCTGCCGCAGGCATCGCTTGATGAAGTACACGATGCCGAACTCAAAGATGCACTGGCTAACCTCCGCAGCGTGTTCGATAGCGCAAAAAACTAATCTGGCATTGCCTTTGCGGCAAAAAGAGTCTACAAATCCTGCTACCGAAATCATCAGGAGTTACTCATGTCACGTTCGCTAATTTTCGTGTTTGTCGCCATACTAGCCGTTGCAGGTGCATCTCTGTTTCTGAATCAGAAACAGGAATCCGGCAATATCACTGATGCGCAGGCAGCCCCGCAGCAGGAAGCAGCACCAGCCACAGGGACACCTGAAACACAGGCAAAAGCCAAGCACGTTGAAACCGAACCTAACATGAAAGTCACCAAAGGCAGCGGCGGTAGATCCACATCTTACATGATCAAGGATGCACCGCTCCCAAGTGATATTGTGATGGGTAAGACCTCTGCTCCCATCCTCCTTATAGAATATGCATCGCTCACCTGCCCGCACTGCGCGCATTTCTCATCCGCCGTGTTGCCTGAACTGGAAAAGAAATACGTGGAAACCGGTAAAATACGCTACATCCTGCGCCAGTTCCCGCTCAATGAACCTGCCCTGAAGGGTGCCATGCTGCTGGATTGCATCGGCGAACAGGATAAAGATCGTTATTATTTATTCGCCCGGGTGCTTTTCGATTCGCAGGCAAAATGGGCCTTTGATGGCGATTATATTGCCGGTCTGGAGACCATCGCAACCGTCGGTGGCCTGAGCAAGGACCAATTCAAGAACTGCATCACCAATACAGAACGCGAAATGAAAGTGCTGAAAGCCAAGAAAGCCGCGGCTGAAGAAGTCGGAATTCCCCATACGCCATATATATTTATCGATGGTGAAATCTATGAAGGCGACCGCACGATCGAGGCCGTTTCCGCCTTTGTTGACAGCCGCCTGGCCAACCGCGGGAAAGCTGCTGAATAAACTTGAATTTCAACCCAAAAAGCGGCTTGACAGGGGGGCGTCTACTCCATACATTGCCCCCGCCTGAAGGGAAAACGTATGGCAAAGCCTGAAGATCCGATGCCTTCGCTAGCCGAACTGCAAAGGAAAATCGACGCCATACAACCTAAGCATCAGGCATCGCAGGAAGATAATTCCGGTGCACAATATGGTAAAGGTGTGCGCATGGGGGTAGATCTACTGGCAGGTGCGGGTGTTGGGATTTTCCTGGGTTACTATCTGGATAAAGCTGCAGGAACAACGCCACTGTTCATAATCCTGTTTCTTCTTCTGGGTTTTGCCGCGGGCGTACGGAATATCATGCGTAATGTTGAGTAAGGTTTTTAAAATACATGTCTGAAGGCCATAGCCCACTAGCACAGTTTGAAATCCACCCCATCATTCCTTTTCAGGTGGGCGGGCTTGATCTGAGCTTCACAAATTCCTCGCTGTGGATGGTGATCGTCATCGGCATGATCACACTGCTGCTCTCTGTCGCCACCAGCCGCCGCCAGCTTGTGCCGGGCCGCGTGCAGGCAGGCTCTGAAATGCTCGTTGAGTTCGTCTCAGGCATCATTCAGGATAATGCCGGCAGCAAAGGGATGAAATATTTCCCGTTCATTTTCTCGCTCTTCATCTTCATCCTGTTTTGCAACCTGTTCGGGATGATCCCAACCTCTTTCACCGTCACCAGCCATATCATCGTCACCTTCGCGATGGCCGGGTTTGTATTCCTCGGCGTAACGCTTATTGGCTTCGCCAAGCACGGCCTGCATTTCTTCTCGCTGTTCCTGCCGAAGGGTACGCCGTGGTGGATGATACCGCTGATGATCACCATCGAGCTTATCTCCTACCTCTCCCGCCCTATCAGCCTTTCCATCCGTCTTGCTGCCAACATGATGGCGGGGCACTTGCTGCTTAAAATCATGGCAGGCTTTGTGGCCGCAGGAATTGTCGGGATTTTCCCGTTCCTGTTCTTATTGCTATTCACAGGTTTTGAGATATTCGTTGCATGCCTGCAAGCTTACATTTTTACGCTGCTGACCTGCATCTATCTCAACGACGCACTTAACTTACACTAACCATCTGAAAGGAAATTACTACCATGGAACCACTCGCAAACCCTGAAGCAACCATCCTCATGGGCAAATATATCGGCGCAGGCCTCACTGCCCTTGGCATGCTTGGCGCTGCTATCGGCGTAGGCATCATCTTCGCCGCTGCCCTCGGCGGTATCGCCCGCAACCCTTCTAAAGAAGGTTCCATCAAAGGTCTTGCGATGCTTGGCATGGCCCTGTCTGAATTCATGGGCATTCTGGCATTCGCTGTTGCAATGATGATCTTCTTCGTAGTGTAACACACACATGCCACAGCTTGATCCTACCTGGTTTGCATCGCAGCTCTTCTGGTTGGCCGTAACCTTCCTGACGCTGTATATCGTGCTTGCACGCATTATCCTGCCGCCGCTCATGGGTATCATGACGCAGCGTAAGGAAACCGTGGAAGGCGATCTTGCGACGGCGCAGACCCTGAAGTCTCAGGCTGAGGAAGCTAAAGAACTGTATGAACGCACCCTTGCCGAGGCACGGGCGCGTTCACAGCAGTTACTGATGGATGCCATGCAGGAGCAAAAAACCCGCTCCGAACAGGCAAATAAGGAACTCGACAGCCAGATCGCCAAGAAACTTTCTGACGCCGAATCCCGCATTACTGCCAAAAAGCAGGAACTGCTCACAGCACTCAAACCGGCAGCTACTGAACTGGCACAGGTCATTGTCGATAAACTCGTGCAGCATGCACCGGAAAACGGCAGCACGCAGCACGTGGCAAACTCTAAAAGCGGCAGGTAATCATGGAAATGTTGCATAATCCGGCATTCTGGGTCGCAGTATCTTTTGCTGGCTTTGTCCTGCTGTCTTATAAAAAAATATCAGCTATCCTCACCAAAACGCTTGATGACCGTTCTGCCCGCATCCGCATGGAGCTGGAACAGGCGCGTAAGCTGCGTGAGGAAGCCGAAGCCATCCTTGCCGATTACAAACGCAAGCAGGCAGAATATATGAAGGAAGCCGAGCAGATGCTCGTAAAGGCTCGTAGCGATGCCGATGCTTACCGCAAAACCGCAGAGTCTGACCTGAGATCAGCCATGGAAGCCCGCACACAGCAGGCTCTGGATAAAATTTCACAGGAAGAATCCAAGGCTATCCAGGACGTGCGCAATCACGTGGTGGATATCGCGCTGGCGGCAGCCCGCAGCATCCTGATCGAGCATGTAAGCAACCTTCCGCAGGAAGAGCTTATCAAACTCGTCGTTTCCGACATCGAGCGGAAAATCCACTAGACGTTGTATTAACGTTTTTTAAATCAATTTACACGATAGGTCATTTATTGGGTAATTATGTCGCCATCCTCGGCGAGCTTAAAGCGAGTCCGGGGATCCATAATTATTTTTGGATGCCCGGATCTGGCCTGCGGCCAGCCCGAGCATGACGTTATTATTTACAGTTATGTTGTGTATGGGTTGTTATGCGGATATTTACGATAATATTTGTAATGATAATATGTCCTTCTGCTTCCTATGCCGGTGCATGGACGCAAGCTGAAGGTAATGGCCAGATTATCCTGAACGGCTGGTATTACACCACCGACTCGCTCTACAATAATTCCGGCACGGAAGTAAGTCAGGACACATACAGCAAATATGAACTCAACCCATACATGGAATATGGATTGATGGATGGCGTAACTGTCGGTGCAAATCTTTCCCTGCAACGCGCCAGCCAGGATGTAGCTGGTGGCTCCATCTCCAATTATGGCGTGGGCGACAGTGAATTCTTCGC
>CAZAQK010000133.1:0-4572 GCA_964487265.1 uncultured Rickettsiales bacterium | reverse complement strand
TCCGCCGCTGCCGGCGTTGGAAACCCTGTGGTGTATGTCGGCTCCAAAACGGGGCGTGACGGCATTCACGGCGCGACCATGGCCAGCGCAGAATTTGATGATGCCTCCGAGGAAAAACGCCCGACCGTGCAGGTGGGTGATCCGTTCACCGAAAAGCTTTTGATCGAAGCCTGCATGGAGCTGATGCAGACCGATGCAATCGTCGCCATTCAGGATATGGGTGCGGCAGGGCTGACTTCCAGCTCACTTGAAATGGCGGGTAAAGGCGATCTCGGCATTGAACTCATCATGGAAAACGTGCCAACACGTGAAGAAGGCATGACACCGTACGAGATGATGCTCTCAGAATCCCAAGAGCGCATGCTGATCATTTTGAAGCCCGGCAAAGAAGCACTCGCGAAAGCGATTTTTGACAAGTGGGAGCTGGATTTTGCTGTTATTGGCAAACTTACTGACACGGGCAATATCGTGCTGAAATGGCACGGCGAGACAGTTGCCGATATGCCGATCGCTCCGGTTTCCACCGACGCGCCGATGTATGAACGCCCATGGACGCCTACGCCCAAGCGTGCCGATGTGGTGCTGAAAGATGCGGATGTGGTGCACCGCAAAGCATCGGAAGAATTGCTGAAACTAATCTCCTGCCCGGACCTTGCGAGCAAACGCTGGATATACGAGCAGTATGACCACATGGTGGGCAATGACACGGTGGCGCGCCCGGGCGGAGACGCCGCGGTCGTGCGCGTGCATGGCACGAATAAAGCCCTTGCCATCAGCACCGATTGCACACCGCGTTACTGCTACGCTGACCCGGTCGAAGGCGGCAAACAGGCGGTGGCAGAGACATGGCGCAACCTGACCGCTGTGGGCGCAACACCACTTGCAATCACCAACTGCCTCAATTTCGGCAACCCGCAGAAGCCTGAGATTATGGGGCAGATCGTGGGCTGCCTAGATGGCATGTCGCAGGCCTGCCGTGCACTCAATTACCCGATCATTTCCGGCAATGCATCACTCTACAATGAAACCAACGGCAAAGGCATCATGCCTACCCCTGCCATCGGTGGCGTCGGGATTTTGAAAGATGTGAATAAACGCTGCGGCAATGCATTCGTGAATGTCGGCGAAACCATTTATGTTATTGGCGAAACAAAAGGCCATCTCGGCCAGTCGATCGCGCTGCGCGAATTGATGGGCCGCGAAGAAGGCCCGCCGCCGCCGGTTGATTTGGCGGTCGAAAAGAAAAATGGTGATTTCGTGCGCGGCCTCATTCAAGGCAGCAAAATTTCCGCGTGCCATGACTGCGCGGATGGCGGCCTGATGGTGGCACTTGCTGAGATGACATACAAAACTGGCATTGGTGCGAAAGTGGCCGTGCCTGTGCCACTGAACCAGCCGGTTGCCGTGTTCTCATACCTGCTGGGTGAAGACCAGGCGCGTTATGTGATTGCAACCGCAAACGGTGCGGAGATCGAAAAACTCGCAGCCTCCGCGGGTGTTTCAATCACCAAGCTCGGCAGCACACAAAAAGACACGTTCGAGATCGAAGGCGGCATCTGCACGCTAAGCGTGAATGACCTCAAAAAAGCAAATGAGAAGTTTTTGCCTGAGTTGATGGGTTAATTTTTAGGCCTTAGCTGAATTGCAATATCTCGAATATTTTCTGGTTTTGGAGCATCAGGGAGATTACCTGTGTGTTCATTTATCATTCTAAGAATATCTTGTTTAATAAGAACAATAATTTGGTGCATCTGTTCTGTAGAAATTGCCACTATGTTGTTTGGTATAAACATCATTTGCAATTTTTTAATTTTTTGATGGTCTTGAGGTAAAAGAATTCCCTTATTGTGCAATATAGCATTACGTAAATGGCGCAAATCTCCCATTATATCAGATTTGATGCTCTCTTTTTTTACTCCTTTTGCTCTTGCTAGCTTATATCGAATTTCCTCATCCCAAAATGCATATATAAATATAATGATACCATAGGCGTGTTGCCGTTCATGCAGTCCTCCTGTTGCATTCTCCGCAATATAGTCTTCTGCAGCAATTATTCGTTGGTGTATACAATCTGGCATTGAAGGATCTTCATAGCTACTTCGCATAACAACTCGTTGACCATTTGCACCAATTTTAATTGATGATGCTTTAGAAATACGCGCTACTTGTCTTTCAATTACGATTCTATTTTTTGTAAATGCTGAACATGCATCAACATGCATTCCTATCTGCTGATTTAGAAACTCTATCCATTCATAAAGAATTTCAAGAAATTGGTCTTTAGGCATTTTGGTACTCATAGCGACTCCATCTTGAAGCACACAATGAACTTGGCCTAATTGCCTAAGCAGCAGCCAGTCCCTTAAACATACCTGCGCCATCGGTGCCGCCGACAAGTGTTTCTGCGTGGCGTTCGGGGTGGGGCATCATGCCAAGCACGTTGCCTTTTTCATTCACAATGCCTGCAATGTTCATCTGTGAACCGTTCGGGTTTGATTCCGGTGTGACGTTGCCGCTCTCGTCACAATACTGGAATGCGATCTGGCCACCGTCTTGTAGCTTCTTCAGCGTATCGGCATCTGCGAAATAATTGCCGTCATGATGCGCGATCGGCACGTTGATGACCTGCCCCTTTTTATATTCCTTGGTGAAGCGCGTGGCGTTGTTGCCGACCTTCAGGAATACTTCCTTGCAGAGGAATTTGAGCTTTGCATTGCGCATAAGCACTCCGGGCAGCAAGCCCGCTTCGGTGAGCACCTGGAAACCATTGCACACGCCAAGCACTAATCCGCCAGCGGCAGCATGTTTTTTTACTTCCTGCATGATGGGGGAATGCGCGGCCATGGCACCGCTGCGCAAATAATCGCCATATGAGAACCCGCCCGGCAGCATTACGAGGTCTACCTTGGGAAGTGCGGTGTCGCGGTGCCACACATACTGCACGTTCTTATCAACATGATTTTTCAGCGTGGTAAGCGCATCACGGTCGCAGTTGGAGGCAGGGAATACGATAACGGCAGTTTTCATTCCACCAGCTCGAACTTGTAATTCTCGATCACCGTATTGGCGAGCAAACCTGCGCACATTTTCTCAATGGCGGCTTCCGCTTTCTTGCGGTCGGACTCTTTGATATCTACTTCGATGTATTTGCCCTGACGCACATCATTGACGTTGTCAAAACCCATGCTGCCCAGCGCACCTGCGATCGCCCGCCCCTGCGGATCCAGCACGCCATTCTTCAGTGTTACGTGTATCTTTGCTTTCATTTTCTTTCCTTTTACTTGTCATTCCCGCGAAAGCGGGAATCTTGTTTACTTAAGTCTCCTGCTTTCGCAGGAGTGACAAAATTATTTTGTTAGACTGGATACCGGCCTTCGCCGGTATGACAATATTATGGCCGGGATCACAATTATCTTTTCTTCTTTGCCTTTGTTTTAGCTTTCGCGCTGCCCTTCATCACTTTTGATGATGGTTTTTTCTTCGGCTGGAACTGCTGGAACACTTCCTTTTCATTCTGCGGCAACACGCCAAGGCGACGCGCCACTTCCTGATAGGCATCTTCCACACCGCCGAGATCCTGGCGGAAACGGTCCTTGTCCAGCTTGCGGCCAGTATTGATGTCCCACAGGCGACAATTATCCGGACTTATCTCATCGGCCAGCACGATCATCTCGCGGTCATTCTCCTGCAGGCGGCCGAATTCCAGCTTGAAATCCACCAGACGGATACCGATACCGGTAAAGAGGCCGGAGAGGAAATCATTGATGCGGAAGGAATACATGCGGATCTCATCGATCTCCTGCGGCGTTGCCCAGCCGAACGCATAGATGTGTTCTTCGGCAACGAACGGATCGCCCATCGCATCATTCTTGTAGCAATATTCGATGAGCGGATGGCCGAGCGGCTTGCCTTCCGGTACATTGAAACGCTTGGCGAAACTGCCCGCCGCGACATTGCGGATGATGACTTCCAGTGGCACGATCTGCACCGCCTTGATGAGCTGCTCGCGCATGTTCAGCGTGCGGATGAAATGGGTGGGAATGCCCTGGTCCTGTATCCGCGTCATTAAATATTCGGAGATGCGGTTATTCAGCACACCCTTGCCGCTGATGGTGCCTTTTTTTGCGTTGTTGAACGCGGTGGCATCATCCTTGAAATGCTGGATGAGCGTGCCGGGTTCCGGCCCTTCGAACAATTGTTTGGCTTTACCTTCATAGATCGGTTTGCGCGTGGGCATCATGAGAATCTTTCTTTGCTGCGTCATAGGCTTATTCATAGAGCAGTTTTTTTATCACTGCAACATTGCAGTATGACAAAAAAACCCCTATATACACCCCAACAATAGCTAAAAACGTAAGGAAAAGCACTATGACCACCTATGATGACCGCCAAAAAGGCTTTGAAGGCAAATTCGCGCTGGATGAGGAAATGGCCTTTAAAACCAACGCACGCCGCAACAAACTGGTTGGCCTGTGGGCAGCAAATAAGCTGGGCAAACAAGGAGATGCAGCTGAGCAATACGCCAAGGATGTGGTAATGGCGGACTTTGAAAGCAGCGGTGATGACGATGTG
>CAZAQK010000132.1:0-4629 GCA_964487265.1 uncultured Rickettsiales bacterium | reverse complement strand
ACCAATTCATTGGGTGGCAAGAAAGTCGAAAAATACCAGCAGCCGGTGGCACTGGATCTGATCCTGCATCTGCGCCGTGAATTGGAAAAAGCGGGTGATACTTGCCCGGATATGGTGCCGGGCTACCATTTAGGCAAACGTAATGATCAGGATATGGGCTATGCGCGCTTTGTGCATAAAATATTCCAGGAGCACCAGCAGGATTGCAAACGCGCGGCTATTGGTAATCGATTTACCGAACATTTAAGCGAAGCGCGTTGGGATGATGCGGCGATACAGGCCATGCCGGATGACCAGTTGAATGCGTATGAATATGCCATTAAGACCATTTCCAAGCGTATCAAGGATGGCCGTATGGATGCCATTGCACTGGTTGGGCTGGTAGGTGACAAGCAGAAAAAGATCGTGCGTGATGATGGCCGCAGCTTTGGCCCACGTGGTGCCGGCAAGGGTGATAAGGCGCAAAAAGAAGCCATCCTGAAGATCATTGATGAGCAGACCATCATGGTGCATTCCGCTGTGAAGCAGACGGATGAGAAGATCCATGAAAAGCTGGGTGACCTGGTATTCAGCGTAGATGATCTGAAAAAAGCATTCACCTCGCACGATATGGACCCGCAGCAGCGTTCGTTCATTTTTACGGTTATCAGCAACATCGTGGGTGATGATGACAAGCTTGGCCATATGCTGGGGTTGACGGCAGACCAGACCAAGGCACTCCGCGCCGAGCGCGCCGCCAACTTTAATCAGTTGATGGATGGGGCGGTGAGTACACTGGCCGATATGATTGAGCAGCAGCCTGAAGTGCTCGAGCAGAAATTAAAACTGACGGCACAGGAAAAAGACATGATCCGAGGCCTTGCCGGTCGCATGCACGCGGAAGGCAAAGATGTAGCAGACCTTGCAGCAAACCGCGAAGAAGTGCAGCAGTTAGAAACCACCGTGGCAAATGCGACTATGGCATTGGATAATGCAAACCCCAAAGGCTTCTGGGCGAAGCTGGTGAGTGCTGCCAAAACACCAAAGCCAACACTGTCTAAAGCAACTCTTGCGAGTCACGATATTGCAGTAGATGAAAAAGGCCAGATGGTGGCTACTCCGCAACGTGCGCTTTCTGAAACAGATGGCGGGCTTTCCGCACAAGCACGTGAAGATACGCGCCGCGCAAATATGAACAGTGAGCAGGAAACGGTTTCCAGGAGCTGAGCATGACTGCTATGCACATAGAACATTGGTGCTTTCTGGAATTGATGATAATGTGTAAGTCGTTGATAAATATACCTATGGGGGGTATGTTGTGACCTACTTCCACTATTACGCTACAACCAGCCGAAACCTCGACCGCGTGATGCAGTATGGGGTGTTTCCCGTTGCTAAAGCAGCGTGGCTTGTTGCACTCGGTGGAATGGGGGATGTCAAGAAGCGTATTGCGTGGTCAACGCAACTTGCCCGCACAACCAGCGCAGTTGTTTATTCCGGCCTGACCACCGCATTCCTCGGGGCCGAATCTGAGATTATTGACAGTAATGCCAAACAGGCTCTGGCGGCAGAGCTCGGCGTAGATCCGGAAAAGCTCAGTTTCTCTGATTACAAATATTCCAAGAATGCCATTATCAGTACGGCACATCACGATATGATGCGCCTGCAGAAATACCGCTATGGTACGGATGCGCTGTTTATGATGCCAATCGCAATGAAAGCCGTTTCCAAGGCAACAGGAGCACCGTGGATTGAGCACAGCCGTGAAGTAAACAGCATGCTTGAGCGCGGCGATAAGATTGGTTTTAGCAGCATGATGATAAGCGGCCACAACGCGTGGGATTTTAGCGTTCTGGCAGGTAAGGCCGGTTACTGGGCGGGGGAAACCTATTTCGTTGATAAAAGTGGCCATTATGAGGTGGTGAAGCTGATTGAAAATTTGCGCTCCACCGGCAAGGATTTGTCAACAAATGACCTGCTGGGTGTATATCAGCGCACGCGGCACGTGGACATGCATCTGCCATTTATCGAACGGCAGGAAGAATATGAGGCATTGCGTCCGTTGCTAAATAAAATGCGGGATGCCTGCAACAAGCATGATGGCAAGTTCGGGATCCCGGAAATTGTTTATCTGATCGGCCTTGGTAAAGTGAATATACATGCCGAAGACAAGCGCACGGTAAGTGCTGAAGCAGTGAAACAATCTGAAGCAGAAATTGATAGGGTGCTTACGATAGGTCTCGACGGAATACGAGAGGAAAACCGCAAAAAGCATGCAGCAGAAGGCTTACGCGAAGAAGCAATTCTGCACAGCAAAAGCTTCGTGGACAGGCTGGGGGATACGGCGGTGAATGCCGCACAGGGCTTCTCGAATAGTTTATCCAGGTTGATGTTCGGTAGCCGTGATAGCAGATCGGAAGAAGTTATTACCTCGCGCGACCCGGGCGAGCTTGCCCATTGGGATAGGGGCATAAACCGCTAATTTTTAACAATAAAATATATTGTTGTGCCCTTAGTGCAGAATATAGCACGGTGTCACAAAACATTAATACTATTTCCCTGTTGTCCCAAGGCCTTATCCGCTAAAATCTAAGATGTATAACTATGGGAAGAATTTGGCCACATGGTAGCGATTGTTAATCCGATAACGACGATGGGGGCGGCTCGTCCGATGAGCCTGTCGCGCCTTGCGCCTGCATATGCGGATGATGTGGCCATGCTGGCGGCGCGTTCCGGTGCCATAAATCCTAATAGTGCAGCAAAAAAATCAAAACATAAGCAAGGCGCACCAGATGCCGATGATGTAGCGCAACAGGCTGGTGCAGCAGCAGGTGCAGGAATTTTAGCACCAAATATTATAGATACATCACTGAGTACGGCTGAGCGCGTGGCGAATTTCGGCGGCTTCCTGCCACTCATCGCCATGCCGGTAGGGATGCTTGGTGGCGGGTTGCAGAAACTTGGCTCAAAAGGCGTGCCACTCATCGGCGGGCTGGGCAAAGCTTTAAGTGCACCAACTAATTACCTTGCAAAACCACTGGATGAAACCGTGTTTGCTGCGCCGGTCAAGGCAGTTGCGCAGGGTGCATCTAATATCACGGCAGGTGCTGTAAGCGGCATCACTAAGGCAACCGGTTTGGATACACGCCTTACCGCGCGCCACACACGCCTTGCGGATGCAAGCCTTGGCAAGGCACAGCAACATTTGAGTCAAATAGAAATGCATGCCATGCCGGACGCAGTGCGTGGCCACGTGCAGTCCATGCATAGTGCCGCGCATAATGTATCCAGCATGTCGCATGTGAATGCAGCGCATCTGGAAGCCACAGTAAAACAGGCAAAAGAAGGCCTCGGCAATATTCCGCGCGCATCACGCAAACCTGTGAAGCAGGCTATCAAACAGCTTGAAAGTGCTGTGTATCATCACAATGGCGCGACCAGCATGCGCAATGTGGAGCAGTCTATCCGCACTATTCCGCAGCGTCTGGGAAAAATGGATCTTGGGCATACCATTGCAAATGGTTCATTCGTCGCGATGTCCGGCATTTCGATGGCGTCTGATGCGCGCGGTTTCACAAAAAATCTGGCGACGCTCAAGCAACTGCATCACGATATGACGGGCGAGAATGCTTCAACAGCCGGTGTGCTGTTCGGCAAAGTACCAACTGTTGTGGCAGAGGCACGCTCGCACCTGCTGAAAAACATACTGGTCAAAGAAGGCACTGATACGGTTGGCCTGTTCGTGAACTTGAAAGGTTTGCTGAACCCTGCATTCGGTGGTCTCAAAGCCATGGCAGCGTATATGCTGCCGCAGCTGGCTGCGCAGGGTGCCGACATGGTGATGGGTGAATCCGTTCTGCCCGCCTACCAAATGCTAAAAAATAGTTTTGACCCGAAACAACAAATGCCGCTGGATTATTACCAGGCATTTGTTGGCACAATGAGCAAAGATATCCGCAAGCGCGGCGGTGCGGAAAGCCCGTTTGCCAAAGCAGTGGCTGAGCAATATGCCCAAATGCGTGCAACGCCGGAGCAGATACTCCAAGAGATTGAAACGGGTGCATTGAGCAAACGCATAGAGGCGATAATTGCGGCTAATAAGGCAGCCGCGCCTGCCGTGTCGGCGCATGCGGCTTCCAAGGAAAAACAAGTGCTTGGCAAGCATACACAGCAGGTTATACACCGCGAAAATGGCCCACAGCAGTCCACTGGCCATACTGTCACATAACTGTCAAGAAGGGCACCCGAGGTGTCATATAAACTTCTTATTCATGGCCTTCGGATAAGGTATAATGAAAGCATGAATAATAGGGCATTTACCCATGGCTGATAAAAAAGACGATCGCGATTATGTGCAAAAGACACTCGATGGTGATGTGGCATCGTTCAATACGGATGACACGCTGGATGCGCTGAGCAGCGTTAGCCGTGGGTTGCCGGGTAAAGCAGGGGATCTCGCGGCTGCAGTAATCGAACCTATCCACGGATCGGTGACCAGCGAGCGTAAATTACGCGAAATGCGGGAAAAGATCGGACGTGACCCACGCGCTTTAGCTAAGGGTGATAATCGCGCTCTTCGCAGGGCAGTGGATAAGTTGAACGGTCTCGCCGGTTCCAAATTTATGGAATATAGCACAAGGGGCGCTGGTG
>CAZAQK010000131.1:0-4630 GCA_964487265.1 uncultured Rickettsiales bacterium | reverse complement strand
CTAACTTCGGTAACCCAATGAAGGAGAAATCCAAACGCATTCGCGATGCGGTGGAGATTCTCAATAGCCGCGATGACATTGACTTTGAGTATGATGGGGAAATGTCGGCAGATGTGGCGCTGAACGCCGAGCTGATGGCACTGTATCCGTTCTGCAAGCTTTCAGGCCCTGCGAATGTGCTCGTCATGCCTGCCCTTCACTCGGCGCATATTTCCGCGAACATGCTCGAGGAATTGGGTGTGGGCACGGTGGTTGGGCCACATCTGCCGACATTTCCCCATCATACTCAAAGTCAATGTCATCGCGGCGATTGGCTGCATTGATGCGATTGGCCAAAAGAACGCCCAAAGCGAAAAAGTGGCTGAGAAAACCAAGGCCAAACGCGCCAAAGGTGAGACGACGATTAAGGTAGTGAAGGCGAAGTAGGTCTAACCTAGGCTGCGCTCTCCGGATTTTGCCGGAAGATGTGCAGTAACCGTGCTATCGCTGATGCTTATTCCCTTGTCGTTTAGGGCGTGTCCTACGCTCTTCGCTTGAAGCTTGGAAATGGTTTCTTTCATGATATTGAGCGCTGATTCTTTGTCGGTGGGCTCAACATGCTTATTGGTTTCGTTGCCACGTGAGCGATCCCCGCTTAGTATGAATGTCTCTCCGTTTTTTAGTGCGCGTGCAACATCAGCTGGGGCTGCATAGTCTCGCGCCGACCTTAACAATGTGCTTTGCTCGCGCAAATTGGTTGAAGCAGAAAGACCATTTTCAGTAGTTTTAGGCAAAGAGTCTACTTTTGTGGCAAGGTCATTACGCACTGCGTCGAGTACAGTCTGAAATTTATCTTTCTGTTCACCGCCTTTTTGCTTTGCAACTTCGGCCATAAAGCTTTTTCCAAAACCCTTGGGGTCGCTTTCAAGACCTTCGATGATAGCTGCGTTCACTTTGACTTTGTCACTGTCAGTAAGCAGGGCGTAGTTTGCTTTGTTCGCCATAACTGGATACTCCTATGATTATGGGTTCAGTCTAGCGTTTCATTACTAATAAATTGTTAAAAATAGAGATTTATTTTGTTTTCAGTGACATGTGAGGGATGTTACGCCAGTTTTTCCTCATACAACGTCTCGCTGATAGCGATTTTTTTGTTAGGCGCTGCTTTTTTCTTAGGATTCCTTGTAATAAACCCGCCATGGGTAGCGAAGCCGCCAGTTGCGGGGTTGGGATGCGATGGTGCGAAACCCTTTTTCCTCGAACATACGGGCATGCATAGGCAAGTAGTAGATGATATAACATTCTCTAGGATGGAGCAGTAAGCTCTCGTTCAAGTTGTTGACTACATGTTGCATGACTTCAGCCTTGAAAGGATCAAACATATAAACCACCAGTTTATCGGGTGGAAAGTTGAACGAGGCTGCATCCTGACATTGGACTGTTATGTTCTTAGAATCCGCGAGCGTACTAAAAAACTGATGGATATTTTTTTGCGCGATATCGCATAGTGCGGGAGAAAAATCGATTCCCACGATTCGCTTGAATGGGTGTCTGGCTGCCATCAACAGTGTGCGCCCCTTGCCGCAGCCAATATCAATGAAGGTATAGTCTTTCCAATCAAGACTTAGACTTGACAAAATTTTGTGAAAATCATGCGGATTGGTTGGCCAATAAAGGTTTGCATGCTTGTGGGCGCCATGTATCTCTAACGGCTTCAAATCGCATGCGGGCACAATTTGCGAAGTATCTGTGCCATTGAGAAGGTCGAATTTATCTAGCTTGTGGCTGATTAGGGCGCGTGAATATTCCGGCGCATACTTGGCTATTTCAAGAACCTGTAATTCTCTGATAGTTGAAATCCATCGTTTTAATGATTTCACAGATGACATTTGTAATCGCTCTTACAGTCCAATTCCAAGAATAATAGATGTGTTCGGCAGCCACTAAGCCAGCTTTTCCTCATACCACGTCTCGCCGATAGCGATTTTTTCGCGGCCGTTCTTCTCGCGCCACTCGTTGCTGTCGCGTAGGCTATAAATACATCCGCAATATTGCTGCGCATAGAACTCTTCACGCTTGGCAATTTCGTACATGCGTGCGCCACCGCCCTCTTTACGCCAGTTATAAGTCCAGTATTCCACACCCTCATAGGGCTCGGCCATACGCACGCCACAGTCGTTGATTTGCTCGAGGTTCTTCCAGCGGCTGATGCCCAGCGAGCTGGTGATGACTGGAAACCCATGTTCGTGGGCATATAGCGCAGTGCGGGCAAAGCGCATATCGAAGCACATGGTGCAGCGGCGGCCACGCTCGGGGTCGCGCTCCATGCCTTTGGCACGCGCGAACCAGTCCTGCACGTCATAATCGGCATCGATGAAGGGAATGCCCATCTTCTCAGCGAAGCGAATATTCTCGTTCTTGCGGATTTCGTATTCCCGCAGCGGGTGGATGTTCGGGTTATAGAAAAAGATGGTCAGGTCGATGCCATTGGCCACCATTTGCTCCATTAGCTCCCCCGCGCATGGCGCGCAGCAGGAATGCATAAGCACCTTATTGCCATCCCCACCGGGGACGGTGAGATCGACATGTTTTACAATTTCGGATGCGCCCTGAGCTTGATTCATGGCGCGCACGCTAGTCAAAATCGCTAGAATATCAAGAAAAATGGCTAGTGGGCCAAACCATCAACGCCCTGTTGGGCCTGTTTTCCGCCGGTTGGCGAGCCATTTTCAGTCACTGTTGCTCCGCCTGTAACGCCAAGGGCAGCGAGCGGCGGGAAATCAGGTGGTAGTGCAGCGCTCAGACTTGCTGGGGTCGAATTAGGGCTAGCTACAGCTTGCTTGGCTGATGTGGGCGTTGCATTGGCTGGTGGCTGGGCGACAGTAGTGCCATCTGGCTGTTGGCCAGTGCGCGCATTGTATTTTTTCATAAAGTCGGCAGTGGATGCGGTGATTTGTGCATCGTTTTGGTTTGCCGTGGCTGGAGACTTAATCTCTGCTTCCGTAACGCCATTCGCCTCTAGCAGGCGTTGATGGTCTTGTGATCTCAGGCGCTCATCAATTGCCTTCCACTCGGCTTGGCTTGCTTCGTATTGTGCGCGTTTTTCTGGGTCAGTTTTCGCCCAATCAGGGATTCCCGAATCTGCTTTGGCGGCAACGACGAATCGGGTGACTTGAGCGTAGTCGTAGGTTGAATTTTGAGCATCAATAGCGTTATCAACACGGCGAATATCCGCTTGAGTTGGCTTGTGCCCTGCAACTTCGAGCATATTATCTTTGTATTCCTTGATAAAACCCTCGCTGAAATCTTTCGCGTTGGTGCCATCATAACGTGTGCCAGCTTTTGCCATATCATCAAACGAATGAATGGCTTGCTTGACGGCTTGTTTATATACGGCGCTCTCACTGTGCGAAATGCCCGCTTCTTTCAGTAATTCGCCTAATTTTGCCTCGCGCTCAGCCGCGGGGATACGTTCGTCGGTAAGGTATTTCGCGACTTCTTTGTTGCGCGCTACAATCTCCAACGTGCCTTTCGCTACGGAAGCCCCATCTACAGCAAGCATGACCTGAGACATGTGAATGATACGCTGCTGTTCGGGCGGCAGTTTCGTGATATCATTGCCAGCATCAACCATCGCTTTGAATGCTTTATCACGCTCTGGCGGCCTTGTTTTTCCCCATTCCTTCATCAGTTTTTCGGCATCGATTGTTCCATCGTCCTTGCCAAAAGTTGACTTCAAGAATGTTTGGGAAGCCTGAGGAATATGCGCGATGTGATTATTGATAATCGGTTCAGCTTGAGCGACTTTTTTAGAAACGAGCTGCTGAACGGATTTTGCAGTATCCTCAGGCGACGCTCCCTCTTCCATACGCTTCAGGATACCTGCGGCTTCTTTGCTGTGCATAGCACCCATACCACGCATGATCTCGATTTGTTCGTGGTATGGTTTCAGTTTTTCATCGGCCAGCATCTCTTTAGATTTTAGCCAGTTTTTGCGCAATTCGTTCTCTGCCAGCTCTTTTTCGGCGGGTGGCAATGCTTCCACTTCACGCATCATAGCGCGTAGCTCTGGTGATTTGCTTAGGGCTTCTCGCCAGAGTTGATTCATGTAGCCACGAGAGCGGCGGTCGTACTTGTAGCCTGAATCATCTAGGCTGTAAGACTCATCCAATACTTGATTGCTTGATTCTTCCTCGCGGGCTGCTTGTGCAGCAGTGCTCACGCTATTCAGTGCATAGATAATCCGGTTGGAATCGCCTGATTGCAGCGCGCCCTCTAGTCTAGCTACCAATTCCATTTTAGCTTCAGTCGACAAATTAGGATCTGCGTTGATTTGCGCGATGCGGAATTGGATGCGTTCCTGAAGTTCTTGCAACTCGCGCGCTTCGCGAATTTTTTCCTGATTCTTGGTATCGAGCGCGGCAGGCGATGCAACATGCGGCAGCTGGACTGCATCATCGATTACACTTCGAATGATATTGCCTTCATTCGCCATTCGTCTTTTCCTTGTGCCCCTAAGTTCCGATGGTGCTGTTGTGTATGGTCTACTAACTTCTCTAAAATTGCCTCAATTTTTATCTATAATGCCACAATAGTGGTTAATATTTGGTTAAGGGAAGCCCACAAAAGCCCCAACCGACGTTTGCAGGTG
>CAZAQK010000130.1:0-4797 GCA_964487265.1 uncultured Rickettsiales bacterium | reverse complement strand
GAAAACCGCTGGCATGTTTCGCACAGCCAAAGTGTGCGGGTGCCGCTTCCGCGCCCAACTTCAGGTAGGAAGCAACCGTATGACCGGTCATACACCTTGTAATTAATATGCCAGGCCTTGCTGCGCAGGCAGCTGGGTGATCTTCTCTGCCGCTTTTTCAGCGGGCAGGATGCGCTGTGCAATCGGGATGAACACATCCTTGCCAGCCTGTTTGACCTGCAGGTAGAACTGCACGGGGCCATCAAACGTTGGCGTGATGTGGAAACGCAAGGCAGGGCCACCGCGCGCTGTGTCCTTCTTCGGCTCCTCACCGAGCGGATGGCAATGCACCATCTCCTTGCGGTCGGCACTGAACCCAACCAGATGCGCATACGCACCCATCACCGGCTCAAGGTTGGTAACGGGTTTGCCCGCGCCATCCATCAACTCGATGGAGATGATGCTATCGGTCTGGTTGCGCAGCGGTTCATCCGTACTCCACTGGGCAGTAAGGCCGCCTGCGCCCGCTTGTGTATGTGGCTTGGCTGGCATGGTCGGGCGAATGCCGGCATAGGGCATCAGCGAAAAACTGCGCTCAAGCTGCATGGTCTTGGCTGGTGTGAATTCTGCCCAGGCGCGGTAGCCATTCTGTGTTTTCGGGGTGAAGGCAAATGCAAATTCACCCGGCACGCCAGTGGGGACAGGGTGGATATGGTGGTAATCCTGCAAACTGTCATCCACCACGAACATATGCAATTTGCGCGTATGCACAACAGCCAACTCCGCTTCATTAAGCGGCGTGCCATCCTTATGGGCGATGGTTGCTATGCCGCCGGATTTTTCCATGCGTACCTGCATAGTGTAATCATTGGCGGGTTGCTGTAGATGCTTTTTGTGTTCGTCTTCGCGGTCCATCATGAAGGCAAGGGCGGCAGGCAAGAGCGAAACACCGCATGTTAAAAAATGCGGGATGGTGGCGGCCACACCGCTTAGGCCGGTAAAATTCATGGCGGATGCGCCGATGCTTCCCAATGTGGAATCCACCGCGCCGATGATGGAGCTGGTATAGGCAGCATCACCGGCAAGGCTTGCAATGAATATCAGGCCGGAGCCAAGGGCAGTCAGCACCGTTGGCAGTGCAATGAGCGCGCTGGTGGCGATGGCTGCATATTTGATCATTTTGCCCCATTTGATGCCGGCCTTGCCATCTTCCTTGCGCTCAATGAATTTGCCGAGCATGACGCCGCCAACGCCCACCAGTGCTGTGGCGGCAGAATTAAAAAGTCCACCTTCCGCGAGTTTTCCACCGATCAGCGGCACGCCTTTCAGCAGGCTGTTGATACTGCTTGCCCAGCCGCTGCCTTCCGCTTCATGCAGAAAAAACATGGAATCCGCGGCGGCATTCGTGGTGCCAATGCCGACGGCAGGCAATATATGCGGCGCAAGGATGATAACAGCACCGGCAATGGCGGCACCAACCGCTACATCCTTTAGTGCCTGGCTGGTTTCAGATGCATTCGTGTGGTGTGCCGCGTGGGATTCCATCAACGTCCGCGTTCTGGTGCAGGGATCCAGCCGGATACTTCGTTAGATACATCCTGCAGGAATTGTTTGTCCGGGGCGCCGTTATCATAGGGCAGGGCACGAATATTTTTGACAACCACCCCTTGTTTCACCAGTGTGATGTATGGCGTATGGCTTTCCGGATTTTTCGGATTCTGCGCATAGCCCATGCGCTGTGTTTGCAGCATTTTAGCCGCATCGCTATCCGGCGGGCAGACCACATGCAATATTCGGTCACGCTGCGGTAGTTTTTCAGCGGCATCAAATGCTTTCTCACCCATCAGGCGGCGGGCATCATCGGCAGGCGGCAATTTTTCCGATGCAAATTGCTTCACGCCTTTCACGTAGTAAGAAGCAACATAGGTTTTCAGGTCTTTTTTGTCTTCTTCCGGTTGCACGGAAACGACAACGATAGGAACCTGTTTGCCTTCAGCCAGCAATTTGTCCTGAATGGCGGCAACACTGTCGCTGATATTCTGGCACATCGGGCAGCCGCCATAACCGAATAGCACCAATGCCTGCTCGAGTTGAGCCGGGTCGAATGGTTTCCCGTGCTGGTCGGTTAATGCGATGCCGGAAAAGATGCTCTCTTTTTTAGTGGCGGGTTTTGGTTTCGGCTTTACCGGTTCCTGCGGTTCGCCGCCGCATGCACCAAGCGCGGCAGCCAGTGCTGCCCCTGAAGCAGTGCGCAGAAAGTCACGGCGCGATGTGCGCGTATCATCATTGCTCATAGGAACCCCTTAAACAGGCGAAAATGTATCAGGAAACCGCGCCTGCGCAAGGCAAAATGGGATATATAGCGTGCAAAACCCAGGGATTTTACGGCTGAAACTGGCATTAAGCACCTGTTAGGTTGTTGGGTGCATAGTGCAGGCATATCCAAGGAGGGGGACATGCATAGCTTGAACAAGGACATCTATACGCTGGCGGCTTGCCTTTCCGCCCTTGCCGGTTTCGTGGATGCCGTGGGATTCATGTATCTGGGAGGTTATTTTATCTCCTTCATGAGTGGCAATTCCACACGGCTTTCGGTGGCTTTTATAAGCCATGACATGCAGGCATTTGCTCTGCTTGGTGGCATTATATTTCTCTTCGTGATGGGTGCGATGCTGGGTACGTTGGTGCGGCATTTCACTCAATCACCACCGGTTGCGGTGAGTGTGCTGGTGTTGCTTACAGTCTTGCTGACAGGTGCTGCTCTCAGCGCAGAGCTTGGGTCTGGGCTGTTTGCCATGGCACTCATTACGCTTGCGATGGGCGCGGAAAACTCCACCTTCCAGCGCGGTGGCGACCTTGTGGTCGGGCTTACGTATATGAGTGGCACGCTGGTCAAGCTCGGCCAAAAAATAGCCGAGGCCATGACAGGCGGGCGCAAAACCGCATGGATACCCTACCTGTTGTTATGGCTCGGGTTGATCACTGGCGGCGCGTTGGGGGCACTGGCATTCAGTGCCTTGCATCTCCAGAGCTTATGGATAGCGGCGGGTGCCGCACTGCTTATCACGCTGGCAACGGCCTGGCACAAACCGGCGATATAACCATCAATCGGGATCAGTTATATATTTTCTATTATTAATCAATATGTTAATATTATTTCATTTGTCATGAAACAGTAACACGCATTGCGTTACTAAATGTTAATATATAGACAGTGCAGACAAGGGGTGGGAATCATGACAACTATAAGCCAAGAGACGCTGGTGGTGGTGCTACGGGAACATGAAGGTGTGGAGCTTATCTCTTATGGTAAACCACGCGATGGTTTTGAACTAAAAGGTGAAGTGCCACATTGGACTTCTGGTTATGGCGGCCAATACGAAATGGCGCATTACAATGTACCTGCAGGTGCGATGATTGCCGTTGGCGATCTGCAAAGTTTAGATATAGCTGATCTTGGCAAGCTCAAAGAGCAACTTAAAAAAATTGATATTTATCCCACGGGGCATGAGGGAGATTTTACAGGTAAGGATGTGGACGAACTTAAGAAATGGTTTCATGATCGCAGCGTTCGAGATGATAAGGTAAATGACCAGTCTCCGATTGCACACGCAAAAAAATTGACGCCTGATGGCTTAGGGCAATCCAACTATGACGAACTGGTTACATATTTGGCAGATGAGATGCATCTATTCAAAGACCAGAAAAATGGTGGAGCACTTGTGCCACCAGAAAAGGAAGATCGCAAAAAAATCGTGACAGAGATTTTGCAGGGATTATCTGAAACCGTGAGATATACGCGTCTGGATGCGCCAGCTACGGCTTACCAATTTCAGGGAGGGCTGACTGTGGCAAAGCAGGATGGAGCTGCCATTGAGTATATGCTTAGAGACGCACATAAAATCATCGTCGTGCGGGAAGATCCCAAGACCAAGGCTGTTTCTGTCACGCCGCTCGACAGAGCGATGTTGGGTCAAACCTATGTTACCAAGGATGGGCAACCTCTGGGGGATCGAGGGATGGTTGATTTAGGTGATATTATCCGCAAGGCAGCACAGATCGAGGCTGCCAATGCGGTTGTAGATGGTAAGCCCGGATACTTAAAAGATATTGTTGAAGATGGTCGTGGTGGCCGTAGTTCTGGTGGGCCGGCTATTAGCTAATAGCCAACTCATATTAAAATGGTGCTGCCTTCGGAATGTACTCGCTGCGCCTTATAGGCTTGCTGTGTTGCAATTTCTTAAGCTCGCACGCTCGCTAACGAAATTGTCGAACCCATGGGTTCTCATCACTCTTTTAGAAACCATTACACTAGCAGGCGTTTCTGCCTGCTAGTGTAATGGTGCTGTCGAAGGGATTCGAACCCCCGACCCTCGCATTACGAATGCGATGCTCTACCAGCTGAGCTACGACAGCACGGAGCGTTTCATTACCAAGAATCCCCCCATCATTACAAGAAAAAAGCGGGAAACGGCCAAAAACAGCCAAAATTGCGGCAAATACGGGGTATTACGGCTTGACGGCCATACATGCTGACAGTAGTATCCGCCTCACGAGTTTTCTATATATAAGCTCTTTGTAACTTCACTGCCTCATAGGCAGCTGCCCCGCAAGGGTGCAGGTAAGGCTTCCTTCAAGGTTTCTTTTCTGGCGTGGCAAGGGTGTAAGGCCACGACGAATTTTTGTTGCCGTATTACGAAAAGCTCCTCCTGCGGGCACGTTGTTAGCAGGAAACGCCATTCTTAAGGAGATTTATTATGGCAACAGGTACAGTAAAATGGTTCAACCCTACCAAGGGTTTCGGTTTCATCCAGCCAG
>CAZAQK010000129.1:0-4842 GCA_964487265.1 uncultured Rickettsiales bacterium | reverse complement strand
ATCTGGCCGACCAATCAGGAAGTGGCCGATGTGGTGATGAAATGCGTGACGCAGGAAATGTTCAAAAAGAAATATGCCGATGTATTTGCGGGTGAACCTGCATGGCAGAAAATTCCTGTGGGCAAAGGCAAAACCTATGGCTGGCCAGCAAAATCCAGCTACATCCAGAACCCGCCTTATTTTGAAGGTATGCAGAAAGCATCCGGTGATACGACGCAGGATATTATTGGCGCAAAGATCCTCGGCGTGTTCGGTGATTCCATCACCACTGACCATATTTCTCCCGCCGGTAACATTTCCAAAACATCGCCCGCTGCGAAATATCTTATGGAAATGGGTGTGCAGCCTGCTGAGTTCAACTCATACGGCGCGCGTCGCGGCAGCCATGATGTGATGATGCGCGGCACGTTCGCCAACATCCGCATCAAAAATGAAATGCTCGGTGGCGAAGAAGGTGGCAACACGCTTTACAAGGGCGAGAAGATGAGCATCTATGATGCTGCCATGAAATACAAAGCCGATAAAACCCCGCTTGTGGTATTCGCCGGTAAAGAATATGGCACTGGTTCTTCGCGTGACTGGGCGGCAAAAGGCACCATGCTGCTTGGTGTGAAAGCCGTAATTGCTGAAAGTTTTGAACGTATCCACCGCAGCAACCTTGTTGGCATGGGCATACTGCCGCTTACCTTCCATGGCCAGCAGGACCGCAAAACCCTTGAGATTAAGGGTGATGAAACCATTACACTTCGTGGCCTTTCTGCTGGCATCCGCCCACGCATGAAGGTGGATATGGTCATTAAACGCGCTGATGGCTCGGAAAAGGTGATTCCCGTGCTTTGCCGCATCGATACGCTCGATGAGGTGGAATACTACAAAAACGGCGGTATTTTGCAGTATGTGATGCGCAGCCTCCTTGGCAGCCTCAAGAAAGCAGCGTAAAAAACTTGCTGAAAATAGCACAACCCAGTAAAAGCTAAGGCATGAGCGAACATAAACAGCAAGCAGACGACCTGACCCGCATCATCGTGCTGGTGTACGCCATGCTGGAAACACGCCAGCCGTGCTGGGTGTATGTAGCCGTGAAGCCCAGTAAATACGATGCGTTCATGCTGGCGCAAAAAGAAGGCAAGCTGGATCTCTATCATTTCGATCCTTTTGGCGAGATAATCGTTTCTGGCGAGGGCAAATCCCCGCCCGATGCCATTACCCTCAAAGTGGCGGAAATGTACCAGACTGACCCAACCAAGCTCTTCCAGCCCGTTGATATTGAAGAAGAACTCGTCAAACGCATGGAAGAAGCGGCAAAGCAAACCACTAAAAAAAAGAAGACTTAACACGCAAAAATTAATCTTCATGGAATTGCAACATATCCCTTTAAAAACCGTGATATAGTGCAAGATGAAGATAGTTAACCGCTGAGGTATGAGTATGAGTAAAGTATGCTGGGGAAAAATCATTGCCGGTGCTGCCATTGCAGCTGGTGCCGTTGCGGCCATTGCGCTGTTTCCTGAACAGGCCGACAAAGTTGGCAGTGCCGTGAAAGAGGGTTTAGCCTATGCGTATAACGCTATTGGCGATGCCGGCAAATGGGTGCTGGAAAAAGTAGCCCAGTTTGCAAACCTGCTTACTGAGCATAAGGAAATTGCTATCGGTAGTGCTGCTGTCGCTGGTGGTTTGATGGGTGCTGCACATATGGGCAGGAAGCATCATGAAGAAGCCGCATTGTCATTTGCTGAGCGTGAAGATGCCCGCAACATGCAGGCATTGCTGGTAGCGCGTATGCAAGCGCAAGGCTATGAACCCGCCATGGCCATGAACGCAAAAGGCCGCTAACGCATGGCTGGCAAGCTTACTTCAAAACAGCAGGCGGCAATAATCGAGCTGAAGCCACATGCGCTTAAAATAAGTTTTACGATTACTACCCAACTCAGCAATGCAACTGCTAATCCTGAAGACCATGAATTGTCTGTAGAGTGCAGGTCATCACAGGCTGGAAAAATTTATTCCGCACTGGTTGACTTACTTCCAGATCCAGATGACTACAAAGTTGGTGGTGGCGTGCCAAAAAGCTTTAATCCTCAAGACATGGTTGATGTTGAGATTAACTATAAAAACCTACCCAAAAATGGCTCTTCACCCGTTAAGGAAGTAGCAACACTTCTGGCAGACAATGGCGTGAATTTTCCGGGCAGTGAAAAACTACGCACACGTAGCAATCCCAGGTGATACATGAACGCAACTCCGCCAAATGCAGACTCTCTCTCCCGCATCATAGCCCTCACGTTTGGGCAGATGGAAAGCGGCGGCAGCTACTGGTGTTATGTAGCGGTAAAACCCAGCCGTTATGAAGCATTCCAGAAAGCCATGGGCAGCAAAGCCTACAACATCCAGCGCTTCCCTGATGACGGCTATGGCGAAGTGATCGTTTCCGGTGAAGGAATTACCCCTCCCACCGAGGTCACCATGCAGGTGGCAAAACTCTTCAATATCCCCATGAAAGACTTTTTTAAGGATATTGACCCACAAAAGACAATAGTTATTAAATTACAAGGTCTTAATAAAGGTGACGCCAATGAATAACCGTTGTCATCATTCTGTAACGCAGGTAATTTTCCCGTATTCACAAAACTGTCATGCTTCTTGGCAGCCAAATTGTGTAGTATGAAAATATGATAAACCCGAAATTGGATTAGATAATATGTCAAAATTAGCGAAATGGGGCGGTGCCGCTTTGGTTGCAACGGGTGCAGCAGTACTCGGTGTTGGGCTTGGCGGTGAAGAAGTAGCCGCAGCATTTCCTGATTCTGGTGTGGCAGCTGGTCTCGGTGAAGCCGGTGCTGCCATCAACTCCGCAGGTGCCAGTGCTGCAAATGCAGTAAGCCTTGGCGAAACAATCAGCGGCAAGGCTGCAACGGCCATAGTTAGCGGTACAGCAGCAGTTACTGGTGCCGCCATGATGCTTTCTTCTTCCGATAAGGAAAGTGAAGAGAAGAAAAAATTGGCAACAGGCATTCAGGAAAGTATGGATGCAAGGCAGCGCGAAGAATTCGAACTGGCGCGTCAGCAATTTATCAGGGCCATGCGTGAAAAAGGTGATATTGTGGATGGCTCACTGCCACCTCCTCCATCATCCGATAAGGGCCGCGGCCAGTCATAATAAGAATTCAAAAGGAAAAAATATGAGCGAGAAAAAAGGCATCCAGTGGGGCGGTTTAATTAAAGGCCTCGTGGCAACGGCAGCAATCGTTGGTGGTGTGGAACTCCTGTTCCCAGGATTCACCGCAGGCGTTATCTCCGCCGTTAAGGATGTAGGCACCGCTATAGCCGATAAGCTTTCCAGTATCGGCACCGCAGCCGCAGAAAAAACCACCGAGGCAGCCACCACAGAAGCAGCTCCCGGGGCACTCTCAAAATCCATCGGTTGGCTGGCCACCAAGATCGGCGGTATCGTGCTTGCGGTATCCGGCCTGAAATACCTCACCAGCGAAAAGGAAGCGCCGGAAGAGCGTGAATCCTTCGCTGAACGTGAAGACATGAAACGTGTGCAGGCCCTTATGCTTGCCCGTATGCGTGCCCAGGGCTACCAGCCAGCTATGGCAGCGGGCCAGCAGCGCTAAAATCCCCAGATAACGGATAATTAACTGTTTTACAGTACCTTATCCTAAATTCATTCGGGGTGCATATGAGCAATAATACCAATCTCACCGAAGATGATATAGGCCGCATGGTCATGCTCATCTATGGTCAAATGGGCAATAATGCAGGCCCCTTCTGGTGCTACCTTGCGGTAAAACCCAGCCGTTATGATGATTTTCAGGCCAAAGTCAAAAGCAAAACCTTCGACATTCGTACATTTGATTCGGATGGTTTTGGCGAGATCATTGTATCCGGCGAAGGCGTGACCCCACCTGCAGATGTCACCAAAAAAGTAGCATTCATGTTCAAAGTACCGATCAAGGAATTATTCCTTGAGACCGACCCTAAGGCTGCAATAGCCAAAGAACTGGAACGGGTAAAAAATAATAAGGACTAATCCCCACTCTAGTCATCCCCGCGCAGGCGGGGATCTCAGCTAACTGCTTGCGAGTATTGAAATGAGATTCCTGACTTCGCAGGAATGACAAGTAAAAATTATCGCCTGCCCGTGCGTTTGGCGCGTGCTGCGTCTTCCGAGCTTTCCTCAGCATTTTCACCAGCATTGAAATAATTCATTGGTGAGAACATGCTCATGGCTTTTTCAAAGAGTGCCACATTGTTGCGGGTCATTTCTTCCATCTGGTTGAATGGCAAGAAATTCTTGCCCATTTCACCCATCATGCCGCGCATTTTATCCTGATTACCCACGAAAGTTTTCATGCTGGCTTCAAGATAATGCTGCATGACGCCATTCATATTATCATCATAAAACCGAATGGCGGAGCGCAGGAAATTGGTTGGCAGCAGGTGAAAACCTTTGGTTTCCTGCTCAAAAATGATCTGGGTGAGCACCTGGCGGGTAATATCCTGGCCGCTCTTGGCATCCACCACGGTGAATTCCTTGCCATCTTTCACGCGCTGGCAAAGGTCTTCCAGCGTGATATATGCGCTTGTCTCAGTATCATACAGGCGGCGGTTGGCGTATTTTTTAATTACAACAGGTTCTTGATTCTGTGCCTGCATATATATCCGTTTCTTGTCCTGTGGACTATTTGCTATAAATCTATAATATACGGTCACTTTTTGTAGCATTTTTTGCAGTGCAGCGCAAGAACATTAACATATGATAACATTATTATGAGTACCGCTTCTTACCAGCAATTAGCCAGGGAAATGATGGAGTTATGGCAGAAGCAGCTTTCCACC
>CAZAQK010000128.1:0-4889 GCA_964487265.1 uncultured Rickettsiales bacterium | reverse complement strand
AGCGCGTGACATTGTATAAATGCAGTGCGCCATCTTCCAGCACGGCGCGTTCAGCGTCCATGCGCTCTGCAAATTTTTTATTCGCATCGAAAGAAAAGATCGCCACATTCTGAAGTGACATATCGTTCTGCGAAATGCGGATGGCGTAAATAATGTGCTCGCCCTTCTCTTCCACCTGCCGAAGCCAGAGACCAGAAGACGATATGGCGGTGAAGCTCGAACGGCCGGTGAAATACTTGCCTTCCATCTGCTCATAGCGCAAAAGCAGAACCGATGCGAACGGGTTGAACGCCGTGGCCATGAACACACCCAGTGCCAGCACCACCGTAACCGCTGGCGCCAGAAACTGCCACACCGAAACGCCCGCCGAGCGCGCAACGATGAGTTCATGCGTGCGTGTCAGGCGTGTGAGTGCGAGCATGCTGCCAATTAACACGGCATAGGGCATGAGCTTGGTGGCAAGGTGCGGAATGCGCAGCAGCACCATTTGCAGGATAATACCGAATGTGACCTGATCGCGCCCGGCGGTGCGGCGGATGAGCTCGACAATATCGATCAGCATGGTAATGGCCGCAAGGCCAAGCCACGCAATGCAGATGCCCGCAAGAAAATGTTTGCCGATATAAAAGAATAATGTGCGCGGCAGCCTCATGCATGCCTCCGCACCAGCGACAGCGGATTGGGCAGGCTGCGGCCATGGATCACCCATGCAGCCATCGCTGAGGGGACAAACAGGTTAAGCCATGCCAGCACCGTCATCGCAGGATTGATCGACATGCTGCCGCGCAACCCGACGGATGCAAAGAGGATGACCGCCGCCGCAACGCAGGCAAACAACAGTTTCTGCCAATGACCACGGCGGTTGAACTGCCCGGATAGCAGCACGGAAAGCGCCACCAGCGTAAGGCAGCCGATGAATCCCGGCCAGATAAGTCGCTGGTTACCCTCCGCCCAGCGGCGGTTATTTTCCGATTCGGATACGGACGCATCCGCCTTCAGCAGATCGCCCACATACATTTCCTGCGGATCAATGTAACGCGATGACATGGTGTTGGTGTAAAGGCTGATATCCAGCGCGTAGCTTGCAAAATTGAGGAAGGAGAGCCTGCCATCCTTTACTTCCTGCCGGTTGCCATTACGCATCAGGAAACGTGGGCCCTGCGGCGTTTCCACCAACTCGCCCTCTTCCGCCATCATGGTGACCGAGCTGCCAGCCACGCGACTGTCATGCACCAAGATACCGTGCAGGATATTCTGCTTGTCGCGCTCGCGGATGAACACGGTAAGACCAGCAACCGGTGTGGAGAACACCCCCTCCTGTAACAGGATGGATGCATAGTTGTTGCGCAGGAAAACCTGCATGTCCTTAAATTTGGCATAGGTGACCGGTTGCAGGTAAAACGCGATAAAATAACACACCGCCATCATCACCGCCCCTACCTGAAGCGCGGGGCGCGCCAGCTTCCAGTTGGAAAGCCCCGCCGCCTGCATGACCACCAGTTCGCTTTCCACTTTCAGTTTATTGTAGGAAAAAAGCACCGCGCAGAAAAATGCCGGTGGCAATATCATGAATACCAGCGACGGCACCAACAGGGTGGTAAGCGTCAGGAATATGGTGATGGAAACACCCTGATTCACGATAAAATCGATAAAGCGCAAGGCTTGCGTGAGCCATACGATGCTGGTAAGGCTGAAGGTAATCAGCAGCGTGGAATGAACCAGGTGTTTGCTGATATATGCGTTGTAGCGATACATGTGCAATCAATAGCCTGACACACACTTAAAGGAAAGACTTTATGAACATTACCTTTGCTGAACTTCCAGCCAAATCCAACCCAAGCGACAACGTGATTGTGCTGCCCATCGGGGATGACAAAAAATTAAACGCGATCGGTGCGCAGCTGGATAAACAGGCAAACGGTGCGCTTTCCAATGCACTGTCATCCGGAAAATTTGCCGGTAAAGCTGGCCAGTGCGTAACAGTTATAATGCCGGGCAAAGGCAAAACCTCGCGCGTGATACTGGCGGGTTATGGCACAGCCAAATCACTGAATGAATATGGATTGGAAAAACTGGGCGGCGGCGTGATGCCGCATGTGGAAGCAACACGTGCAACCTCTGCAACCTTTGTGCTGGAAGGTATCAAGGGGCTTTCCGTGCCAGCAGCAAAAGCCGCCGCACATATCGCACAAGGCGCGCGCCTGCGCAGCTGGCGTTTCGACCGGTATTTTACCAAAACCAAGGCGGAAGACAAACCAGTGCTTAAAACATTTACCGTTGCAGTCGCGGGCAGTAAACAGGCCGCAGGCAGCTATGCAACGCTTGAAAAAATTGCCGATGGTGTGCTTCTCACCCGCGAAGTGGTGAGTGAACCGGCCAACATCATCTACCCGGAAACGCTTGCGCATAAATGCATGGAACTGAAAAAACTCGGTGTGGAAGTGCAGGTGCTGGGCGAGCCGGAAATGTATAAGCTTGGCTTTGGCGCATTACTTGGTGTGGGCCAGGGTTCTGCACGTGAATCGCAAACCGTCATCATGCGCTGGAATGGAGCGGGCAAGGGCAAGCAACAGCCAGTTGCGTTCATCGGCAAAGGCGTGACGTTTGACACTGGCGGCATCAGCATCAAACCAGCCGGCGGCATGGAAGAAATGAAATGGGACATGGGCGGAGCTGGCACGGTGATCGGCCTGATGAAAGCACTGGCTGGCCGTAAGGCAAAAGTGAATGTGGTGGGTGCCGTTGGCCTCGTGGAAAATATGCCGGGAAGCAATGCGCAACGCCCGGGCGATGTGGTGACCTCCTACTCCGGACAGACCATCGAAGTGCTGAACACCGATGCCGAAGGCCGCCTCGTGCTGGCAGACGTGTTATGGTACACGCAGAAACATTTCAAGCCGAAATGTATGATCGATCTTGCAACACTTACCGGTGCCATCATCGTGGCTCTGGGCACCTCGCGCGCCGGCATGTTCTCGAATGATGATAAAATCGCCCAGCAGCTTTTTGCCACCGGCGAAAAAGTGGGTGAGGAAGTATGGCGGCTACCACTTCATGATGTGTATGACAAGCAGATCAATTCCGACATTGCCGACATGCAGAATATCGGCCGTGACCGCGAGGCAGGATCCATCACTGCTGCGCAGTTCCTGCAACGATTTGTGAATGATGTGCCATGGGCGCACCTGGATATTGCCGGCACGGCATGGAGCAAGAAAGATTCCGAGATCTGTGCAAAGGGCGCAACCGCTTTTGGTGTGCGCCTGCTCAACCAGTGGGTCGCGGATTACCATGAGGGCAAATGACCGACATTGCCTATGGCAAACTCAAGGTTTTTCTAAATAGACGCTGTGACGCGCAGCAACGGTCGCGTGATGTTGCGAATTCTACCATACGCCATGTACAGGATCGGCGTAAAATATATGAACACACTTCCGGGGAAGGAGCTAGGTTTTACATACCTCATGATGTGAACTATATCGGCCTTGCCGATTTTGCATCGCAGGATGGCAACACACGAAATATGGATATGCTGGCTGGCGGCCTGCTGGTAGCGCGCGATACACTATGGGAAACAGTCGAACGACGACTAGACTCGGTCAACCTCGCACATGCCATCGAAGAGACACGCAGCGCTCTCGAAGCACACATGGCACCAACAAAAGAGACTTTCGTAAAACTCATCAAATATGTAGATATAGCAACGGATACATTGAAGGATCGGCTGAAAGAAAGTAAACTCAACAACCTCATATCCCTTAAAAACAGGACGATCGATTTAATAGCAGCGCGCATTGCCGATACGTTATCTGGTGGATCCATCGATATGGCGCAGGCTGCTGCTGTAAAGCCGCATTCCCTAAATCATAGCGAATATATGGCTATGCTGCGGGATGTGTTGAAAGTATCTGAAGGTAATGGGAGTGAGGCATATGCAATGCTGCGCCAGAAAATAGCAGATTTACCTATTGATAGAGATACCATGGACAGGGTTCTGCAAACCGACCACGCACTATGCACCCATATACAAAATTATATCGACTGCATACAAGCAATGCGCGAATGCGTGGCAGAAGCCGCAAAGGCAGCAGGCCACCCTATACGCAGTACAAGAACAAGAGGATAAAATGACAGCCATTTCTTTTTACCACCTGACCAGCACCCCCTTGCAGCGCGCCTTGCCGAAACTGCTGGAAAAAATAGTGGCAGGCGGGCACAAAACATTGGTGGTGACCGATTCGGATGAAGAGTCCGAACGGCTAAACCAGTTGCTATGGACGTACGACCCCGACAGTTTCCTGCCGCATGGCACAGCAAAAGATGGCCGCGCTGAGGACCAGCCCGTGTTAATTGCCGCGGATATGGCACCTGCCAATGATGCACGCATGCTGCTTATCACCTGCGGTCGTATGGCTGAAAAACCCGAACAGTTTGACCGTGTGCTGGATATGTTTGATGGCAATGATGCCGAGGCAGTGACCGCTGCGCGTACCCGCTGGGCGGCCTATAAAAATGCTGGCCACATGCTGACTTACCAGCAACAGACAGCTTCCGGCGGCTGGGAGCAGAAATAACCTGTTTTCAGCAATATAGGCAGCCTAAGCTATAAAGTTGTAATTTTTACAGCTTTTATCTGGACAATAGTTGTGCTACCACGTATAAAAAATTAACTGTTTTTAATACTTGGGCAACCAAATCGCGGTATAGTAGCTTCATGACTCGTGATGAAGAATCATTTCCCATGGCAAAAAAGAGTAAACCGCCCATCTTCAGGCGGGTAAATACTGCTGTGGGCAATATATTGTCACCTGACGCAGCGAAGGAGTTGTCACGTCCTGCCAAAAAAATTATCTCTGCACTGCTTGATCATATTGATGACCTGGAAATGG
>CAZAQK010000127.1:0-4927 GCA_964487265.1 uncultured Rickettsiales bacterium | reverse complement strand
ACGAGGGTCTTGAGTACGGTGCTGTGGCTATAGCCAAGGCTGATGGAGCTTTTTTCGTTAAGCGACAGGCTGGAGCCAAAACTTAAACTGAAGGAGTCACCGGGTTGCACTTTGCCATAAGATGGGAAGCTTCGTTCGAGGCTGTGCAGATAGCCGATATTTGAATAATAGACCAGCGGGTCAGACGGGAAGATCGCCGTCACGCTCGGCTGGAAGGCATAAAAACCGGAGCCGGTTGGCAGTTCGGTTTGCACGCCGTTTACGACAGGAACTTCAAATGGGCCGGTGCCGGTAATGGTTTTGAAGCGCATATTGCCGATAAAATATGGCCAGCCATCCTGACCGTCATTGATCTGGTAATGCGCACCCATTTCTACGTCGCCAATGTCAGCGCCATCTATTGTGGTAGTGGTTTCGGGAGCGTTCGGCACCGCAATCTGGCGCGTGGAGGTGGCATCCTGCCGGTACACGTAAGGAACGCGTGCATCGATCTCGAACCGGTTAGTAACGCCATAGCGCAAGCCAACGGATGGTGAAAGTATATCACGCTTTACTTTTGAAATATCGAATGCGCCGACATTGAGAGCGGGAATAATGCTGAAACCGCTGATGTTCACGCGTGTGGAGGTGGAGTGTGTATATTCCACGGCAGGGGTTACAACCAGTTTGCCTTTTTGCAGCAACACGCCGCCTTCTTCGATAACGGCTGCAATTTCCGGTGGTTTTTCGGTGGATTGCTTACGATCGGTACCTACCTCACGTGGTGCAGCTGGAGCACTGGCAGATGTCTGCTGTGCAGGAGCATCCTGTTTGGGGATTGGTTTGCCGGTAACTTTGCTGAACTGCATCTGGAGTTTTTCGAACTGCACGCGTTCTTTGGCAAATTCTGAACGCTGGCGCTCGAGTGCGCGCTGCTGATCGTCGAGCTTCTTTTCCTGATCGGCAAGCCGCTTAGACTGCATTTCCATGGCTTTCATCAGAGCCGTAACTTCGCTGTTTTCTTCACGGGCGAAGGATAGGCTGGCTGCGCAGGTGGCAGCAGTGAAGCACATGATAAAGGTGAATGTCCTGGCGCGCTCAAGCATTGTTCTTAACCCATCTTGAAAATTTATTTAGTTCGCTGATTAACACAGCCCTTGCGGACTTGCCACGATAAAAATGCAAATGGCAGTAATTTGCGGCAAAAAATTCAGCCTTGTAGCGATTCTGCCACGCTCAGTGCGGCATAGCTGAGAATGGCACGTGCACCGGCACGCCTGAAGCCAAGCAGGCTTTCCAGCATCACGGCGTCACCGTCAATCCAGCCATTGGCTGCTGCTGCCTTGATCATGGCGTATTCGCCGCTGACCTGATAAGCGAATACCGGAACCTCGAACGTGCTGGCGGCACGTTGCACGATATCCAAGTAGGCAATGCCAGGCTTCACCATCACCATATCGGCACCTTCGGCGATATCCATGGCGATCTCGCGCATGGCTTCATCGCTGTTGGCCGGGTTCATCTGGTAATTGCGCTTATCAGATTTACCAAGATTGCCAGCGGACCCCACCGCGTCACGGAATGGGCCATACATGCTGGAGGCATATTTGGCGGCATAGGAAAGTATCATGGTGTTTGTGAAGCCATGCTGTTCCAATGCACCGCGGATAGCACCGATGCGACCGTCCATCATGTCAGAAGGGGCAACGATGTCGCAGCCAGCCTTGGCCTGCACCAGAGCCTGCTTGCACAGGGCTTCAATGGTGCGATCGTTATCGACAATGCCATTCACGACGATTCCGTCCTGGCCATGGGTGGTGTAGGGGTCAAGTGCCACATCAGCAATGATGCCGATATCAGGCACGGCATTTTTTATTTCGCTGATGGCACGGCAAACAAGGTTATCGGCATTCCATGCTTCGGCGCCATCGGCAGATTTTTTTGAGCCGTCAATGGCAGGAAAAAAAGCAATAGCAGGGATGTTAAGTTGGGTAGCTAACTTTGCTTTTTTAATTAATATATCCAGCGTGATACGAGAAACACCCGGAAGCGATGCGATCGGTGTTTCCGTGTTCGATCCTTCCTGGATAAACACCGGCCAGATAAGATCGCTGGGATGCAGGCGGCATTCCGTCACCAGCTCACGGCACCAGCCAGCCATGCGAGTGCGCCGCAGGCGGGTAGCGGGATAGGTTGCTGGTTGCTGGTTGATGGTTGATGGGTTCATAATATAAGTCTTGAATATTTAGAGAAAAATGCCATGAAGTCTTTTTGTTATATGTTTCAGGCTCTGTCGATGAATACACCAACAACCAGCAACCAGCAACCAGCAACTAAACGCATCCTCTCCGGCGTCCAGCCAACAGGTAACCTCCATCTTGGCAACTATCTGGGGGCAATACGGAATTGGGTGGCTCTCCAGCAGGAGTATGAATGCTTTTACATGCTGGCGGACCTGCATGCCATCACCGTGCCGCAGGAGCCGGAAAAGCTGCGCCAGTCGGTTCGTGAAAGCGCGGCTGCGCTTATTGCCTGCGGTGTAGACCCGAAAAAAAGTGCCATATTCCCGCAATCCTGCGTGTCGGCGCATGCCGAGCTGGACTGGATACTGGCTTGCCACACGCCGCTGGGCTGGCTCAACCGCATGACGCAATTCAAGGAAAAAGCACGGTTAGCGAGTGCGGATGATAAGGGTGGCGAAATGTTCGGTTTAGCTGTCACTTTAAGCCCCATGCAAAGTGATCTCACAAAGGTATTCAAATTAGACGATATTCAAGAAATTAAAGAAATAGTCTCAAAAGTTTTGGATGAAACCAAAAAAGCCATGAGAACTGAAGTAACAAGGAGCAAAGAAGCATCAGTTGTTTTTGATAAGGCAAAACTAGGGCTTTATGCCTATCCGGTGCTGATGGCGGCGGACATACTATTGTATCGCGCCACCCATGTGCCTGTCGGTGAAGACCAGAAACAGCATATCGAGCTGACGCGGGATATTGCCGGTGCGTTCAACCGTTTTGTCGGTCGTGATTATTTCACCTTGCCGGAGCCACTGATTCTCGGTGAAGCCACACGGGTGATGAGCCTGCGTGATGGCAAAAAGAAAATGAGTAAATCCGATGAATCGGATTATTCACGCATCAACTTAACCGATGATGCCGATACCATCGCGCTTAAATTCCGCAAGGCGAAATCGGATATGGTGGAGGGCATCAGCTGGGATCCGGAGAACCGCCCCGAAGTTGCCAATTTGCTTACTATGTATGCGGCCTTCCGCGGCATCACGCGTGATGCCGCACTGAAGGAATGTGACGGTAAGAATTTTTCCACCTTTAAAACGATGCTGACCGATGCAGCGGTTGCGCATCTTTCGCCAATTACCGAAAAAATGCGGCAGGTGATGCAGGATAAAGCGTATCTTGATGCTGTGCTTAAAGAAGGCAGTGAAAAAGCCCGCCATGTTGCAACCGAAACCATGGACGGTGTGAAAGAAACAGTCGGCTTCCTGAAATTTTAGAATGCTGATTGCTGCCGCCACCAGTTGGCGGTATAGTACGCCCGATGCAGAATAAGCCTTCCATTCCTTTTTCAACACTGCTTAAGACCGTGCTTGTGGCCTCCGGCCCATCGCTCATTGTGCTGTCGATATTCACTATCCTCGGTGACATGGAGATCAAATATTTCATCTACGGGTATCTCTGCATCATGCTGGTGTCGCTGATATTCGTGCTGCCGTTTTTGTCCAACATCACGGTGCTCACACACTATGTGAATGATCTGGCGCAGGACAAGCGCGTCCAGTCACCGGATCTGAGTTTTTTAAGTAACGTGGGTGAATTATCCGGCTCGCTCCTGAGGCTGCAACGTTCGTGGGAAAATAAACGCCAGGAAATGGAAACGGTGATCACTGAAAGGGAAATCCTGGTGGATACATTGCCGGATATTCTCATCATGACCGATAACAACAAAATGATCGTGCGCACGAACCGTGCTGCACGTAATATCTTCGGACAAAATCTGGCGCACCGCCATCTGCGCGATGTGATACCGAATGAAAAACTCCTCGGTGCTATCCAGATGGTGATTGAAGATCTGCAGGGGCAATCGGTGGAATTCCATCTCGATGTGCCGGACCAGCATGATTTCCAGGCGATTATTGAGCGTTTTCCGATTCCATCGGAAGGGGGTATCTCTATCGTGATTACTCTCACCGATGTCACCCAGCAAAAGCGCATCCAGCGCATGCGTGCCGACTTTGTGGCGAATGCCAGCCATGAAATCCGCACACCGCTTGCCTCCATCATTGGGTTCATCGAAACGCTGCGCGGCCCGGCAAAAGATGATGCCGTGGCACGTGATGAATTTTTAAAAGTGATGGCTGAGCAGGCCGAGCGCATGTCCAAGCTCGTAAATGACCTGTTGTCGCTCTCTAAAATTGAAATGAACGCCAATAGCGTGCCAATGAACAAGGTGGATTTTGCGCGCCTGGTGCGCAGCGAAAAGCAGCATTTTGACTGGAGCTGCAAACAGAAGAACGTCACGCTCCGCCTGAAGCTTAATGACAATCTGCCGATGACACGGGGCGATGAGGATGAGCTGGGGCAGGTGGTGCGCAACCTGATAGGCAACGCCATCAAATACACTAATCATGATACGGAAGTGATCGTGTCACTCAAGCTTACCTCGGCACTGCCTAAAGACCATGCTTTCCGCAATTCAACACGCGCATTGCTTTTCTCCGTGCAGGATCACGGGGAGGGAATTCCCAAAGAACATATACCGCGCCTGACAGAGCGTTTTTACCGTGTTGACACGGCACGCACGCGCAAAGTAGGCGGTACCGGCCTGGGGCTTGCCATTGTGAAGCATGTGCTTAACCGGCATCAGGCTGTGCTTACCATTGATAGTGAAATAGGCAAGGGCAGCACCTTCAATATTTACCTGCCTGTGT
>CAZAQK010000126.1:0-4940 GCA_964487265.1 uncultured Rickettsiales bacterium | reverse complement strand
AGAAGGCCCCGAACCTTGCAGACCACACAGTAAATATATTTGAAGGTTAACGCAAGAATGTTTCAACTTGATGACAAGTTTATTAAATCATCCAAAAATCATACCGATTGCCCAATTATTTTCAGGATAGCTTTTGCGGCATTTTCGCTGGGGGGAATGGCTGGGGTGAGCTGAGCCAGTGCTGAACGGGCAGCGGCTTTCTGCTGATCGCGCAAGGAAGGATAAAGCAATATCTGTCCACCGGCGGTGGCCAGCATAAGCGGCGTACAGTTCTCCTGCAAAAGTTCTGGTATGACCCCTTTTTTCAATAGGATATTGATGAGGTTCACAAACGGTATTTTGCTCATCCGCCGCATCATCCACGCGGAAACGGGATGTACGCGGTAAGCCACCACCATGGGTGTGCCGCTCATGGCAACCTCGAGCGCAACCGTGCCGGATTTGACGATGGCAAGGTTGCTGGCGGCGATGGCATTTTTCTTATCCTGTTCATCAGCGGTGATGACCGTGCGGAACGGGCAACCCTCAAAGTAATTGGCTACAAACGGCAGCACATGGCGAGGCACAGCAACTACTATCGAAAGTGCAGGATGTTTTTGTCCGAGCATGGTGACCGCACGGCCAAATACAGGCATATGCCGGTCTACTTCGCCTTTACGGCTGCCGGGAAGCAGGCAGATGAGCAGTGCATCCTCTGGAAGATTGTATTTCTCGCGGAAAATAGAACCATTACCAGCGGTGGTTTCTGCTACCACCGGGTGGCCCACAAAAGTGCAGGGCAGGCCTTTGCTAGTGAAATAAGGTGGCTCGAACGGCAAGAGCACCAGCATATGATCGAACAATGCGGCGCATTTTTCAGCGCGCTCGGGCTTGTATGCCCAAACGGTCGGAGCCACATAATGCACGAATTTCGAACGCAGTTTCTGCTCACGCAGTTTTTTCGCCACACGGAAACAGAAGCCGGGTGAATCAATCGTAATCACCACATCAGGAGCATGGTTTTTTACGTCCTCCACCGTGAGGCTGATGCGCGCCATCAGGTTGAAGGCATAGGGGAGAATTTCAACAAATCCCATCATCGAAAGTTCATGATACGGGAACAGGCTTTCCATGCCTTCAGCGATCATTTTGTCGCCGCCGATACCGTAAAAACGTATGGGACGGGACGACTGGGCTTTGAGTGAACGCATCAGATGGGAACCCAGCAGGTCACCAGACGCTTCGCCGGCAATGATATAGACAATCAGCGGTTTTTCGCTGGCCTGGGTCTCAGGCATGACGCACGCCCATCACGAAAATACCCAGCTTGTCGGCACGGGCAATGACCTGCGCGCGGTCCAGTATCAGGCTGCCTCCGGCTTCCACCGCAACGCCCATGAGGCCTGCCGCATAAATATTTTCAATGGTGGCAGGCCCGATGGCCGGCAAATCCACACGTGCTTCCTGCAGGGGTTTTTTTGCTTTAACAAGAACACCGCCGCGCTCTTCATGCTTAAGGCCGGCGCAGCGGATGATCATCGCATCGGTTCCCTCGGCAGCTTCAACGCCCAGCACATAATTGTTTTCTACTATCACGGCCTGCCCGATATCGAGGCCGCCAAGGGCTTTGGCAATGCGCATGCCTTTGGCGATATCAGAAAGATTCTGTTTGGTGGGGTGGGTTTTACCCAGCACGCCTTCAGGTGCCACGAGTTCATTCATGATTTCTTCGGCACCGATGACGTGGAATCCTTCGCCCTCAAGGAATGACACCAGTGAGGTGAAGAGCGCGTTATCGCCGGAGAAAAAGGAGCTGCCCATATGGGCGATCAGTTTTGCGGTTGCTTTGTCAGGCCGCAGGCCAATCAGCGAAGGTCGGCGTACTTTGCCAGCCATGACCAGCTCTTTCGCACCGGCACCGCGCAGATGCTCGAGTGCTTCGCCCACCGATTCGATACGCACCACGGCATGCGGCACATGCGCGTAGGTCTCGGGGTCGGTTGTATCCTGGAAGGCCAGCACGAAAACCGGACGGTTATTCTGCCGGCAATATTCAACCAGCTGGGAGGGAAGGCGGCCACTGCCTGCCACAATACCCAGCGTGTCTTTGCTGTTTGCTCTGATGGCTTGCGTGCTCATGCGGCTTGCGGTGTTGTCTGTTTAGGGATGCACAGCGAGCGGCTGCCCTTATCATCCATGAAGCCAAGGATCTCGCGCACGGCTTCGATAGCGCCAAATTCGCTTCTGGTTCTTTCGGCGCGTTCAGCCAGCGTACCCTCGGCATCTTCAAATAACGTTTTGTAGGCGTTGCGCAGGGCGTGGATGGTGTCTCGGTCGAAGCCGCGGCGTTTGAGGCCCACAAGGTTGAGTCCTGCCAGGTTGGCGCGCTCGCCCATGACTGAGCCATAGGGTATCACATCATGCTCAACGCCGGACATGCCGCCGATCATAGCGTGGTGGCCGATGCGCACGAACTGGTGCACAGCGGAAAGCCCGCCGATGATGGCAAAATCACCGATGTCGACATGCCCGCCCAGCGTGGCATTATTCACCAGTATGACGTTATCGCCGATCTTGCAGTCATGCGCCACATGCGCACCCACCATGAACAGGCAGTTGCTGCCGATCTGCGTGAGCATGCCACCGCCTTCCGTGCCGGGATTCATGGTTACCTGCTCGCGGATGACGTTATTATCACCAATGACGAGTTTCGATTTCTCGCCCTTGAATTTCAAATCCTGCGGTGCATGGCCTAGGGATGCAAACGGATAGATGGTGCAGTTCCTGCCGATCGTGGTGATGCCGCCAATGCTTACGTGCGATATGAGTTTTGTACCGGCACCGATCTGCGTTTCGCCTTCAACAACACAATATGGACCAATCTCTACGCCTTCGCCAAGCGTGACCTGTTTACCGATAATTGCTGTGGGGTGAATGGCCATATTAATCCACGATCATGGCAGAGATGACAGCTTCTGCCATTTTCTGGTCACCCACCGTTGCCACGCAGGAAAATTTCCACACGTTGCGGCGGCTTTGCACTTTGTCGACGCGGATGTGCAGGCTGTCGCCCGGGCCTACAGGTTTGCGGAACTTGGCCTCTTCCACCGACATGAAATACACCAGCTTGCCCTCTGCCTCTTTGCCGAGCGTATGTACAACGAGCACGGCGGAGGTCTGCGCCATCGCCTCAATGATAAGTACGCCGGGCATTACCGGTTTTTGCGGGAAATGGCCGGGAAAAAAGGGCTCGTTGATGCTGACATTCTTGAGGCCGATGGCGAACTCGCCCGGCATGAAATCAATGATGCGGTCAATCATCAGGAAGGGATAGCGATGCGGTATCATTTCCATGATGCGCTCGATAGGTATGATGCGGTTTTCCTGCACGTTCTTCTCCACCAGTTCCATAATATTCTCCTTACTCCTCAGAACCGTCTTTTCTTTTTGCCATCTTCGACACGGCAACGGTCTGCCGGTGCCAGTCACGCGTGGGCATGGCAGGTGAGCCGCCATAGGTCGCGCCAGCAGGTACATCGGTCATCACGCCTGATTGTGCCGCAATCTTTGCACCGTTGCCGATGCGCACATGGCCGGAAATGCCAGCCTGCCCGCCCATCATGACACCATCACCCACAAATGTGCTGCCAGCCAGCCCACAGTGCGCGGCGATAAACACATGCTTGCCAATATGCACATTGTGGCCGATCTGCACAAGATTGTCGATCTTGCTGTATTGCCCGATGACGGTATCCGGACCAGCCCCGCGGTCGATGCAGGTGCCGGAGCCGATCTCCACATCGTCTTCAATGAGGACGCGGCCAAGCTGCGGCACTTTCACGATGCCTTTTTTGCTGGCGGCGTAACCAAACCCGTCCTGCCCGATATGCACGCCGCGATGGATGATAACCCGTGAACCGATAATGGAATGGCTGATGGTGGAATTGGCACCTATGTGGCAATCATCACCGATCTCGACATGCTCATGCAGCACGGCACCGGCACCGATGAAGCAGCGATTGCCAACACGAACACCTTCGCCAATTACAGCTCCTGCATCAATGCGTGCATCCTTGCCGATGGTGGCGGATTTTGCAATATGCGCCTGCGGGGAAATGGCGGGTGTGAATGCGATATCAGGGTAGAAACGCCGTGCCGTGAGGGCAGAGCAATAATAGGGTTCATCGGTAATGAACAGCACCATGCCTTCCGGTGCGCGGACCGCGAATTTTGGGCGGACAAAACAGGCTCCGGCTTTGCTTGCGGCAAAGCTGTCGGCGTATTTGACATTGTCGAGAAAACTGATGTCCTGCGGGCCGGCGCGGTCAAGTGGTGCAACGTTGCTGAAGGTTTTTCCGGTATCGCGGGCGCGGCTTATGTCAACGACGGCACTGGTCAGTGCTGCGATGTCATCAAGGCTTAGTGCGCCCGCGTTATGAAAAAACCGTTTGTCAGCCATCGGCTACTTTTCAAACTTCACCGTAACCTTCGGAAGTTTTTTATTGAGTTTATCGAGCACTTCGGCCGAGATATCCATTTTAGGATCGGCATAGAGAATCTGTGACGTAGGAATTGCCATGCTGAAGCCTTTTTCCTTGGCCATTTCCACGATGATCTCAGATACAACTTTCTGGATGTCCATCAATGCACGCTCAAAGCCGTTATCCAGCATGGCTTTTTTGGATTGTACTTCTTTTTGCATGTCGGTTGCCTTGCTGCGGAAAGCGCGCACTTTTTCTTCAAATGCTTCCTTGGAGAGTACGGTGCGTTGCTTTGCCAGCTCCTGATCTTCTTTTTTCAGTTGCTCTTCGTTCTTGGTGATTTCAGCCTGGAGTACTCAGGAAAGTTTATTTTCAGCAATCAAGGCAGGCGCGACAGGTTATGTTCTAAAAGAACGTGATGATGTTGAAGTTAAGTTATCCATTCGTAGCATTTTACGTGGCGGTGCGCCGATAGACCCT